>JAFDZG010000332.1 GCA_018267065.1 Bacteroidota bacterium
AAGCTTCTGGCCCCGCCCCATGGTGCCATGTTTCCCGTTTCTGCGCGATGCCGAACAATGTTCTGGAAAGCCTCCACCATCACATAGCCCAGCCGCCCCCGTCCAGCCATGGCGGAACCCGTGGAGGAGGCCAACGCCGAAACCAGTTCGATCAGCCGCACCGAATGTTCGTCGGAAAAATTGCCGCTGTACCCGAAGAGGCAATGGTCTTCACCCAGTGCTTTGCAAAGGGACAGGGCGGTTTCTGGCTGCATGTGGTGTTCAGCGAAGGTAGCGGGGAGCGGTGATCACCGAAGTGGACAAGGCCTGCCCCGGATCAGCTCCTCATGGAGGAAATCGCCCAACAACATGCGGATCCGTCATTCGGGATGACGGGAAATGAGATCCCCCACAGGTGATGTATTTGGCTTTTCGCATATCTTTGCGCTCCGGTTTTTGCACTGCCATTCGCCGGGTTGCAATTTTGGGATATTAGCTCAGCTGGCTAGAGCGTCCCGCACAACGTGCGGGAAGGTCATCAGTTCGGGCTTTGACATATTGGGGGATTAGCTCAGCTGGCTAGAGCGCTTGCATGGCATGCAAGAGGTCATCGGTTCGACTCCGATATTCTCCACTCCAGGGCCGTTCCCGCACGGGGCGGCCCTTTGCATGGATGTCCTTCGCCACCTACATTCTGTACAGCACCGGCAAGGACCGTTACTACGTCGGCCACGCCGAGGACCCGCACCAGCGGCTGGAGCGCGACCATAACGGCGGCAGGAACAAGAGCACCAAGGCCGGGAGGCCGTGGGAACACCGTTGGGAGCGCTGGTTCCCATCCCGCGCGGAGGCCATGGCCATGGAACGGGCCATTAAGGCTCGAAAAAGCAGGGCGTTCATCGAGGCGCTCATCCAGGCAGGGACATAGAGCGTCCCGCACAGCGTGCGGGAAGGTCATCGGTTCGACTCCGATATTCTCCACTCCAGGGCCGCTCCCGCACGGGGCGGCCCTTTGCATGGATGCCCTTCGCCACCTACATCCTGTACAGCACTGGCAAGGACCGTTACTACGTCGGCCATGCCGAAGACCCGCATCAGCGGCTGGAGCGCGACCATAACGGCGGCAGGAACAAGAGCACAAAGGCCGGGAGGCCGTGGTGACACGGTTGGTCATAGTGGGCTACCAAACTGTTGCCGGTGCCCCAGCCCGAAAACCGTGCCGGGCCTTTCAGCCAGTCCACAGTGATGATACCCTTGGATGAGCGCCAAACTTTCATGGTGCATGGTTTGTTCCATTTCCCGTTGATGCATAGTAGCCTGACCGACAGGCCGCGTTTTCACGGATTTCTAACTTCACGGCCATGCGCAGGCTTTTTTACCTCATCGCTGTCATTCTTGTCCTGTTGATCGGCATCATCGGATGGTTCCATCCGGGGTTCCTGTGGGCTTATGTAATAGTGGGGCCATTGGTGCTGGTGGGCATCTACAATGTGCTGCAACCGAAGCACACCATCCTGCGGAATTTTCCGGTCCTTGGCTATTTCCGCTACGCGTTCGAGTTCATTTCCCCGGAGATCCAACAGTACTTCATTGAACGGCACACGGACGGCCGCCCCTTCAGCAGGCAGCAGCGCTCGCTGGCGTACCAACGCGCCAAGAACGTGATGGACACGGTGCCGTTCGGTACCCAGCTCGACATCAACGCGGGCAACTATGAAGGCATCCGGCACACCATTTACCCGAAGGAACACCCGGCGGAACCGCCCCGCGTGAAGATCGGCGGGGCTTACTGCAAGCAGCCCTACATGGCCTCCCTGCTGAACGTTTCGGCGATGAGCTTCGGCGCACTGAGCGACCGGGCGGTGATGGCCCTGAACAAGGGCGCCAAGATGGGCGGCTTCTACCACAACACCGGTGAAGGCGGACTGAGCGACCACCACTTGAAGTTTGGCGGTGACCTGGTGTGGCAGATCGGAACGGGCTACTTCGGCTGCCGCGACAAGGACGGCAATTTTGATGCGGAATTGTTCCGCACCAAGGTGGCGGCGCACAAGCAGGTGCGCATGATCGAACTGAAGATCAGCCAAGGCGCAAAGCCCGGCCATGGTGGCGTGCTGCCTGCGGTGAAGAACACGCCGGAGATCGCGCGGATCCGCCACTTGGAGCCCCACACCACGGTGATCTCGCCCCCGGGCCATACCGCGTTCCACGATGCAACCAGCCTGCTGCAGTTCGTGGGAACCCTCCGCGAACTGAGCGGAGGATTGCCCGTGGGCTTCAAGCTGTGCATCGGGCGCACGGAAGAGTTCGACGAGGTCTGCGCCAAGATGGTGGAGACCGGGATGCGGCCGGATTTTATTACGGTTGACGGAGCGGAAGGCGGTACCGGCGCATCGCCGCTGGAGTTCACGGATTCCGTGGGCATGCCCATTGAACCCGCCCTGATGTTCGTGCGGCGCACATTGGAGCGCTACAAGCTGCACGACGAGATCAAGATCATTGCCAGCGGGAAAGTGCTCACAGCCGCCAGCCTGATGAAAATGCTGGCATTGGGCGCGGACCTGTGCAACAGCGCACGGGGCTTCCTCTTTTCCCTGGGCTGCATCCAGGCCTTGCGCTGCAACACCAATACCTGCCCCACGGGCATCACCACGCATGATCGCGGCCTGGTGCGCGGCCTGGTGGTGGAGGAAAAGTGCGTGCGCGTCCGCAATTTCCACGACAACACCTTGAAAACCCTGATGGAGCTGCTTGCGGCCTGCGGCATCAGCCGAGCCGAGGACGTGACCATGGACCACTTCATGCGCGGCGATGAGTTCGTGAAGCTGGCCGACCGCTATTTCCCGGACAGGCTGGGCCAGGTGATGAACCACTCACCGGGCGCCGTGCGCTGAGGCATGGAATCACCGAAGGAGTTCCTTGACGCGCTGCATGGCAACCTGCAGCGCAGTGGAGTGGACGTGGAGATGCTTCCGCTCGACCACATCTGCCACCGGGTGGCCACTGGCGAACGATACCTGGAATTGTGCGCTGAGCTGGCCGGCAAGGGAGAATTGCTTGGTGAGCAGCTTGTCAACGACCGGCCGATCGCCGTTTTCCGCCTACAAGAACCATGGCACTTCAACCACCGGCTTATTGATGTGGTGGAAGTGCCCGCACCCAAGCAGGGGAGCTGCTACGCGGAAGGCTTCGAGCATGCGGAATTCGTGGTGCGGGACCTGGAGGAATTTGTTACCCGGCATGGTTCCCTGGCCTGGGACCTGAAAGGCCTGCACAAGCCGCACAACGCGGAGGCCCGGCTGCGCTTCGGTGCGATCAGCGCCAAGTTTCACCGGCGGGCCTTGGCGGATGTAATTGCGGAAGAAAGTGCCGCCCGGAAGCAAAGCTCCCGTTAGGCAAAGCGGCGACAGTCCACTTCGGAATCCAGCGGTTTGCCGTCGATCAAATGGTCCAAGAGGTGCATGGCGCACCAGGGTGCTTGCATCACGCCACGTGCACCAAGGCCGTTGAGCACGGCTTCCCGTTCCCCGGTAATGCCCAGGACAGGCTTGCGGTCCCGGGCCGCGGGCCGCACGCCGGCGTGCGTTTCCACGAATTCCACCGGTGCTTCAACCAGTTCCGCCAACCGCGCCAACATCCATGCCTGCGCTGCTTCGGTGGGGCCTTCCCACACATTGGTCCATTTGAAGGTGGCGCCCACCCGGAACAAGTCATTCCCCGCAGGCAGTATTCCGATGGCACCATGCACCATGCCCGAAAGTTGAAGGCCTGGGATCCGAACGGTGAGCGTTTCCCCTTTCACCAGGGACAACCCGGGCCCTTCAAGAAATGGCCCCGTGCACCGCACGAGCCATTTGCCTTTCGCCGCGCCAACACGGACACATCCCGGCCCGCTCCGAACCTCATGGGGCTGCACTTCGCATTCAGTGAGTGCATTGCCCCGGAGGAGTTCTTCGCGTTGCGCTGCCAGCAGGGCGGGAATGTCCAGGCGGCCGGCCTGCACCACGGTACCGTATCCATGCGGGGCGCGGAAAGGCCCTTGATCGATCTCCGGTTCCGTTCGGCTGATCAAGAATGGCGCACCCTCCGGCTTGGCCGAAGCCTGTTCCCATTGCACCGCCTCCTTGGGGTTCCCGAACACCTTTATCAAGGTACAATCCTTCCAACTGGAATTGCCCGCTCTTGCATCCCAAGCCCGGTAGAAGGAGCTGGCCGCGGGCATCAGCCCGCTGGCGCGCCAGCACGGCGTATCGCGCCGCAGCACCACGGGGTTTACCGCGCCGCCAGCAGCCATGGTGGCATTGCCGGGCCGCTTGTGATCGAAAACATGCACCGAAAGCCCGCGTGCGCGGCAGCATTCCGCAAGCACGGCACCGGCAATGCCGCGGCCCAGGATGAGCACATCAACTTCCACGGGGCAAAGGTGGCGAAGCGGGATCAGGCAGCGAGCAACCGCTGCATGCACGCCAGGAGTTCGTCGCCGTCGAACGGTTTTTGCAACAGTTCGTTGGCGCCGGCGCCGGTGATGGTGTCCCGCAAGTGCGGAAGCTCGTAGGCGGTGATGATGATCACCGGCGTATTGAACCCTTTGGCGCGCAATCCTTCCACCAGCGCGAGCCCGTCCACGTGCGGCAGCCCGAGGTCGATCAGCAGCAGGTCCGCAGGTTCGTCCCGCATCATCCGCTCCAAGTCGCGCCCGTCCTGCAAGGTGGTAACGCGCCAATGTGCATCCATGGCCCGGTGCGCGATCAACATCCGCACCAAGGCATCGTCCTCAACGAGCATAACGTGGGGCATGGCACTTGGCTTTGCGCGTGCCTACGCCAATGGGCCGAAAAAGGTTGCACGCCGCGGGCTGGCAACCCCTACAATTTCCCGGTAACGAGCTTCACTAGGTCGTGTCCGTTCACGGCAATGATCACGGTGAGCAGGAACACCATGCCGACCATCTGCGCGTATTCCAACACTTTGGGATTGGCCGGTTTGCGGGCTATGGCCTCGTAGGCCAGGAACATCACGTGGCCGCCGTCCAATGCCGGAATGGGCAGGATGTTCAGCACGGCCAGGGCCAGGGAAAGGAAGGCCGTCATTTCCCAAAAACGCTGCCAGATCCAATGCGGGCCGTAAGCCTTGCTCATGGCGATCAGGCCGCCCATCTGCTTTACGCCGGCGCTGCTTCCCAGCAGTTTGAACGAGTTGATGTTGTCCATCAGGCGCTGCCAGCCGTATTGGATCCCGGCCGGAATGCTGCCAAAGAAGCTGAACGTTTCCGTGGCATACTTGAAAAAATCGCCCGGGGCCTTGGGTTGCAGCCCTACGATGCCGTTGTCGTCCACGTCCACCGGTACTTCCACGGTGTGGCCTTCGCGCAGCAAGGTCACTTGCACTTGTTGTCCTTTCTTGTCCTTCACGGCTTCAACGAAATCCTGGAAGTAACGCGCCGGCTGCCCGTTCACGGCCACAATGCGGTCGCCCTTGCGGAAGCTGCCGGTTTCCTTGGCATTGTGCCCGGCGAGCACGGAATCCACGAAGAAGGGAAAGCGTGGGCTGAAGAGCACCTTGTCGTTGTTTTCCAGGATCTGTTCCTGCACGTTGGCACTGAGCTCAATGGTCTGTTTCCTCCAACTGCCGTCCGGTTGCTCACGCTCCACGGTTACCTGGCGCGCACCATTGATCAGGATGGCCAGTGACACATCGCCAAGGGTCATCGGTGTCTTGCCGTCCACGTCCACGATCTTGTCGCCATCGCGGAAGCCCTCGCTCTTCATCAGGGCGCTGGGGGACACGCCGTAGGTGAGGTTTTGCACGGGCAGGTATTCGCGGCCCCATACAAAGAGCACCATGGAATAGATGGCAAATGCCAGCAGCACGTTCACCGTTACGCCGCCCACCATCACGATCAGGCGCTGCCATACCGGCTTCGCACGGAATTCCCACGGCTCAGGCGGTTTTTTCATCCGCTCTTTCTGCTCGGCGTCCATGCTTTCATCCACCATGCCGGCGATCTTCACATAGCCGCCGAATGGCAGGCAGCCGATGCCGTACACGGTTTCCCCGATCTTCTTTTTCACCAAGGCATAGGGTGCGTCGAAGAAGAGGAAAAATTTGTCCACGCGCATGCCGAAGAGCTTGGCGGGCAGAAAGTGGCCGAACTCGTGCAGGGCCACCAAAATGGACAGGCCCAGGACCAATTGGCCGGCATATATCAGGAACTCCATGGCGTGGTTTTCAGTGATTCACGGGCAGCAAGGCGCGTTTCCGCGTCACTGGCCTCCAGGTCATCAAGTGTCGGTGAAGCTACAAAGGTCGCCTTTGCCAAGCGATCGGCCACCATGTCGCTCATGCCCGGAAAACTGGTCTTCCCTTGCAGGAATGCTTCCACCGCCACCTCATTGGCCGCGTTCAGCACGCAGGGCGCATTGCCGCCGCGCTGCATGGCTTCCAAGGCCAGCCCCAAATTGGGGAAGGCTTCCATGTCCGGCGGCTCGAAGGTGAGGCTGGGGTACTGCGTGAAATCAAAGCGCGGCCAATCCGTGGCCAAGCGCTGCGGATAGGCCAGCGCATATTGGATCGGCAACTTCATGTCGGGCAGGCCGAGCTGCGCCTTCAGGCTGCCATCACGGAATTGCACCAAGCTGTGAATGATGCTCTGCGGGTGCACGATGATCTCGATCTGTTCCGGGTTGAGGCTGAAAAGCCACTTGGCCTCAATGGCCTCCAAGCCTTTGTTCATCAGGCTGGCGCTGTCGATGGTGATCTTGGCGCCCATGTCCCAATTGGGGTGCTTCAATGCTTGCTCGCGGGTTACCGCGGCTAGTTCCGCCTTGGTCTTGCCGCGGAACGGGCCGCCGCTGGCCGTGAGCACGATTTTCTCCACGGGGTTGTCCCATTCGCCCGCCAAACACTGGAAGATGGCCGAGTGCTCGCTGTCCACCGGATAGATGTTCACGCCCTTGGCGCGTGCAGCACGCGTTACCAATTCCCCCGCCACCACCAAGGTTTCCTTGTTGGCCAACGCGATCGCCTTCCCGGCCGCGATGGCCGCCATCGTGGGTCGCAGCCCGGCGTAGCCCACCATGGCGGTGAGCACCACGTCGATGTCTTCCATGGCCACGGCCTGTTCAATGGCAGTTGCGCCCGCAAAGACTTTTATGCCCAAGGGGAACAGCGCGTCGCGCACTTCCAAATAGCGGCTTTCGTCACCGATCACCACGGCGTTCGGCTTGAACTCCTTGGCTTGGGCGATAAGCAGCGCGGCATTCCTGCCGGCGCTGAGCAATTCCACTTGGAAGCGTGCGGATTGTTGCCGCGCCACTTCCAATGCCTGGGTGCCGATGGAGCCGGTGCTGCCAAGGATGGCGATGCGTTTGGGGGCGGGTTGCTGGGGCACGCTGTAGCCGGATTTGGTGCGCGAAGTTCGGGAATGGCCGGAGGATTCCGGTTTCTACGGCCGCTCAACGCTTGGCCGAGGCCCGTAGAAGACGGTCGTTGATGGCGGCGCCCAGTCCCCCGCCGGGGAAAACCTCGGCGAGGATCAGCGCTGCATCACTGGCGTCCAAGCGGCGCAATGCAGCGAACAAATGCCGCGCGGCTTCATTGATGTCGCCCGCTGCGGAAAGCACTTCGTTGTGCGCGGCGCCGAAATTGTTGGTGAAGGAGACCACGCCGCACCGTTTGCCGGCATGGGCTTTCATCAAGGAGGTGATGTTGCCGATGATCACGGGCTTGCCCGGTGCGTAATGGCTTTCCAGCATGCCGGGCGATACCGGCAATGGGCTTTTGTCCGCTATGCGGAGAGGCCCGATCACCGATTCGATCGGTTCCTTGGCGGTACCGCCCTCGCGGTACAAGGTCCACCGTTCCGTTTCCGCCCCCCAGCCGATGATGGTGCTTTCCACGCCCACGGCACACGGGCCGCCGTCGAGGATGTACGGTATCTTGGAACCGAGCTGGTCCGCAACGTGCTGCGCGGTGGTGGGGCTTACGTAGCCGAACGGGTTGGCGCTGGGCGCGGCCAGCGGAAATTCCAGCGCGGCCAACAGCTTGAGCGCCATGGGGTGCACGGGCATGCGCACGGCAACGGTGTCCAGGCCGCTGGTCACCAGGTCGGGCACCATGTCCGTCTTGGGCAGTATGATGGTCAGCGGGCCGGGCCAGAAACGGGCCATCAGGGCTTCCGCGCCTGCGGGCAAGGATGCCGCCAGTTGTTCAACCTGCATGCGGCTGTGCACATGTACGATCAACGGATCGAAACTGGGGCGTTGCTTCGCCTGGAAGATCTTCAGCACGGCGACCTCATTGAAGGCATTGGCCGCGAGGCCGTACACCGTTTCCGTGGGGATGGCCACGGCTTCGCCCTGCCTCAATAACGCAGCCGCCTGTTCAATGTCCGTGCCGATGGGCATGCCGCAAAGGTCGCATCAATGCAGCCCTTCCACGTATTTGCGGTCATTCGCCAAGCGCGGCACTTTGCTTTGTGCGTCGTTCATGCCGCGTGCCTTCATCCATGCCGTGAAGCCGCCGCGCCGCACGGTGGTGATCACAAGGGGTTGCAACACCTTGCCGGTGATCAGGTCCTTGTAGTAGGGATTGCGGTGTTGCAGCGCGTGGTCGATCGCCAATGCGAATGCGCGCAGGTCCGCAGGTGGTTGTGCAAATTCGATGAACCATTCGTGATAGGGGAGGCCGTTGGCGGGGGAGAGTTGCGGGGCAACGGTGAACTCGGCCACTTCGCAAGGCATGGCCTGCATGGTTTCCTTCAGTGCGCCTTCCACCTCTTCGGCGATCACGTGCTCGCCGAAGGCACTGGTGTAGTGGCTGGTGCGCCCGGTGACCACGATGCGCGGCGGGTTCAGCGAAACGAATTTTACCGTGTCCCCGATCAGGTAGCCCCACAGGCCGGCGTTGGTGTGCAGCACGAGCGCATAGTTCACGCCCGGCTCCACTTCACCGATGGAAAGCCGCCGTGCATCCGGCCTGCCCAGCTCACCGGTGGGAATGAACTCGTAGTAGATGCCATTGTCCAGCACCAGCAGCATGCCTTCGTCCGGGCCTTGGTCCTGGTAGGCGATGAAGCCCTCGCTGGCCGGGAAAAGCTCCACGCTGTCCACGGGCGCCCCGATCAATTTTTCCATGCGGCTGCGGTAGGGCGCATAGTTCACGCCGCCGTACACAAAGAGCGAGAAGTTGGGAAACACTTCGCGCACGGTGGCTTTGCCGGCGTGGGCCAGCAAGCGTTCAAAATACATCTGTACCCAGGCGGGAATTCCGCTGATCAAGCGCAGGTCCTCGTGCATGGTTTCGCCCACGATGGCCTCCACCTTTGTTTCCCAGTCCGGGATGCTGTTGGTGGCGAAGCTGGGCAACCGGTTCTTCAGCAGGTAGCGCGGCACATGGTTGGCCACGATGCCGCTGAGC
>JAFDZG010000333.1 GCA_018267065.1 Bacteroidota bacterium
CCTTCAGGGCGTCCACCTGGGCGAAGATGGTACTGTGCTTCACAGCGGGCGCGAGCCGGGTTACGTCGAGGATGTTATCGGTCGTGGTTTCCATGGTTGACAGTGAGGTGTCTTATGGGGGCAAAGTTAACCCCAAAAAGGAAGTAAAAGCATATAAATACTTTTATATGGCCATTGCCCAAGGCAATGGGGCAGGAGCGTGCAGTACACGATTCTGCACGGTGCGGACCTAATGATCTGTTTGGGACTTCTTGGGCGAAGGAACCCGTGGCTACTTTGCTTTCAGGCAAAGCCCGCAGATCATCCCGATGGAAGGAAGGGTGCCCACGGGATCATATCCCGGCGAGGTATGGGCGGAAAAGCGCTTGCGTCCCGATCCATCGGGGGGACCGGAGGAGGGAGCTTGAAGGGATTCCGAACAGGCTCTTACACCTTGCTCACCTTGGCCTTGCCTGGATTCGCCTCGCTCACGGGTGGCTTGTAGCCGAAGAGGCTGTTGTCCTTGATCATGTTGTCCACGTAGGGCGGCACCATGGACTCCCAGCCCGCTTTTCCCTCGCGGATCATCTTCAGTACGGCCACGCTGAAGATGTGCAGGACGGTGGGGTCGTAGGTCTCGATGTCCACCATGCGTTTGTTGCTGAGGAGGTAGTCGTACAGCGGCCGCAGGCGCGGATGCACCGGCATGTTGCCCAGGTCCATTACCGGCGCTTCCACCGTGGGCTTGCTGGGGTACACGTAGATCTTCAGGTCGCGGGTAAAGAGGATGCCGAACGCCTCCAGCATGCCGCCGTTCAGGTGGCGGTAATACTTTTCGTTGAACACCTCGATCAGGTTGTTCACCCCCATGATCACGCCCATCCGCGCTTTGGTGAAGCGGCTGAAGTATTCCACCAGTTTGTAGTATTCCTGGTAGTTGCTGATCAGCACGGTTTGGCCCAGCGAACAGAGAATGTCGGCCCTGTCAATGAAGTCCTTTTCATCCACCGCCCCGCTGTCGGCCTGCAGGTTGTTCAGCGTGATCTCAAAGAGCACTTGCAGGTTCCGCCGGTCTACACGCTGTTCCTTGATGAACATGTTGTAGCCGTTCATGATCATGTCGATGTTCACCTTGGTCACGGGGCGGAAGCTGCCCCGGATGGCCAGGATGTTCTTCTTGTAGAGCACTTCGCTGGCTTGCAGGTTTTGCCCGTCAGGCCCGAAGATCACGGCATCGGTGTACCCGCGCTTCACCAATTGCAGGCTGAGCAGGCGGTTGTCCACATGGCTGAAGTCCGGCCCGTTCATCTGGATCATGTCGATCTCCACCACGTGCCTGCTCACGTTGTCGTACAGCGAGGTGAGCATCGCATCCTGGTCTTCATACAGGAAGAAACAGGCATGCAGGAGGTTTACGCCCAGCACACCGATGCTTTCCTGCTGCAGGTTGATGTCGGGGTCGTGCAGGCGGATGTGGATGATGACATCGTTGGTGGGCTTGTCCGGCGCGGTTTGGAAGCGCACCCCGATCCAGCCGTGGCCGGAATGCGGGCGCTCGTAGGAGCTGCTGGCCACGGTGTTGGCGAAGCTGAAAAAGCGTTGGGTAGGGTGGTCCGCGCGGTCCAGGCGTTCCACGATCAGGCTGTATTCATGCCGGATCATGTTGCGCAGCCGGCTCTCGCATACAAAGCGGTTGCCCGGCTCAGCGCCGTAGATGGCATTGCTGAAGTCCTTGTCGTAGGCGCTCATGGCCTTCGCGATGGTCTGCGATGCCCCTCCGGCACGGAAGAAGTGGCGCACCGTTTCCTGGCCCACCCCGATCTCCGCGAAGGTGCCGTAAATGTCCGGGTCCTGGTTGATGCGCTTGGCCTTCTGGTTGGCGCTCAATTGTACCCTGTGCTGCTCTGGATTGCTCATCTCTTCCGCCTGCATGGCCTAAAGCGTGCAAATTTAGCGGCACCTGGCGGGGCAAGCGGCATTATTTGCAAAATCGGCACCGGTTGGAGGGATTGCCAATGATCGTATAGCGTGATTTTCCCAATTTGGCTCTTGGCTTCATTGGGGAGTTATGCGCAACAGGAAGTTGCGGGAACATGGTTTTCTGCGTCCCATCAGGATCGCAGCGCCCGACCCAAAGGGCATGGCGTTCACCCTCCTTGGGAAAAAAAAGTTGGAGATCCATTCCTCATGCCGGATCGGGTTCACGGCCTGCCCGGAGTGTATTTTGGCACTGGCAAACGCTTGGCGCATGTCCGTGGTGGAACGCTTTTATACTGCACTGGCCCAAAGAGATTGGGCGGCCATGGGCGCCTGCTATGCCGAAGAGGCGTGGTTCAGTGATCCCGTGTTCCCGGACCTGGATGCTGCCGGGGTGCGCGCCATGTGGAAGATGTTGCTTTCCAGTGGCACGGACCTGCGGGTCACGTTCACCATCGGGGAGGAGACCGGAACCCGCGGGCGTAGCGTTTGCGATGCGTTCTATACCTTTTCCGCTACGGGTCGCCCGGTACACAACATCATCCACAGCACGTTTGAAATTCGTGACGGCCTGATCTTCCGCCAGCATGACCGGTTCAACTTTTGGCGCTGGTCGCGGCAGGCACTGGGCTGGCGCGGCCTGTTGCTGGGCTGGACGCCGCTGGTGCGGAACAAGGTGCGGGCCACGGCAGCGGCGCGGCTGGCAAAGGCGATGCGGCCCTGAAATCCGGTCAAAGGCCCACTTTCTCCAGCCCTTTGATGCCCGGATCACCGAACCGGATGCCCAAGGCGAACCGGATGAAGCCATAATTGGTGCTCAGGTTCAAATGCTCCGCAATGGGCGTGGTGCTGTAATAATAGGCCATGGTCAGCGCCGTGTACCAGCGGTTGCCATTGTACCCGGCGCCCAGTTTGAACTCTGAAACAGCCCCCGCGCCAGATCCCTCCAGTTCGGTGGTGCCGCCCACGCCGATCCGCTGGTGTACGTAGCCTAAGCCCGGCATCCACGAAGCGGTGATGAAACCCTTTTTCCAAAAGGTGAAGGTGTGCGTGTAGCCAATGGTGAAGGCCGCCACGGTGCGGTCCAATTGCCTGAACCCGCTGGCGAGCTGGAAGGTGTCCACGAGGGCTGGGCTCAGCAGGGAGCTGTCGCCCGCCACGGTGGTGAGCCAGCCGGAAAGGCCCACCACGAAGGTGCCTGCGCTTTTTTTCTGGCGCTCCACTTGGAAGAGCGCCGCGTTCTGGCTGAAGCGCCGTTTCCCGCTCAAGGCATAATTCACCGAAAGCACATAGCTCTTGCTGGAAATGTCGGGGCGGGTGACAGGAGCGTCGCCTTCCTTCCAGCCCTCGGTCCAGCGGGTGGGGTTTTGCAGGTAATAGCCGGTGGTGTTGTTCCAGAACCCCCGCGCCCAAAGCCTGCGCCCGGTGTAGCCCAGGCCGAACCCGCGCGATCTGCTTTTGCCCAGCGCCGGATCGTAATCGTCAAAGGCAGGCACGTTGAACGTGGCTTCGGCACTGAGCCACTTGAAGTTTAGCCCCACCCCATATTGTTCCGTGGTGTTGGCGGAAAAAGAAAGGTCATCCCCCTCGTCCTGCTCGATGTCCACGTCCACGGATTGGTACCTCACCAGCAGCGAAAGGGTGAGGTTGCTCCGGTAGCTGGCAATGTAGCTGGTGTCATGGTCCGGCGGTGCATTGGGATCGCCGTTCAGGAGGTGCCGAACGGTATTCCCCAATTGGGCATGCCCGTGCAGCACGGTGGTACACAATACCAGCAGGAGCAAGGCGCGCATCATTTACAAGGGGGGTGTGCCCGTCGTCCCGAAAATAGGGAATTGCCCGGTTTATCGCACGCGAAGCGCAGCCTTGCCCACGCGTTTCACCTCCATGTACCAATTGCGGTCCGCCGTAAGGGTGGCGGTGCGCTTGTTCAAGCCATGGGCAGGGTTGGACCACTGTGTGCCAATGGCCACCGTGCGTTCCTCGCCGTTCACGGTAATGGGCACGGGCATGCTCAATCCAGGCACACA
>JAFDZG010000334.1 GCA_018267065.1 Bacteroidota bacterium
AGCGGGAACGGTACCCACGGGACCATTGGACGTGCCGTGTCATATTCAACGATCACCACGGTGCGGGTCACGTGTGCAATACGGGCCAGCAGCTCCTCCTTGCTTTCCACGAAGTGCAGCACGTTGGCCAGCAGCACGCCGTCCATAGGGCCGGGCAATGGCTCCTGCACATCGGCGTTCAGCGCGGTAATCCGCACGCCGTTGTGCAGGGCGGGTACGGCGCGCAACGCATCCTCATCGCGATCCACTGCCGTGATGGTGCTTCCGGGCGGCAGCAGCTCAGCCAAGGCCCGTGTGAAGGTGCCCGTGCCGCAGCCCAGCTCCAGCCAGCGATTGGGTCGGGTGAAAAGGATCGGCACCTGGCCAAACAAGGTACGTGCTTCGGCAGTGGTCATGTGTCAACAGGAGAACCGGCAATGCTCAAAAAAGGGGGAGCCCCGGAAATCTCCTGTTCGGCAAGGTTACCCAAATACCACCCTGATGCCCGGCGAAGAACCGGGATTCCGGGCCAAGTACGGAATGACGGTTATACCACGGATACGAATGAAACCACAACCATACATGAATTTGCGACCATCGCCGTTCCCGTCATTGGCCTTGCGTAGAGGGCAACGATGCGATCTCCACCTCGATGCGGTCCTTCCATTGCTTCACCACGACGTGGTCCAAGCCCATGCGGCTTTCCTTGCGGAACCGGTTGCTCTGCTCCAAGATCGCCGCCATGGCCGCATAGTACCGGGCATTCATGAACTCCGTGGGGTTGCCGCGCGGGGCCTGCTGTTCAAGCTCCAGTTTCAGCTGCCGCGCGTGCAGTTCGTAGATATCGAACAGCACTTGGAAGTAGGCCACCATCGCCGCCTGGTCCCCGTTGGGGTCGATCCATGACTTGGCCCGGTCGAAATAGGCGGCCACCTCGAAGCGCGATTTGGCGAATGCACCAGCCTTGGTAAAGTTGGTGGACAGCATGCACATCAACTCGCCGCCCAGGCCGCTGTATGACTGCGGGTCCATCTTGAAATCGGTAGCTTGGAGCGGCCGTGCAGCAGACCACAGCAGCGTATCGGGAACGGGCTGGGCCATGGCGCCCGACAGGATGCAGGAAGTGAGTATCCAAAAAGCGGACCGCATGAGGCGAAAGTACCTGCGGGGCGGAAAACCACACTTGGACCAATGGTCCGAACGGGCCTGTGGGGCTCCTCTTCCCCGGGCTGGCGCCGGTGGCATCATGCTACTAACTTTGAAGGAAAATCCTGGGCACATGCGAACCCTCGTTGTTCTTTCATTGCTCGGTTCATGCACATTCACCGCACTCCACGCCCAGGATGGATACCCCGATCCCAGCTTCAGCGGCGACGGCCAGGTGGTGTATGATGACAACGGCCATGACGAGAGCGGGGTGGCCATTGCCGTGCGGTCCGACGGAAAGATCTGGGTCCTGGCCAACAGCTACGAGGCCACGATGCACGTGCTGTTGATGCGCTTCAACAACGATGGGGGCCTGGACAATTCCTTCTTCGGGGATGGAACGGTGGAACTCTCCCAAGGCCTGGGCAACACGTTCAGCACCTGCATGGAGTTGCAGGCGGACGGTGCCCTGCTCATCGGCGGGTACTACATCGACGAATTGGGCTATACCGCGCCTATGGTGATCAAGGTGGATGCCAATGGCAACCCGGTGCCTGGCTTCGGTACCGGAGGTTATGCCCTCGGCACCAGTGAGGGTTACCGGGTAACGGACCTGGGGGTGCAGAGCACCGGTACCATCGTGGTCACCTTGGGGCCGCTGGCCACCATCAACCCTGCGGTGTGCACGGTTTCCGGCAGCGGTGTATTCGGTGTGCCGATCCCGCAATTGCAATGCTCGCTCAACGACCGGCTTACCGCATTGCAAGTACAGGATGATGATCGCGTACTGGTAACGGGCTATTGCGGCACCGACAACGGCAGCAACTGGCGCGCGCTGATCCTGGCGCTGAACCCGGACCTCAGCGGCGATATCACCTTCTCCCCCGGCCACATCTGCGGGCAGCTGAACATAGAGACCCAAGGCGTGGAGTACTACGATTCCGGCAACCCGCTGTTCTACACCAATGATACAGGCAACGACATCGCCGTACTCGGAAACGGTGACATCCTGGTGGCAGGCACCACCATCGACACCACCGGCAATGCCGATGTGTACCGCAGTTCCCTGCTGAAGGCGCACGAAGACAACTCCGTGGATGCCTCGTTCGGACCGTTCGGCTGGGTGAAGCCCTATGTGGGTTCCTTCTTCAAGAGCTTGCTGGTGCAAGGCAACAAGATATTGGCGGTGGGTGGCACCCATAATGCGACCTTGGCTTTGGCGCGCTTCAACACCGATGGCACGCTCGACCTGACCTTCGGGGACCTCGGTGGGTCCACACTATTGGCCGTGGGTTCCTTCAGTACCAACCCCGGTAGCATGGCCGTACAGCCCGATGGCCGCATCCTGGTGGTGGGCACCGCCGTGAACAACAACAACGACGTGCTCGTGGCGCGCTTCAACGGCAGCGTGGTGGGTGTGGATGAACTGGCCGTTGTGCCGAGCGCGCTGGTCTACCCCAACCCATCATCTGGCGGCTTCATGGTGTCCGTGCCTCGCGGTACGACGGAACTCACCCTCAGCGATGCGTTGGGTCACGTGGTACAACGGCGAAGGCTGACCAACGAAGGCGCCCTGTGGCTTGATGTACCCACGCCAGGTGTATACCAGGTGAACTTGCAGGGAGCGTCGGCATACCAGGTCGCACGCGCGGTGGTGGACTGAAGTGCGGACGGACCCGCCTCACCCCTTCTCCGCCACTTTCCCAGCATTCCTGGAGTGCCCCTTCCGCGCCTTGCGGATCCTTCAGGTCACCACTTTGTACTCCGGGCACAGCGCCTCGCTGCAATGCATGTCGCTGGTGATCAGGTTAAGCATCACCTCCGGGAAGTGGAAGGATCTGCTGAGAATGCCGGACCTCACCTCGTCGGTGATGCGTGCCTTGATGTCCACCTTACCGCGCGGACTCTCCAAGCGGACAATGTCCCTGTATTCAGCTGGTCCTGCTCATCTATGAACATGGTGGCACCACCTTGAATGCCGCGAAGCTCAAACTCCGCTTGCTTGCACAGCCGGTCCACCTCCGCTTCCGTTCTGCCGCAGTTGATGGTCTTCAACATGCGGCTTCGCGCACCGCCCTTTGCGCACAATACGAACGCTCGAACTGCCATTACGGTCCCTCAAATTGCAGTCGAACATGCTGCAAAATCTCCCTTGCAGTACCCGGTTTGCGATGCTGCATCACGCAATTGCAAGGATCGCAGAGTATCAGGAAAGCCGGAATGCCGGTTGGCCTCCCCTTCAGAACAGCCCCCGCAGCCTCGCCATCCACCAAGGCGCCAGCACCGTCACCATTGGCACCAGCACCCAGATGCGGCCTTTCGACAGGTTGTAGTCCAAAAGCAGCTCATTCCAAGGCTTCTTGAAGAGAAAGTGCCCGGCGCCGAACTCGAAACCGAGCGTCATGACCAGCCAGAGCAGACCGATGCCCCAGGCTTGCTGTGGATCAGCCGGTCCCATCCAGCGGATAGTGAGCCAGGTGGTGAGCAGGATCAGCATGCACAACATCACGGTGCTGATGGCCAGGCCCGCCGTGAGGCCGGTGTGCGGAATGATGAACTTGACGCGCACCGTTCCGTTCAGGATGGCGAGCACCATGAGCACGAACCAAAGGAGGAGGGCTTTCCACCACATCTATGGTTGTCGCAGCGCGATCGCACGCCGTTAATCCTTCACCACCACCTCCCCTGCTTTCCGCATGCCCGCCTTACGCGCCTTCCTGATCCTGCACGTCACCACTTTGTACTCCGGGCACATCGCCTCGCTGTCGTGGATGTCGCTGGTGATGAGATTGAGCATCACTTCCGGGAAGTGGAAGGTGCTGCTGAGGATGCCGGGTTTCACCT
>JAFDZG010000335.1 GCA_018267065.1 Bacteroidota bacterium
ACGGCCTGCCCAACGACGTGGTGTACGGCGTGCTGGCCGATGGGGACGGCCGCCTGTGGATGAGCACCAACAAGGGGATCGCCTGCTACGACCGGCACAGCAAGTCCTTCCGGACCTTCACCGTGAACGACGGCCTGCAGAGCAACGAGTTCAACCGCAATGCCTACGCAAAAGGACGGGACGGCACGCTCTTCTTCGGAGGCGTCAACGGCTTCAACTACTTCGACCCCCGCAAGCTCACCGCCGACACCACGTCCGCGCCGATCCACATCACCGGCGTAAAGCTTATCAACAAGCCGGTGGACTTCCATGCAGCGGACTCCCCGCTGAAGGAACCTGCCTACCTCAGCAAGGGCATGACCATCCCGTATGACGCGAACATGGTCACCTTCGAGTTCGCCACGCTGGAGTTCGCCGCACCGCAGGACCACCACTACCGCTACAAGCTTGAGGGCTTCGACAAGGAGTGGATCCAATCCGGCACCGAGCGAAGCGCCGTGTACACCAACCTCGATCCCGGCACCTACACCTTCCGCGTGATGGGCGACAACCGCGACGGCGTGTGGGGAGCGCAGGGCGCCTCCTTCACCCTTGCGGTGCTGCCGCCGTGGTGGCGCACGTGGTGGGCCTGGGCGCTGTACGTGCTGGCGGTGGCCGGTGCCATCGTCACCTACATCCGCCTGCGCACCGGCGGACTGAAACGCCAGCGTGCACTGCTGGAACGCACCGTGGCCGAGCGCACCACCGAACTGAGCCGGCAGAAGGACGAGGCCGACCAGCAGCGGGAGCGCGCCGAGCACAGCGAACGCGTGAAGCAGCAGTTCCTGGCCAACATGAGCCACGAGATCCGCACGCCGATGAACGCCATCGTGGGCATGGGTAACCTGCTGCGGCGCAACGAGCACCTGCCGGCCCAGCAGCAATACATCGATGCCATCACCAGCAGCAGCGAGAACCTGCTGGGCATCGTGAACGAGATCCTGGACCTGAGCAAGATCGAGGCGGGCAAGCTGGAGCTGGAAAAGGTGGCCATGGACCCGCGCGCCGTGCTGAACGGCGTGCTGGAGGTGCTGCGCCACCGGGCCGAGGAGAAGGGGCTGCACATGGCGGCGGCAGTGGGGGCCGATGTTCCTGCCGTGGTCGCGGGCGATCCCGTGCGCCTGAACCAAGTGCTGATGAACCTGGTGGGCAACGCGATCAAGTTCACCGAACGCGGCACGGTGCGCGTGGGACTGGCCGTGCAGGAACGCCTGTCCGACGCGGTGATGCTGCGCTTCGAGGTGGCGGACACCGGCATCGGCATCGCGCCGGAGCGGCTGGCCCACGTGTTCGAGGAATTCATGCAGGCCGAAAGCGACCACACGCGGCGCTTCGGCGGCACCGGCCTGGGCCTGGCCATCAGCAAGCGCCTGGTGGAGATGCAGGGCGGCACCATCACCGCCGAAAGCGACCCCGGCGAAGGCAGCGTGTTCACCTTCGTGCTGCCGTATGCACACGCAGTTGCCGACGCCCTGCGGCCGGGCAACGAACAACGCGCAACGAACGACCAACTGCAAGACCTGAGCATCCTGTTGGTGGAGGACAACAAGCTGAACGTGCTCGTGGCCGAGGAAGAGCTGAAGATCGCCGTGCCCGGCGCGCGGATCGATGTGGCCGCCAACGGCCGGCTCGCCGTGGACATGCACGTAGCGGGCCACTATGACCTGATCCTGATGGACGTGCAGATGCCCGTGATGGATGGCTACGCCGCCACGCGCGCCATCCGCGCCATGCCGGGCGACAAAGGCCGTGTCCCCATCGTGGCCATGACCGCCAACGTGATGGAGGCCGAAGTGCGCAAGTGCCGGGAGGCCGGCATGGACGGCTTTGTGCCCAAGCCTTTCCGCCAGGAGGAACTGGCGGAGGCGATCGGAAGCGCGATGGGCGGCGGCCACCAGGCGGATCTGCACGCGGATGAGCAGATCCTTCCCGGGTAGTTGAACGTGCCTTTATCACCTTGGAGAACCGGTATTTCCACGAGGCGCCCGGCACCTTGCCGCGAACACTTTTGGGCCATCAACCAACACCCAACGAACAATGGAACACAGGATCTCCCGCACAGGGCCCGCCATCGCCCTCTTCATCGGACTCGTGCTAATGGCCTTTGGCGCACGGGCGCAGGACGAACCCAAGACCAAGGACGGCACCGTGTTCACCGTGGGCATGGTGCGCACCGGGGCCAACACCGATGACCAGTACCTGAATGAACTCACCGGCTATTGGATGCCGATGATGGAGGCCGCCAAGGCACAGGGCCTCATTATGAGCTACCGCGTGCTGCGCGGCACGTTCAGCAATGAGGACGACTACAACGTGCTGTTCCTGGTGGAATACCCCAACCTTGCCGCACTGGACCCTAACCCGGCCACCGAGGCCAAATGGAAGGCCATCCGCGACGGGCTCACCGCCAAGCTGGGCGGGGCTGACAAGTTGAAGGCCATGCGCACCGGCCTCGAGGCGATGCGCACATACCAAGGCGAAAAGGTGATGCGTGACGTTTTGGTGAAGTGACCGGATCCTTCACGAACATGCGGCAGGAGCTGATTCTGCTCGCCCTGGTGTGCATCGCCGCGCTGCTGATCCCGCTGCACCACCGCCTGGAACATTGGGCCACCAAGCTGCTCGTGGAGAAGAACAATGCCCGCAGGCTGGCGCATGCCAAGCGCACGGTGGAGGAGTTGGAGCCGCAAGCGTGACTACGGCGGTCTTGCCGAGCCAAGCGCCTACACGATCAGGTCCAGCGGCAGATCCGAAATGTCGCGCAACCGCTTGCCTTGGACCATGATGTTGATTGAATCCTCCGCATCGCTCATGCCGAGATCCTTCACCGTGTCCAGGAGCTCGTGAAGGGCGAAGTGGTAGACATGGTCGATGTCACCTGTCCCTAACGCAATGGAAGAGATCCGGCTCGGCGTGGGTTCTCCGGTGATCACGGTGATGTGAGGCAATCGGCCCTTGCGGTTGCGCACCAGATTGAGGCCTTCGGAGCGTGCATTCTGGGCGCGATCGCTCCGAAGGGTCCATTTGCAGCTGATGCTGGCATGCAAAATGGGCATGTCGTTGTTCCTGGATCGAAGCCCGGTGTGCAGTGCTTCATGATCACTTACGATCGGCGCTTCAATATTGAACGAATCATCCGGTTCGGGATCGCGATAGATGACCACGTCCGGTTTGATCAGGTAATCACTGCCCAAGGCGGCCGCCAATTCCGGAGTGCTTGCGGCAAGGTTCGCCAGTGACTCCAAATGGGCGTACTGCTCGAATCGAGCGATGCCCATACGGCCACCGCCCACACCTTTCGAGACGGTCCACTTTCCGGGACGTAAATGGCCCAATGCCATGAACGTGCCTCGGATGTATTCGGCGCAGATCGCTTCAAACTGATTGCCGGAACTTTGGCCTGCCAACCTTTCAGATCCATTGTGCACTCCAATGCGGGCGATGATGCCCTTGGCGATCGCAATGCTTGCACGGTTCGCCTTGTCCGCATTTGTGGGGACCCCGGCACCATCCACGTTCAGCACAGAGTTGAGCAACGCGGAGTGGAAGGATTTCCGGGCCTTGGTGAGCAATGCTTCCTTCTTGGCCATTATGCAACCAACATGGTCCGGCGTGCGGCGAGATCGAACATCTTTATGATGCTCCGCCCCACTGCTTCGGCGACGGGCGGCGGAAATGCGTTGCCCACTTGCCTGTACGCCGCCGTCTTGCGTCCGGTAAAATGCCAGTGATCCGGGAACCCTTGGATACGGGCAACCATGCGCACCGTTAACCGAGGCATGCCGGTGAAGTCCCGTTCCGGAGCCCCCTCTGCGATGGTGCCCCCGTTCACCCCAAGAGCGGCCCACGCCTTACGGGCGCGAGATGGGCCAAGGTCCGGGCCACCATGTTTCTTCGATCCCCCAACGATGGTTGGTGCAATTGCCTGCGCGTCATCCGCCCATCTCCGTGCATTGTGCCATCCATTGGCAGCCATAAGGTCCACCAGTGCATTTCCCACGGTGGGCGCAGGTGTGGATAATTTCTCAGGCCATGCAAAGTGGTCCGCATCATCGGATCGCAGCGCCACGATCACCACGCGAGGCCGCAATTGAGGAACACCAAAGTCGGAAGCTTGCAGTAGTCTGATGTCCGGCTTGTAGCCCAGCTTCCGGAACTGACTGAACAGGCGCTTCCTGTATCCGTCGAAGTCGGGATCCAGGAATCCACGTACGTTTTCGAGCATCACCGCCCGTGGTCTGATCTCGTCCGTCAGACGCAAGGCCTCTGGGAAAAGATCGCGTTCATCCTTGGCCCCAAGTTGCTTGCCTGCAACGGAAAATGGCGGGCAAGGCACACCACCGGCAAGGAGTTCAACCCCATGATAGGGTTGGCCATTGAATCGTGTCACATCCCCGTGCAGCACATTCCAGCGTGGTCGGTTCGTTCGCAAGGTTGCGCAACA
Organism: Bacteroidota bacterium; assembly: GCA_018267065.1. Lineage (GTDB taxonomy): Bacteria > Bacteroidota > Bacteroidia > Flavobacteriales_F > PHOS-HE28 > PHOS-HE28. The sequence continues at coordinate 4,484 of JAFDZG010000335.1, forward strand.
GGATTCTTCGATCTCGACCAAGGCTTCGTGCCCAAAGCCCGCTCGCTCCAAACCGAGTGATTGCCCCCCAGCTCCAGCACAGATCTCTACGCTTGTCATTCTTATTTGATCGACGGAAGTTCCGTCGGCTTATTGGCAGCAACATAACACCGGCCACGCAGTTCCCCGCCATGTGCCGCATGATCAGTTATCCACAATGGGGGTGAACGGCAGTAGCCCATAGCTGTTGGCACTGCCACGTCATCGAGGTTCCCGCTTCATTCACACAGGAGCTCCACGGTCAGAACCGGTATTTCCACCAGTGGCGTTCAGCCGCCCCGCCTTCAGTTTTGGCCCATCACAACACCTCACCCCAGGAAGATGCGCAACCATACATCCATCCTTCTCGCCGCATTGGTGGCCATGGCCGCCTGCACCGCACCCGCCGACAAAGGCACGCCGATCACCCCGCAGCAGCTGGCTCAGCTTGCCGCCGACAGCACCGCCAAGGCCCAGGTGCAGGCGCAGGAAGCCGCCACCCGCCGCATGTACGACATGTTCAACACGGGCAACCTGGACAGCTTGGCGGACTACATGGGCGCCGATGTGGTGGACCATCAGGTGATGGATCCAACCATGACCACCAACAAAGGTCTTCCATACGTGCGTGACATGATCGCCCGGATGCACACCGCCATGCCGGACTTCCACCAGGAGATCCTGGGCATCAGCACCAACGGTGACAGGACCTACCTGCATCTGCGCCTCACCGGGACCAACTCGGGCCCGATGAACGGCCAGCCGGCCACCGGCAAAGGCATCGACGTGCAGGGCGTTGACATCCTGCGCTTCGAGAACGGCAAGGCCGTGGAGCATTGGGGCTACATGGAGGAGATGAAGATGATGCAGCAGCTTGGCCTGTTGCCCGCGCCGGACGCGCCGGCCAAGAAGTAATGCGCTGATCCCGCGCGACCCCGGGTGCCGTCGGCACGGTGAAAGTGGCCCGGGGCCGCGTGGATCGGAAAGGGCACACGCCCTCCAAAAGCCGCACGATGATTTTCCATACAGCATTGCGCATGAAGAACATCCATCAGGTCCTTGCTTGCCTTGCGGCCATCATTGTGCTTGTCCCGGCAGTGGGTTGCGGAGGAAGCGGCCCCGTACCGTCGCAAGCACCGGCAGTGGCACCGGCCGCATTCGACCTTGCCGCAGTGGCGCGCATCATCAAAGGGAAGAACGACCGTTTCACTGCCGCGCACATCACGGGCGACACAGCCATACTGAACGGTTACTATGCGCAGGATGCGCGGGTATTGGCCCCGAACACCGCACCCGTGGAAGGCCGTGCAGCGATCGCGCGGATGAATGACGAGTACGTGTCCTTCGGCATCACGGAAGCGGAGGAGACGACCACCCGGATCTACGGCAACGCGGACTTTGTGGTCGACGAGGGCAACTACCGCATGCGCTATGGCAAGGACTCCACGCTGGAAGAGGGCAAGTACCTCAACGTGTGGAAGAACGCCGATGGCGAATGGCGCGTGTACACGAACACCTGGAGCCCGAACAACTGACGGATCACCATGCAACATTCACCAATGACCTCCTTCAACACCATCATCCTCGCCGCCCTCGGCACCTCCCTGCTGGTCGCCTGCTCGCAACCCTGCCCGCCCGCGCCGCAGCCTTTCACCCATCCGCAATACTCCATCCCTCCGGAGATCGATGCGAACATCGCCTTGGTGCAAGGCTACCTGGAGGCCTGCCTGAAGGCCGATGCGGGCACCATGCGCGCCGCCACCGCACCCGGTTACATCGAGCATGAAATGTTCTGGCCCGTGGATTCCGCCGGTATTGATTCCGTGATCGCCGACTACGTGCGCGCCGATTCCGCCCGTACCGGCCAACAGCTGCTGGACATCTCCGCGGACGGCGTGCGCTATGCCAGCGGCAAATGGGCCGGGGATTGGGTGAACTTCTTCGCGGACTACGCCGCAACGGACAAGAAGACGGGCAAGTCATTCCGGATCCCCTTCTTCTTCAACGCCCAGGTGAAGAACGGAAAGCTGGTGCGTTCCTACCTCTACTTCGACCGGCTTTCCTACTTCGACCAGCTGGGCATTGCACCGCCGGCGGCAACGCAAAGTGAGACGAAGTGACCTTCCCCTTCCGAAGGGTCTGCGCTGCGGGAGGAGAAAGGCCGCCTTGGACGCATTGCTGTCCGCATGGTACGCGGCCGTGGTGCTGCGGCGGATTGGAAGACATTCCGTGCCACCCGGTGAGCAAACAGGCTCATCACTTCGGTAAGGGAATAGCTGGTTGCGTGAATTCAGGCCGGCACCATTCCGTCCAGGCCACCTCCCGCGGCATGTTTGCGTCACGCATGGCACTGAAGCCACCATACATGAAAAACCTGCTCCTCCTCCTTGCTTGCTTACCCGCCACGCTACTTGCCCAAACCACCTGGGAGGTGGAAGCCGGTGGAAGCATGCTCCCAGGCAATCCCGCACCCTACTATTCACCGGCGGACATCACGATCAACGTGGGCGATGCCGTACACTGGACCGCAGTGAGCGGGACCCACAATGTGTACGGCATGTTGGACGCCTTTCCGGCCAACCCCGAAGGCTTCACATCCGGCGATCCCTCTTCCAATTTGAACTACACGCACACCTTCACCATCCCTGGCCTGTATGGCTACCATTGCACCCAGAACGGCCATGCGGCCACGCAGCACGGCACCATCAATGTGGTGGGCACGGAGGACGTAGGTGAGCGATCCGGAGCCGCATTCAGCCTGTATCCTTCACCGGCACATGGGCAATTGACCGTGGTACTTGCCCATCCGGGCACATGCACGGCTGAAGTGCTTGGCGTTTCCGGCCAGGTACTGGGGCACATGGAACTGCCGGCCAACGGGCAGCACACCGTGCCGGTCAACGGGTTGCAGCCGGGCACCTATTTCCTGCGCCTGACCACTGCCGACGGCAACGTGGCCGTGCGTCCCTTCGTGAAGCAATAGCCCCGTGCGGTCTGCCCGGTCCGTGGCTCAGATCACCAACCGCACCCCGCCGAGCTCCGCAATGCGGTATGGGAACTTGCCGCCCGGCGAGCCGATGAACATGAAATTGGTGGGGATGTGCCACTCCTCGCTCAGGCGGTGCACCAGCTCGGGGCCGAAGGTTCCTTGCAGTTGGATGAACTCCACGTCCAAGGTGTCGTAGGCCTTGTCCAGCACTTGCACATCGTGCAGGAACTCCTCCTTTACCTGCTCATCCCCCTTGTGCACGGTGACGATCTTCAGCTTGCGCGTGATCTCATTGGCCACCACGTAGGCCATCACCCGGTTGATGATCGAGAGGTCATCGCCCTTGGTGAAATACACAAACTCCTGCCGGTTCAGTCGGCGGATGGTCTTGGAGAGGGTGAAGCGGCCCAGCACCGCCAGGCCCGGCATGCTCTCCACGAAGCCGCCCACCCAGATCATCAGGTACTCCAAGATCGCTTTGCGGTTCAGCAGGATGGCGATCGCCAGCATGAACGGCACGAAATACTGCAGGAAGACCACCAGGTACTCCGCGTCCAGCTTCACATTGCCGTAAAGCGCGGCCAGCACGCCGAACAGCGCGATGGACACCACGGCGGTGGAGGCCGTCTCAGGACGGGGCAATCGCGCCCGCTTGATCTTCAACATGAAATTGCCCAGGGCGAAAAAGGCCATCACCGTGAGGAAGGAGATGGTGTACACGCCCGCCAGCGCCTCCACTTTTGCGTTGGTGATCAGCAGTACCGACAGGCACAGCAGGAAGAAAAGAATGATGATGCGCGGGGAGCTGCCCTGCCTGGTCTCCTTCAGCAGGTACTGCGGCAGGATCCGGTCCAGGGTCATCCGCTTGATCAGGCCGGTGACGCCCACGTAGCTGGTGAGCACCGCGCCGCAAAGCACCACCACGGCATCAATGCTGATCACCATGGCCAACCAATGGCCGCCTATCTCCAAGCCCATGAAGGACAACATGGCCTCGCTGTTCGCCGCGATGGTGGCCATGGGCAGCACCATCAACCCCGTGATCGCGATCAACGGATTGAGCACGCTCACCGCCACCCACATGTTGCGCAGCGTTTGCGGGAACACCCCGTGCTGCTGCTCCTCCACATAGTTCGCCGAGCTCTCGAACCCGGTGACCCCCAGCATCGCCGTGCTGAAGCCGAAGAAAATGGCAGCGGCAATGCCATGACCACCGGGCAACGGCGTGTGCCAATTCATGTTGAATACCGGGAATCCATGACCTATCACGTACCAGACCCCACCGAGGATAAGCAGGCCCATGATGGCCAAGTGGGTGATGAAGATCACCGTGGCCACCGTGGCAGACTCGGTGATCCCGGCAATGCTCAGCCCCATGAACAGGAGCAGCACCCCGATGGTGCTCAACAAAATGGGCCAATTGGGCACCAGCGCCCCCAAGTAGTGCATCGCCGTGGTGCCGCTGAGCACCGCCGTGGCCATGTAGCTCAGGATGGTGAGGCACGCCGCGATGCTCGCATTGTATTTGTTGGTGCTGTTCAGCAGCACGTTGTAGGCCCCGCCGTTCAGTGGAAGGGCGCCCACCACCTCACCATAGATCCTGCGGAACAGGAACAGCACACCTGCCACCAACAAAAGCGCCACCACCGCCCAAACGCCGGCATGGATGATGGCAATGGAACTCACGTAAAGGCAGCTGCTGGTGATGTCGTTGCCCGCGATGGCCGTGGCCGGCAGTGGCCCCAGTTTCTTGTTGGCCCGCCCTTCGGGTTGTTCGGTCGGCTTCATCGTTGGCCGCAAAACAAACACACCGGCCCAAAAAAGAAGGACGGCGCCCTTACAGGCACCGTCCCGCCCATGACGTTTCCACCAAAACGCCCGGGCACAGCGGCCTATCGGCCGCCGTTCACCTTGGTCACTATGGCCTTGTCGTCCTGCAGGCCCGCCCACCAGTTCTTGGCCTGCTGGGCCGCGGCATGTGCCTCTTCCCTGAAATCCCCCCAAGTGGACTCTGTTGCATCCTCGATCTTGGCGATCGCGTCGTTCACCAACGTCTGCTCGCTGATGACCTCCGCTTTCAACGCCTCTTTCTGCACAAGCCGCTTGTCGCCGGGCTTCATTTTCGCCAAGTCGGCCTTCACCGTCGCCAGCTTGGCGTTGATGCTGTCCCTTAATGCGGCCAGGTCGTTCATTACCGGCCTGTAGTCAGCCTCAAAGGCCTTGCGCGTCGAATCTGCCTTTGCCTGTTGTTTGGCAATGGCCTGTTCATCCGGTGCACTTTGCTGGTTTCCATTGCCGCACGAAGCAGCAAACAACCCTGCCAATGCAACGGCAGGCAGAACTCCCAAATGCATCCGCGTTCCCATTTTGTCGGTTTTGGCCGTGGGTGTGCCGCCAACCCTGTTCCGATCAAGCTTCCGCCGGGAAGAACACCGGAAACCGCTTGATGGTTCACGGATCTTGTTGGGGCCCGCTGAAACTTCAAGAAGACATCAACGGGGAATTTCTTGCCCGTTCCAGTGGCTTTTGATGGCCATCTTGCCCTTTGCGCCGAACCTTTACCGGGTGCTGCTGTTGCTCCTTTGCGCACCGCGGGTAAATTGGCGGCACTGTTGCCATGGACTATTACGCCATCCTGGGCCTTCCCCGCAATGCGCCAGCGGAAGCGGTACGCAAAGCCTACCGCAAACTGGCGCGCAAGTACCACCCGGACCTCAACCCCAACGACAAGGAGGCCGAGCGCAAGTTCAAGGAGATCAACGAGGCCAACGAGGTGCTCAGCGACCCGGACAGCCGCAGGAAGTACGACAAGTACGGCGACCAATGGAAGCATGCGGACCAGATCGAGGCCGCGCAACGGGAGCGGGCTTCCGCAGGCGGCGGTCCGTTCCAGGGAGGCGAACCTTCCGGTGGCCGCACCGGCGGGTTCAGCGGTGGCGATGAGCAGGACCTCAACGACATCTTCGGCTCCATGTTCGGCGGCGCGCGCAGCCAGATGCGCTTCCGCGGGCAGGACTACCAGGCCGAACTGCACATGGACCTGCGCGATGCCGCCATCACCGAAAAGCGCACGCTCACCGTCAATGGCAAACAGATCCGGCTCACCATCCCCGCCGGGGTGGAGAACGGCCAAACCATCCGGATCAAGGGCCACGGCGGACCGGGCATGAACGGCGGGCCCGCAGGCGACCTGCTGATCACCTTCAACATTGCCCCGGACCCCGTGTTCAAGCGGGAAGGGAGCAACCTGTACCACGCGGTGGACCTTCCGCTGTACACCGCCGTGCTCGGCGGGGAACTGATGGTGCCCACCCTGGACGGCTATGTAAAAGTGACCGTGAAGCCCGAAACACAGAACGGCTCCGTGGTGCGCCTCAAGGGGAAAGGCTTCCCCGTTTACAAACAGGAAGGGCAGTTCGGCGACTTGTTGGTCACCTACACCGTGAAGGTGCCTGAACACCTCACCGAAAAGCAAAAGGACCTCTTCCGCCAACTCCGCGATGCATGAGCCCGATGGAAAACATGGAACTGATCCTTAACCCTGGCGCGAGCGTCTACGCTCGTGCCCACTTCCAACTCCGCGTGGATCAATCGCACGAGCGGGGACGCTCGCGCGAGTTGCTTCCAACAACAGGGCCCCTTTCGCCAACTCCGTGACGCACCAGCTAAATGGAAAACCAGGAACTGATCCCCTTGGAGCTGTTCTGCTCCACCACCCATGTGGAAATGGCCTTGATCGATTCACTGGCCGACAACGGCTTGGTGGAGATCACCGTGGTGGAACACCGGCGCTTTATCGCACCGGACCAGCTGGGGCGCGCCGAGAAACTGGTGCGCATGCACGACGACCTCGGCATCAACGTGGAAGGCATCGAGGCCATTGAACACCTGCTGGACCGCATGCAGGCAATGCAGGAGGAAATGCTGCACCTGCGCAACCGGCTGCGCCGCTACGGGGAGCTTTGACCTCAAGGATCAGTTGGCCACGATCAGCTGGCGCGTAATGTCCAAGCCGCTGGGCTGGATCACGCGGATCAAATAAATGCCGTTGTCCAGTCCGGACACGTTCAGTGTGGACCGCGCATCTTTGGTTTCACCAACTTCGAACGATTCCATCAACCGTCCATCCTCGCTGAGCACCGACACCGTGGCTTCCCCCGTGAGGCCGGGATAGATGATGTTCACCTGCCCGCTCGCGGGATTCGGGTACATGCCTATCATGCCCAAGTCCCGTTGGGCAAATTGGCCCGTCGTCCAATGGTCCGTGGTAAAAGGCCCGTCGTTGCCGGGCATGGCCACCAGTGGCAGCGCTGCTGCCATGGCCGCTGAAAGGATCCAGGTTCTCATGGCGTATTGGTAATTGTTGCCTTTCCAATTGCAAGATCCATGCCCTGCCATCGCGGAAATCCCACAACAGCGCAGATTTTCGCAACTCTTCACAATGGAAACCCATGGTGAGGCAGAAGCCCGCACTTGCTCAGTAAAGCCAAGGTACCAGACGGCGTGTCCGGGCCATGTAGTCCGTGTAGGCTTTGCCCAAGGCAGCAGACAACGCTGCTTCCTCCACCTTGATCCGCCACAGCATCGCAGCGGTGACGGGCAGCAGCAACAGGAGCGCGGCCAACCAATTGTGCAACAGGCAGCCCAAGCCAACGAAGGACAGCAAGGCTCCGCTGTAACTGGGGTGGCGCACCACCCGGTAAGGCCCGTCACTCACCACCACATGGTCCCTGGCAATGGCCACATCCACCGTAAAGAAGCGGCCCAAGTGGATGATGGACCACCAACGCAACAGGATCCCGCAGCAAAAAAGCACCATGCCGGTCACATGGCCGTCCAACGTGATCGGATGGCCGAACTGCGGCATCGCCTTGGCCACATACAGGGAAAGACCGATGGAGATGCCGATGAATGCCCACAACAGGCCGAAGGTGTTGCGGTCTTTCCGCGCCGCGGACCCGCCACTGCGCTTGAACAGGGCCAGAGCGGCCTCGGACACGCCGAAGGCGATAAAGAAAAGCTGTGGTGAAGGGAGGCCCATGATGTCGGATGGGGGGTCAAAAGTTAAATCACCGCGCGGATGGGGAACAGGGAATTGGACGGATCGCAGCCGCCTATCACACCATCGCCACCACCTTCAGCTCAATGGCGATGGGCGTGCGCAGGCAATTGAGTCCAGCGTCGCGTTATGGGAACTACACACCGGAAAGCCGCTTTTCCGCATGTGCCCTCATCTTGGGCAACTCGTTACGAACTGCACTCCATACGATTTTGTCGCTAATGTTGTCGTATGAGTGGATCAACCGGTTGCGCATGCCGATGATACGCGCCACATCAGCTGGCAGACCTTCCGGGTCATGGGTCCGCAATTGGTTCAACGCTTCCCCTGCAATAGCCAATTGGCGCTCAACGGCACTTTTCGTTTTGGGGTCGGCCAGGTATGCATTCAGTGTTTCCATCCCGGCCGAAAATGAGCCGATGGCCTTCACTGCTTCCAATACGTCAAACACTGGCGTCCGGGATAAATCGGTGGCGTGTTTATGAGACCCCGGGTCAAGCCCGGGGTGACGGTTCCGGAGGGATTCGCCGTTCGGGAAAACCGCGCTGGGCGCGGTTTTCCCGAACGGCGAATCCTATCAATGATGTCATGCCGGGCTTGACCCGGCATCCCAAAAGCAGGCAAACCTGACTCTCTGGGAGAACCGGGGCCAATCACCCCTGAAAGCCAATTACTCCAGTGCTATAGGCTTGTTCAGAAGGTCATTCGCAGTTATCCCGGACAACAGTGATACGTCAAACCAGTATTTGGCGGCTCGCTCCGTCATAGATCTTCACCTTGGTCCTTTCAATCTCCTTGCGTAAATAGGGATTCCGCAATGAATCCTCGGTAAGCATGTCCACAGGCCGCTGGAAAAATGCCTCCAGTCCATCCCACACGTTCCAGGGCGCACGTCCCGCCTCAAGGTCTTCTTTCACATCCACGTCCAACAGCAAGTCCACATCGCTTTCCGGGCCAAAATCCATGCCGGTCCCTGTTGATGAGCGTAGCGATCATGAACCATAAGTACTTCACGCCCGCGCCACCACCTTCAGTTCAATGGCGATCGGCGTGGGCAGGCAATTGATCTCCAAAGTGGTCCTGCACGGCGGGTCCTTCTCGAAGTACTCCTTCCACAGCCGGTTGTAGGTGGCAAAGTCGTCCTTCATGTTGGTGAGGAACACGGTTACGTCCACGATCTTTTCCCACGACGATCCGGCATCCTCCAGGATCCACTTCACATTCTGGAACACGCTCCGCACCTGCGTTTCAATGTCGTAGGAAACGATGTTCCCATCAGCATCCAGCTCCACGCCGGGGATCTTCTTCGTGCCCCGTGAGCGAGGCCCCACACCGCTGAGTAAAAGCAGATCGCCCACACGGCGGGCATGCGGATAGTGGCCAACGGGCTCGGGGGCTTGGGAGGAGGAGAAGGAATCCATGGCGGCAAAGGTGGGAAGGTTTCAGCAGGTATTGGTTGCGGACACGGAATGCCAACGGCAATCCGTGTCCATTGACGTCCATGCACAATTGCTCCCTCAGCGGTCTCCCGAAGGGGACCCTGAGGCTGGGAGATCGTTGCACCCGACATTTGCCCCCATGAAAGCCTACGCATGGGCCGCAATGCTCCTGGTGGCCCTCTGCACCGCATGCGGTTCCGACAGGGAAAGCATCACCCCCACCAACGGCCCCATCACCGAAAGCGTGTACGCCAGCGGCATGGTGAAGGCCCAAGGCCAGTACCAGGTGTACCCCACCGTAAGCGGCACCGTGCTGGCACTGCTGGTGAAAGAGGGCGACACCGTGAAGGCCGGCCAACCGCTGATGCGCATCGACGACCGCACCAGCAGCTTCGCCACGGGAAGTGCGGAAGCCCAATTGCAATTGCTGGAGCGCAACGCCAGCGACGACGGGCCGGTGCTCACCCGCCTGCGTGCCGCCGTGGACCAGGCCCGCGACAAGTTTGCCTTGGACAGCACCAACTACCAACGGCAACAAGCGCTCTGGGACAAGGGCATCGGCAGCCGCAATGAACTGGACCAACGCCAACTGGCCTACACCACCAGCCGCGCCAACCTCGACATGGCCCGCAAGGCCCTCGCCGAGAACCGCGCCCAGTTGCGCACCCAGCTCGATGTGGCCCGCAACAACGCCGCCAGCACCAGCGCGGGCAACGCCGACCACCAGCCCAAGAGCCTGATCGACGGCATCGTGTACGACCTGATGATCGAGCCGGGCGAACTGGCCACGCCGCAACGCCCCGTGGCCGTGGTGGGCAGCGCCAGCGACCTCTACCTTGAACTGGAAGTGGATGAGTTCGACATCCGTTTGGTGAAACCCGGCCAACGTGTGCTGGTCACGTTGGACAGCTACGCCGACACGGCCTTCCAGGCGCAGGTCACCCGCATCATCCCGCTGATGAACGAGCGCTCGCGCACCTTCCAGGTGGATGCACGCTTCGTCCACCGGCCGCCTGTGCTCTACCCCAACCTCACCGTGGAAGCGAGCATCGTGCTGCGCACCAAGCAGAACGCCTTGCGGGTGCCCGCGTCGTACATCATCGACGGCGGCTTCGTGATCACCGGCAAGGACGAAAAAACACCCGTGAAGCTCGGTGCGCGCGACATGGAGAACGTGGAAGTGCTCAGCGGCATCAGCGCGGACACACGCATCTACAAGCCCTGACGCGTGCCGATGCGCCTGCTGGCCAGCATCTCCCTCACCCTGCTGCGCGCCAAGCTGCGCCAGAGCATCGTGGCCGCCGGCGGCGTCACCTTCAGCATCGCCATGTTCGTGGCGCTGCTCGGCTTCATGAACGGACTGAACCAACTGCTGGACGGCCTGATCCTGAACCGCACCCCGCACATCCGCCTCTTCAACGAACTCCACGTATCGCCCGTGCAGCCGGTGGACCTCGCCGAACGGGCGACCGGCGACAGCGCCGCGCACAACTTCATCCGCTCGGTGAAGCCCAAGGACGACCTGCCGCGCCTGCGCAACGCCACCGCCATCATGGGTGCGCTGCAAAAGGACCCGCGCGTGCTCTCCGTCACCCCGCGCTTAGTGGCCCACGTGATCTTCAACGTGGGCACCACCGACCTCACCGGCCAGGTGAACGGCATCGACGTGATGAAGGAGGTGCGCTACTACATGTTCCGCGATTACCTCGTGGCGGGCGACCCCTACGACCTGGCCACCGGCAACAACACCATCGTGCTGGGCAAGGGCCTGGCGGACATCATGGCGGCGCGCATCGGCGACCTGGTGCAGGTGACCACCGCCAGCGGCGACCGCGCCATGCTGCGCGTCACCGGCTTCTTCCAGAGCGGCATCGCCGAGTACGACAAGGTGCAATGTTACGCCAACATCAAGACCGTCCAGAAGCTCCTGCAGCGCCCGCCCAGCTACCTCACCGACATCAACGTGAAGCTGCACGACCTCAACGAAGCGCCTGCCATGGCCAAGGAACTCGCCGCGCGCTTCGGCGTGCAGGCCACCGACATCCAGACCGCCAACGCCCAGTTCCAAACGGGCACCGACGTGCGCAACATCATCAGCTACGCCGTGGGCGTGGTGCTGCTGATCGTGGCCGGCTTCGGCATCTACAACATCCTCAACATGATCATCTACGAGAAGCTGGACACCATCGCCATCCTGAAGGCCACCGGCTTCGACGGCAGCGACGTGCGCCGCATCTTCCTCCTGCTCAGCATGATCATCGGCATCGTGGGCGCCACCGGCGGATTGGTCCTGGGCATCACCCTGCAGCACATCATCGACAACATCCCCTTCAACACCGCCGCACTGCCCACGGTACACACCTTCCCCGTGGACTACGCCATCCGCTTCTACCTCATCGCCGTCTCCTTCGCGTTGGCCACCACCTGGGTCGCGGGCTTCTTCCCCGCCCGCAA
>JAFDZG010000336.1 GCA_018267065.1 Bacteroidota bacterium
AGGGCGGTGTTCAGAACGCGGTTCAGCTCGTCTATGCTCAGGCCGTACTGCGCGATGCGTGCGCGGTCGTAGTTCACGACTAATTGCGGCATGCCGGTCACCTGCTCCACCTTGATGTCCGTGGCGCCGGGCACCTTGGCGATCAGCGCGGCGGCGGCGTTGCCGGCCTTGAAGAGTTCGTCCAGGTCATCGCCGTAGATCTTCACGGCGATGTCGCTCTTCACCCCGGCGATCAGCTCGTTGAAGCGCATCTGGATGGGCTGCTCAAAGCTGAGGTTCATGCCGGGGATCACGCTGAGCTTTTCGCCCATCAGCTCCGCCATGCGCTCGCGGTCCCGCGTGGTGGTCCATTGCTTGCGCGGCTTCATCACGATGATCAGGTCCTGGCTTTCAATGGGCATGGGGTCGGTGGGGATCTCGCTGCTGCCGATCTTGCACACCACCTCCTTCACCTCGGGGAAGTTGTCCAGCAGGATGCGCGCGGCCTGGTCGCCCACGGCGATGCTCTGGCTCAGGTTGCTGCCCTGGCGGATGGTGAGATTGGTGGCGAAATCGCCCTCGTCCAGTTCCGGGATGAACTCGCCGCCGAGGCGGCTGAACACGCCCCACGCGATGGCGACCAGCGCCAGCGCGGAGAGCACCACGGGCACGCGGTGCCGCAGCAGCCCGCGCAGCCGTGGCTCGTACCAGCGCTGGAGGCGATGCACTTGGCGCTCGCTCCAGCTTTCGCCCTGCGGCACGCGGCGGTCCATGAAGAGCGACACGGCCCAGGGCACGTAGGTGAGGCTGAGCAGCAGCGCGCCGATGATGGCGAAGCTGACGGTGAAGGCCATCGGGCGAAACATCTTGCCTTCCACGCCTGTCAACGCGAAGATGGGCACGTACACAATGAGGATGATCACCTGGCCGAACACGGCGCTCTTCATGATGCTTCCGGCGGAGCGCACGGTCTCGTCGCTCATCTCCGCACCGCTGAGCCGCTGGCCCGCATGGCGCGCATGCAGGGCGAAGAGCATGCCCTCCACCACGATCACCGCGCCGTCCACGATCAGGCCGAAGTCCAGCGCGCCCATGCTCATCAGGTTGGCGCTTTGCCCGGCCAGCACCATGCAGCCGATGGCGAAGAGCAGCGCGAGCGGGATCACGCTGGCCACGATGAGGCCCGCGCGCCAGTTGCCCAGCAGCAGCAACAGCACGCCCACCACGATCAGTGCGCCCAGCAGCAGGTTGTGCTCCACCGTGCCAATGGTGCTGTCCACCAGTTTGGCGCGGTCCACGAAGACGTCCACGTGAACGCCGGGAGGCAGGCTGTGCTGCACCTCGGCCATGCGCGCCTTCACGGCGGTGACGGTGCGCATGGCGTTGGCGCCTTTCATCATCAGCACCACGCCGCCCACGGCCTCGCCCTCGCCGTTGCGCGTCATGGCGCCGTAGCGCGTGGCATGGCCGAACTCCACCGCTGCCACGTCGCGCACGCGCACCGGGCTGCCGCCGCGCGCCGTGATCACGATGTTCCCCAGGTCCTTCAGCGAGCGCACCAGGCCCTCGCCGCGGATGAAGTAGATGTTCGGCCCTTTTTCAATGTAGCTGCCGCCGGTGTTGGCATTGTTGTTCTCCAGCGCGGTGAACACGTCTAAGAGCGAAAGCCCCGCACCGGCCAGTTTGCGCGCGTCCACCCGCACTTCGTATTGCTTCAGCAGGCCGCCGAAGCTGCTCACGTCGATCACGCCCGGCACGCCGAGCAGGTGCTGCCGCACGGTCCAGTCCTGGATGGTGCGCAGCTCCATCAGGCTGTATTGCCCCCGGTGCGCGCTGTCCACGGCGAGGGTGTACTGGAAGATCTCACCGATGCCGGTGGTGGGCGGCGCGATCTCGGGCGTGCCATAGCCTGCGGGGATCTGCGCCTGGGCCTGGGTGATGCGCTCCTGCACCAGTTGGCGCGTGAGGTAGAGCGGCACGTGGTCCTTGAACACCACGGTGACCACCGAGAGGCCGCTGCGCGAAACGCTGCGCAGCTCCACCAGGTCGGGCAGGTTCTTGAAGGCCTGCTCCAGCGGGAAGGTGATGAACTGCTCCACTTCCTGCGTGGCCAGGTTGGGCGCCACGGTGTTCACCAGCACCTGGTTGTTGGTGACGTCCGGCAGGGCGTCGATGGGCAGTTGCGTGAGCGACCATGCGCCCCAGCCGATGAAGGCCAGCAGCAGCAGGCCCGTGACGAGCTTGTTGTGTACGGAGAACGAGATGATGCGGTCGATCATGCCCGAAGTGCGGCGTTGCCGCGGATTGAAGGAAGATGAACGTAAAGTCCCGGGGGTGCGCACGTGTGGTGCGGCACCGGGCGCCGCAGCGCCGGCCTACGCCTTGGGCGGCTGCCAGATGCCGTCCGGGCCTTCGCGCGGGGGGATGCGGTCCTCCGTGGCGTTCAGTTGCACGTCCAATCCGTTGCACAGGAGGACGGCGGGGGAGGATTCTTGCGCAATGCTTGCTTGCACCGTTTGTGCACCACAGTGATGGTCACAGTGGAAGGGCAGCTCGTGGTGGTGGTCATCGCTGGCATGGTGGTGGCGCTCATGCAGGTAGTGCTCCGCCAAGAAATTCAACCAATCCATGCGGCCTTCCGCCTGGTGTTCCGCATAATGCTGGAAGAGCATGGGCAGCTTCAGCAACTGGTGCACCTCCGTGCCGGAGAAGGTGAACAGGCCAAGGAGAATGATCGCGATCCACTGCCGCATGCAGTGCAAAGGTAGAGATGGACCGAAGTACGCTTATTGATATCCATCAAATTCCCGCGGATCAGGGCTTGCCACGGATCGGGGATTCAGCGCCTTTGGGCGGGGAATCTGCTGAAGAATTCTAAGCAAATGCAAGCTCCGGATATTCGTACGGCTCACTCGCTTGTTCCGGATCGCCGCCCGCCGCCTTGCCCAGAAGGGGCCGCACGGTATGTGCTTCCATTTCCTCCTCGGGAAAAGGCAGGATCAGTTGCTTGATGCGCTCCGCATCGCGCTCATCGGCAACGGGCCGCAGCCATTCATCCTCCAGTTCCGGCGGCATGATCAACGGCATGCGCGGTCCATCGATCTTCGGGTTGTTGTGGATCTTGGCCATCAGCGGATTGCCCGCGGTGGTCACAATGGAAAAGGTACGTTGAACGATCCCGCTCACCGGATCGCGCCATTCATCCCACAGGCCCGCCAAGGCGAACGCATCGCGCCCTTTCACGTGGAT
>JAFDZG010000337.1 GCA_018267065.1 Bacteroidota bacterium
TGCAGATCCACACCTCCCTGTCCGCCTTCAGCGGCGTAGAGCGGCCCGTACTCACCACCGGCACTTTCGACGGGGTACACCTTGGGCACCAGGTGATCCTGGACCGTTTGCGCACCGTGGCCCGCAAGGAGGGAGGCGAAAGCGTCCTGTTCACCTTCCATCCGCACCCCCGCCTGGTGCTCTTCCCCAACGACAACGACCTGCGCCTGCTGAACACCCCGGCGGAGAAGCAGCACCTGCTGGAAAAAGCCGGCCTGGACCACTTGCTGGTGGTGCCCTTCAGCCGGGACTTCAGCCGCATGCTGGCCACCGACTACGTGCGCAACGTGCTGGTGGGCCAGATCGGCGTGCATGCCCTGGTGATCGGATACGACCACCGATTCGGCCGCAACCGCGAAGGTGACATCGGCCTCTTGCGCCAGCTCGGCAAGGCTTCCGGTTTCCACGTGGAAGAGATCCCCGCCCAGGAGATCGACCATGTGAAGGTGAGCAGCACCAAGATCCGCGAGGCCCTGCTGGCGGGCGCCGTGACCAAGGCCAACGCGCTGCTGGGCTATGTCTATCCGCTCACCGGCGTGGTGGTGAAGGGCAAGCAACTGGGACGCACCATCGGCTGGCCCACGGCGAACATTGGCGCCATCGATCCCACCAAGCTCATCCCCGCAAACGGCGTGTACGCCATCACCGCCACCACCAGCCGCGGCCCGTTCAAGGGCATGATGAGCATCGGCGTGCGCCCCACCGTGGAGGAACATGGCGCCCGCACCGTGGAAGCCCACCTCTTCGGGCTGGACGCGGAATTATACGGAGAGGCCATCACCGTGCGTTTGCACCAACGGCTGCGCGACGAACTGCGCTTTGCCAGCATGGAAGACATGAAGCACGCCATCGCCAAGGACAAGAACGATTCCCTGCGCGCCTTGCAAGCGCTGTAACCATGCGCAGCACCGCCGTCATCATTGCCCTGCTTTTCGCCGTCATGGCGGCACAGGCCCAGTTGCTGCCACAAACCGCCTTGGACACCGTGCGCACCTTCCACAGCCTGGAGCGTGCCCTGCAGCACCCGGACAGCGTGTACCGGCTGGACCTTTCGCACAAAAAACTGAAGCAAGTTCCCGAAGAGATCCGCCGGCTGAAAAACTTGAACGCGCTGGACTTGGGCCGCAACAAACTGCGCGACCTGCCCGGCTGGATGAACGAGCTGCGCTACATGCAGGAATTCAGCGCCGGGCGCAACAAATTCACCCAGATCCCGAACACGGTGTGCCAGTGGAAGCACCTGAAGCGCTTAGACCTTCACCAGAACCACATTGAGGGCCTGCCCGCCTGCATGGGCAACCTCAAGGAACTCTTTTCACTCGACCTCTGGAGCAACGACCTGGGTGAATTCCCGGATGAGATCAGCGGCATGAAAGCCTTGCGCTTCCTGGACCTGCGTGTCATCCAATTCTCCGACAAGGAGATCGACCGCATTTCCAACCTGCTGCCCTCGGTGAAGATCTTCTTCTCCCAGCCCTGCAATTGTGGGGAGTAGGTTGTTAGGTGCGTAGGGCATAGGGCGTGGGGCACAGGGCGTCCAGTCCTCCCGGAACTACGCACTACGAACTTTGAACTACGTCATAGAATCAACGCACCACGCCTTCATCCCTCCGTCACCGAGAAGCTGTACTTCTCCATCACCAAGTTGGCCAGCAACTTCTTGCAAGCCTCATCCACCTTGGCTTCCGCAGTCTGTTTGTCCTTCGCTTCCACCTGCAGGGTGATGTGCTTGCCGATGCGCACGCCGCTGATCTCGGCCAGGTTCAGGTTGGCCATGCTGTTGCTTACCGCCTTGCCTTGGGGGTCCAGCAGGTTGTCGTGGGGCATTACATCAATGGAGGCGCGGAAAGTTTTCATGGGGTCTTCGGAAAAAGCTTGCCCCACAAGGGGCTGAGCAGGTACAATACGAGCAGCAAAGGAACGGCAAGCAGGCCGAACAACAGCACGCCCACAGCCCCCGCTGCGATCAGCAGGAAGATGGTTTCGTTCCCTTTCCAGCCCTTGTGCTTGAATTTCAGGCCGGGCAGCGGCAATTCCGAAAGCATGATGAGGCCAAGTACCAATGCTACGGCAAACACCGGCAGCGGCGAACCCAGGAATGCCGCAATCCCTGCGTGCAATGTGCCGGTGATGGCATTGGCCGGAAAGCCGTGGCCCAACACGATCAGCACCATGCTGGCCCAGAACAACCCGTTGGAAGGGGTGGGGAGGCCCAGGAAACCGCTCGTTTGGCGGGCATCCACGTTGAACTTCGCCAAGCGCCAGGCTGAGGCAATGCAAATGGACAAGGCCGCAGCCGCGATCCATGATTCCCCGCCGGGCTGCATGGGTAAAACAGCAGTCCACAAGGCAAAGGCCGGGGCCACCCCGAAGCTCACCATGTCCGCCAGGCTGTCCAACTGAACACCCAAGGGGGTTCCCCCGCCAAGGGCGCGGGCGGCCAGCCCGTCGAACACGTCGAACACCGCCGCCAGGAACAGCAACCAACAAGCGATCGTCAATTCGCCCTGCGAAGTGAGCAGGATGGAGACCGTGCCGCAACAGAGATTTGCGGTGGTCAGCAGGTCGGGCAATCTGGGGAGGCGCGGCAAAGCGGGCCGAAGTTGGTACTTTTCATGCAATAATGCAGGCCACCTTCTGTTAGATGATGCGTCTACCACACAGCACATGATCTTATCCAAAGGCTACTCCGGCCGTTCCACCGCCGCGGCATTCCTGTTTTTGTCGGTTGCCGCCCTGCATGCGCAGGACGCGCCCAAGTACAGCAACGAATTCCTTTCCATCGGGGTGGGTGCGCGCTCGCTGGGCATGGGCTATGCCCACGTGGCCGCCGTGAATGATGTCACCGCAGGGTATTGGAACCCCGCCGGCCTGCTGGGCGTGAAGGGCGACCTGCAGGTGGGCGCCATGCACAGCGAGTACTTCGCGGGCATCGCCAAGTACGATTACATCGCCATTGCCAAACCGATCGACACCGCCAGCACCATCGGCATTTCCTTCATCCGCTTCGGGGTGGACGACATCCCCAACACCACCGAGCTCATCGACAACAACGGCAACCTGGACTACAACCGCATCACCACCTTTTCCGCCGCCGACAACGCTTTTCTGTTGAGCTATGCCCGCAAGCTGAAGGTGCCCGGCCTGCGCTTGGGCGCCAATGCCAA
>JAFDZG010000338.1 GCA_018267065.1 Bacteroidota bacterium
CGCCGCGAGGGCGGCGAAAGCGTGCTCTTCACCTTCCACCCGCACCCACGCTTGGTGCTTTTCCCCAACGATAACGACCTGCGCTTGCTCAACACCCCGGAGGAAAAGCAGCACCTGCTGCAAAAAGCCGGCCTGGACCACCTGCTGGTGGTGCCATTTTCCCGGGACTTCAGCCGCATGCTGGCGGCCGACTACGTGCGCAACGTGCTGGTGGGCCAGATAGGCGTGCATGCCGTGGTGATCGGCTACGACCACCGCTTCGGCTGCAACCGCGAAGGCGAGATCGGCCTGTTGCGGCAGCTCAGCAAAGCTTGCAGCTTCATCGTGGAAGAGATCCCCGCACAGGTGATCGACCATGTAAAGGTGAGCAGCACCAAGATCCGCGAAGCGCTGATGGCAGGGGCTGTGGCCAAGGCGAATGTCCTCCTTGGGTACACGTACATGCTCAGCGGCGTAGTGGTGAAGGGCAAGCAGCTGGGGCGCACCATCGGCTGGCCCACGGCAAACGTGGGGGCCATCGATCCCACCAAGCTCATTCCCGGTGATGGTGTCTATGCCATCACCGCCTCCACCACGCGCGGCGAATTCAAGGGCATGATGAACATTGGCGTGCGGCCCACCGTGGAGGAGCATGGGGCGCGCACCGTGGAGGCCCACCTCTTCGGCCTGGAGAGCGAATTGTACGGAGAGGCCATCACCGTGCGTTTGCACCACAGGCTGCGCGACGAGTTGCGATTCGGCAGCATGGAAGCCATGAAGGTACAGATCGCCCGGGACAAAGTGGATGCGCTCCACGCGCTGCAAAAAGGTTAAGCATGCGGAAGTTATTGGCGTCCTTGGCGGTTTTGGGCAGCATGCACGGTGCAAAGGCACAGCTACTTCCGCAGTTGACCTTGGATACGGTGCGCACCTACCACAGCCTGGAGCGCGCCATGCAGCAGCCTGACAGCGTTTACCGCCTGGACCTGTCGCACAAAAAGCTGAAGAAAGTTCCCGATGAACTTCGCCGATTGAAGAACCTGAACGCGCTGGACCTGGGCCGCAACAAACTGCGCGAACTCCCCGGCTGGATGAACGAACTGCAGTACATGCAGGAGTTCAGCGCGGGACGCAACAAATTCACGCAAATTCCGAACACGGTGTGCCAGTGGAAGCACCTGAAGCGCTTGGACCTGCACCAAAACCACATCGAGGGCCTGCCCGCCTGCATGGGCAACCTCAAGGAACTGTTCTCACTGGACCTCTGGAGCAACGACCTCGGCGAATTCCCCGACGAGATCAGCGGCATGAAGGCCCTGCGTTTCATGGACCTCCGGGTCATCCAATTCTCCGACAAGGAGATCGATCACATCTCCCAACTGCTGCCGTCCGTGAAGATCTTCTTCTCCCAGCCATGCAATTGCGGGGAGTAATACCATTTCGCAATAGAAGGTCGCCCAAAGATGCGCAGCTATTTTTTTCGCAGGGCGATACGCTGGGCTGGTTGCGTAGCGGTGCCTACGGGACCATCCCAGCGGAGCAAGGCATGCGGAAACAGAGCAAGTAGATTGGGTGATGTTCTATTGCGAGATGGTATAAAGGTGCTGGCCAGGGCACAGGGTGTAGGGCATAGGGCATAGGGCATAGCGCATAGCGCGTAGAGTACCGGGCATCCAGCCCTCCCTGAACCATACACTACGAACTACGAACTACGAGCCACGAGCCACGTCCTATGATCAACGTACCGCGCCTTCACCCCTCAGAAACCGAGAAGCTGTACTTCTCCATCACCATGTTGGCCAGCAATTTCTTGCAGGCTTCTTCCACCTTGGCTTCAGCGGCCTGCTTGTCCTTGGCGTCCACCTGCAGGGTGATGTGCTTGCCGATGCGCACGCCGCTGATCTCGGCCAGGCCCAGGTTGGCCATGCTGTTGCTTACCGCCTTGCCCTGGGGGTCCAGCAGGTTGTCGTGGGGCATTACATCAATGGAGGCGCGGAAGATTTTCATCGGGTCTTCGGAAAGAGCTTGCCCCACAAGGGGCTGAGCAGGTACAATACGAGCAGCAAAGGAACGGCAAGCAGGCCGAACAACAGTACGCCCACAACCCCTGCTGCTATCAGCAGGAAGATGGTTTCGTTCCCGTTCCAGCCCTTGTGCTTGAATTTCAGGCCGGGCAGCGGCAATTCCGAAAGCATGAAAAGGCCAAGTACCAGAGCCATCGTGAACACCAGCAGGGGCGATCCCAGGAATGCCGCAACCCCCGCATGCAATTTGCCGGTGATGGCATTGGCAGGAAAGTCTTGGCCCAACACGACCAGCACCATGCTGGCCCAGAACAACCCATTGGACGGGGTGGGCAGGCCCAAAAAGCCGCTCGTTTGGCGGGTATCCACGTTGAACTTCGCCAGGCGCCACGCCGATGCAATGCAAATGCACAAGGCGGCTGCCGCAATCCATGATTCCCCGCCGGGCTGTAGGGGTAAAGCAGCAGTCCACAAAGCAAAGGCCGGGGCCACTCCGAAGCTCACCATGTCCGCCAAGCTATCCAACTGAACACCCAAGGGTGTGCCCCCGCCAAGGGCGCGTGCAGCCAATCCATCAAACACGTCGAACACGGCCGCCAGGAATAGCAACCAACAAGCAATCGTCAATTCATCCTGCGAGGAGAGCAGGATGGAGGCCGTGCCGCAACAGAGATTTGCGGTGGTCAGCAGGTCGGGCAATCGGGGGAAGCGCGGCAAAGCGGGCCGAAGTTGGTATTTTTCGTGCAATAATGCAGGCCACCTTCAGTTAGATGATGCGTCTATTCCATACAACATGAAGTTTTCCGAAAGGATTGCCCCGTTCATGGCCGCCACCGGCCTCTTTGCACTTCCGTTTGCACCGGCGTTTTCGCAGGATGCGCCCAAGTACAGCAATGAGTTCCTGTCCATCGGGGTGGGCGCGCGTTCGCTGGGCATGGGCTATGCCCACGTGGCCGCGGTGAATGATGTGACCGCAGGTTACTGGAACCCCGCCGGCCTGCTGGGCGTGAAGGGCGATCTGCAAGTGGGGGCCATGCACAGCGAGTATTTCGCGGGCATCGCCAAGTACGACTACATCGCCATTGCCAAGCCCATTGATACGGCCAGCACCATCGGCATCTCCTTCATCCGCTTCGGGGTGGACGACATCCCCAACACCACCGAACTGATCGACAACAACGGCAACCTGGACTACAACCGCATCACCACCTTTTCCGCCGCCGACAACGCTTTTCTGTTGAGCTATGCCCGCAAGCTGAAGGTGCCCGGCCTGCGCTTGGGCGCCAATGCCAA
>JAFDZG010000339.1 GCA_018267065.1 Bacteroidota bacterium
AAGGCGGCGCAGTCCTACATGCGCTACAGCGGCATCGGCTTCCAGATGGCCGCCATCATCGGGCTGGGCGCGTATGGCGGCTGGTGGGCGGACCAGCGCACCGGTTGGAAGTTCCCGGCCTTCACGCTACTTGGTTCGCTGGGAGGCGTGGCCGTGGCGATCTACATCCTTCTCAAGGAAACGAGGACGGGGGATCGTTGAAAGATTGCCCCATGGCAGGGCATGCTTGAAGCCACTTTAATGTATCATTGGACAATTCGACACTGCCAAAATTCCCGTCATGACATACGTAGCCAAAGGAACCTCCGGAAAGCGGCACCCCGGACCTTCAGTGCAGTTTGACAGGCATGAAACCGGTTCAGGTGGCAATAAGATGGTGAACACGAAGGAAAATCGCCAAGTTCCAACAACGATAGACCTGTTTGCGGGAGCGGGGGGGCTTACAGAAGGGTTCAGGCAAGCCGGCTTCCGGTGCCTTTATGCAAACGACATCAATTCGTGGGCGGTTGAAACTTTCAGACTGAACCACCCGGACTCTTTTTCCGAGTGCAGGCCCATTGAGGAAGTAGACCCCGCCGCGCTGCGGACACGCCTCGGCATGGCCGAAGGTGAACTTGATGTCCTCATTGGTGGACCGCCATGCCAGGGGTTTTCCATTAATGCCCACGGCCGGTTCCTGGAGGACCCGCGCAATAGCCTTTTCAAGCACTACATACGTTTTTTGGACGCATTCAAACCCAAAAGATTGCTGATTGAGAATGTCCCCGGGATGTTGTCCTTGGGCAACGGGGCCATTTTTGACCAGATCATCCATGAATTGGAATTCCGGGGATACCGGACCAATGCGCAAATCCTGCTCGCCGCCCAATTCGGAGTTCCGCAGGAGCGGTGGCGCATGATCATCTTGGGATCCAAGGATGATTCAATTCCCACCCACCCCGCCCCCACGCACTATGCTACGGCGCGAGCCAATTTCAAGGGGGGGCGTTCGTTGGCCAACAGTTTGGGGCCCTTGGACCGCCTGACGCTGATTCCTGCGGTCACCGTTCAACAGGCCATTTCGGACCTGCCGAGGCTTGAACTTGGTGAAGGTGCCGAGGAGATGGCCTACGACCGGAGGCCGGAAAGCGTTTTCGCCCGGATGATGCGCGAGGGCAGCGATAGGCTGTACAACCATTTTTCCGCGCAGCTTTCGCAGCAGAACAGGGCCAGGATGTCCTTCATTCCCCCTGGCGGGAACTGGACGGACATTCCGAGGGAGTTGCTTCCAAAAGGAATGCTCAAAGCCCGAACCTCCGACCATACCAAGCGGTACGGGCGCCTTACCCATGAAGGGCTTGCGGGCACCATTCTGACCAAGTGCGACCCGCATTGGAGCGCCGTTTTTCTTCCCGACCAGGACCGTACACTGACGGTTCGCGAAGCGGCCCGCATGCAATCCTTCCCCGACAGATACCGGTTCCTCGGCCCGCGGGTGGCACAATATGAACAGGTGGGCAATGCTGTGCCCGTGTTATTGGCCGCGGCCATTGCCGCCTCCATTCGCGAAACACTTGGTATAGGCGTTGAACAGCCCATGAAAGTGCATGTCGCTTAGCATATACGAGTGGTTTGGCTACGCCTTGGGCGATTCATCGAACCAGGCAAAGAATGGCAGGTTGGAAAAGGCTTGCCCGTTCGTAGGGGGCATTTGCACCAAGGTTTTGGGCAGAAGCAAGCTTATTTCAGGGGTGTGCTCGGTGAAACCGGCCACTTCGGGGCCGGTGGTCTGCTGCCCGAACCGAATGTATGCCAATGAATACCACGTTTTGCTGGATGTGGCGGAGGATGCGTTCGGGCCGGGCGTGCGGTTGTGCAGGAGCGAAAGGCACATGCGGCATGACGGAAAGGACGTGGTTGTGTTCGGCAAGCGGTGGGGAAAGGAACTGCGGCTGGCCAGCCGCCACGCCGGCGGCGGGTATTTCGTGGATTGGGTCCTGGCATTGGTTGATGGCACGGGAAAACTCCTTGAATTTGTTGCAGCCGAAGTGCAGACCATGGATACCACCGGCAGCTATGAACCAGCAGTCCGCATACTTTATGAAGGAGGTCCGCCTCCGGGACCAAGCAAGGCAGGCATCAACTGGGAGAACGTGAACAAGCGCATCCTGCCCCAGCTCATATTCAAGGGGCATGTGATCCGCCTGGAGGAGAAGTGCAGAAAGGGATTGTATTTCATCTGTCCGGAGCCGGTCTATCGCCGCATGGCCGAACGCTTGGGGGGCGACCTCGTAAGCTATCCGCCCCAACCGGGTGCGCTTACGTTTTTGTGGTACGGACTCGGGCCGGCTGATGCAGGAAAGCCAGCTTCACTCAAGTTCGCCGGGAAGCTCACCACCACGGTGGACCAAGTGGCTCTCGCCTTTACATCGCCGCGTAACTTGCCTGTTCCGGGTGGATATGAAAAGGCCATTTCGGCCGCACTTTCGGGCGGATAGCAGGCACTATGAAAGCGCAAGGACAGCGCTTTTTTGCCGCGTCGCAACTCCTCCTTACCTTCGCGGCCCGAAAGCAGGCGTTGAGCCTGCCTTAAACTCCCGAACGCCTTGCTACGCGCAGCTTTCCTCTCATTTTGCCTCCTGCTCGCAGGGTGGTCGTTAGCCCAGCATGAAGGCCATGAAGGGGCCGATGCACCGGACCTTGCGGACCATTCCGGCAAGGAAAAGGCCGAATTCAATGCGGGGGAGCTCATCATGGGCCACATTGCCGATGAGCACGGCTGGCACATCGCGGGTGATTTCTCCTTCCCGTTGCCGGTGATCATTTACGACACGCAACGCGGCCTGCACGTGTTCAGCAGCGCCCGCTTCGAGCACGGCCATGCGGCCTACGACGGATACATGCTCCACGACGGCGGCATCGTGGCAGTGGATGCGAACGGGCAAGTGGATGAGGCCGCCACCGCCAACATCTGGGACATCTCCATCACCAAGAACGTGGCCTCCATCTTCTTGATCATGGTGATCATGCTGCTGGTCTTCACCAGCGTGGCCCGTACCTATGCCAAGCGTGCGGGCAAGGCGCCCAAGGGCTTGCAGTCCCTGCTGGAGCCGTTGATCATTTTCGTGCGTGACGATGTGGCCAAGAGCGCCATCGGGCCGAAGTACATGCGCTTCATGCCCTACCTGCTCACCATCTTCTTCGTGATCTTCCTGGCCAACATCACCGGCCTGATCCCCATCTTCCCCTTCGGGGCCAACCTCACCGGCAACATCGCCATCACCTTCACCTTGGCGGTGTTCACCTTCATTGTGGTGACGTTGAACGGCAATAAAAACTACTGGCAGCACATCTTCGCCATGCCGGGCGTGCCCAAGTGGGTGCTCATCATCCTCACCCCGGTGGAGGTGCTGGGCGTGTTCCTGAAACCGTTCGTGCTGATGATCCGGCTTTTTGCCAACATGGCGGCGGGCCACATCATCGCGCTGAGCTTCTTCAGCCTCATCTTCGTGTTCGGCGCCACCAGTGCGGCCGTGGGCTACGGGGTTTCCGTGGTCAGCTTGGCGTTCACCATCTTCATGACCATCCTGGACGTGCTCATCTCGTTCATCCAGGCCTACGTCTTCACCTTCCTCTCGGCGCTCTACATCGGGGCCGCGCTGGAAGAACACCACGAACACAAGGAATCAATCGTTTAAACCAACACCTCAGCATGCTTCTCTCAGCCCTCCTCGACATTGGCACCGGTTACGGTATCGCAGCCCTCGGCGCCGGTTTGGCCGCCCTCGGTGCAGGCGTAGGCATCGGCCGCATCGGCGGTGACGCCGTGCAGGCCATGGCCCGCCAGCCGGAAGCCATGAACGACCTGCGCGCCAACATGATCCTCACCGCGGCACTGGTGGAAGGCGCAGCCTTCTTCGCCATGGTGGTGGGCCTGCTGGTGGTGCTGAAGTAAGCCGCCGGCGGTTTCCCCCGGCCGCGTTTCATTTCCGTTCAACCATAGCACAGAGCCATGTTGCTTGCCAGTCTTGTACAACCCGCCTTCGGCCTGATTTTCTGGATGACACTGTCGTTCGCGATCGTGTTCTTCCTGCTGGCCAAGTTCGCGTGGAAGCCCATCCTCAAATCGCTCCATGAGCGCGAGCAGTCCATTGAGGATGCCATCGGCGAGGCGAAAAAGGCCCGCGAGGAAGTGGCGGCCATGAAGGCCGGCAACGAAGAGCTGCTGCGCGAGGCCCGCGCCGAGCGCGACCTGATGCTCAAGGAGGCCCGCGACATCCGCGACAAGGAGATCGCCGAGGCCAAGGGCCGCGCCAAGGCCGAAGGGGATGCCCTGCTGGCCCGTGCCCGCGAGGAGATCCGCAACGAAAAGAACGCCGCCATCACCGAAATGAAGAACCAGGTGGGCGAGCTCAGCATCCAAGTGGCCGAGCGCATCCTGCGTGAGAAACTGGGCGACAAGGCCGCGCAACAGGCGCTGCTGGACAAGGTGCTCAAGGAAAGTGACATCCGCCTGTCATGAACGTTTCGCCCGTTGCATACCGCTACGCCCGCTCCCTGATGCAGCTTGCGCAGGAGAAGGGGGAAGTGGAGGCCGTGCGTGAGGACATGCAACTGGTGGCTTCCACTTGCGCCGCCAGCCGCCCGCTGCAATTGCTGCTGGAAAGCCCGGTGCTGAAGCCGGACCGCAAGCTGAAAGTGCTGGAGCGTGTGTTCGGCGGCCAGATCGGCCACCTGGTGGACCGCTTCATGGCCATCTTGGTGCGCAAAGGCCGCGAGAGCCACCTGCCGGAGATCGCCGAAGGCTTCCAGAACGTGTTCCGCGAGGCACATGGCATTCTGATGGCGGAAGTGCGAAGCGCAATGCCGTTGACCGCGGAAAGCCGCGCACAAGTGGAGCAAATGGCCAAGGAGCGCCACCCCGGAAAGACCATTGAGCTGCGCGAAACCGTGGACCCCGCGTTGATCGGAGGCCTGGTGCTGCGCATCGGCGACGAACAGGTGGACGCGAGCGTAAGCCGCCGCCTGAACGACCTGCGCCGCAAGTTTTCAGAGAATCCCTACATCCCCGAGATCTAAACAAGATCCCCCATGGCACAGATCAATCCCGCCGAAGTATCGGCGATCCTCAAGGAAGAACTCGCCGGCCTGCGCACCGAGGCCGAGCTGGAGGAGGTGGGTACCGTGCTGCAGATCGGCGACGGCATCGCCCGCATCTACGGCCTTAACAGCGTGCAGAGCGGTGAGCTGGTGGAGTTTGCCGGCGGCCTGCGCGGCATCGTGCTCAACCTGGAGGAAGACAACGTGGGCGTGGTGCTCCTGGGCCCCAGCGTGGGCGTGAAGGAAGGCGACACCGTGAAGCGCACCAAGCGCATCGCCAGCGTGAACGTGGGCGACGGCATCGTGGGCCGCGTGGTGGACACCCTCGGGGAGCCCATCGACGGCAAGGGCCCCATCCAAGGCAAAACCTTCGAGATGCCCATCGAGCGCAAGGCGCCGGGCGTCATCTACCGGCAACCCGTGAAGGAGCCGCTGCAAACCGGCATCAAGGCCATCGACGCCATGATCCCCGTGGGCCGCGGCCAGCGCGAGCTGATCATCGGCGACCGCCAGACCGGCAAGAGCACGGTGGCCATCGACACCATTATCAACCAGAAGGAATTCTTCGACGCGGGTAAGCCCGTGTACTGCATCTACGTGGCCATCGGCCAAAAGGGATCCACCGTGGCCGGCACCGTGAAAGTGCTGGAGGAAGCCGGTGCCATGGCCTACACCACCGTGGTGGCGGCCAACGCCAGCGACCCCGCCCCGATGCAGTTCTACGCCCCCTTCACCGGCGCTGCCATCGGCGAATATTTCCGAGACACCGGCCGCCCGGCGCTGATCGTGTACGACGACCTTTCCAAGCAGGCCGTGGCCTACCGCGAGGTATCGCTGCTCCTGCGCCGCCCGCCGGGCCGCGAAGCCTACCCCGGCGACGTGTTCTACCTGCACAGCCGCCTGCTGGAGCGCGCCGCGAAGGTGATCGATGATGACACCATCGCCTCCAAGATGAACGACCAGCCCGACAGCCTGAAGGGCCTGGTGAAGGGCGGCGGTTCGCTCACCGCGCTGCCGATCATCGAGACCCAGGCGGGTGACGTTTCCGCCTACATCCCCACCAACGTGATCTCCATCACCGACGGGCAGATCTTCCTTGAAAGCAACCTCTTCCTCAGCGGTGTGCGCCCCGCCATCAACGTGGGCATCAGCGTGAGCCGCGTGGGTGGCAACGCCCAGATCAAGTCCATGAAGAAAGTGGCCGGCACGCTGAAGCTGGACCAGGCCGCCTACCGCGAACTGGAGGCCTTCAGCAAGTTCGGCTCCGACCTGGACGCCGCCACCAAGGCCGTGCTGGACAAGGGCGCGCGCAACGTGGAGATCCTGAAGCAGGGCCAGAACAGCCCAATGCCCGTGGAAGAACAGGTGGCCATCATCTACCTCGGCTCCAAGGGCCTGCTGGCCAAGGTGCCCGTGGTAAAGGTGCGCCAGTTTGAGCAACAGTTCCTCACCATGATGCGCAACGGCCATGCGGATACGCTGGCAGCGCTGAAGCGCGGGGAATTCAACGACCAGCTCACCGGCGTGCTGGAGAAAGTGGCCGCCGACCTTGCAAAGAATTTTGCCGCCTAAACCGTTGCTTTCCCACCACAGCAACTTGCCGACAACGCGATAATGGCCAGCCTGAAGGAAGTACGCAACCGGATCGTCTCGGTGAACAGCACCAAGCAGATCACCGCCGCCATGAAAATGGTGAGCGCCGCCAAGTTGCGCCGCGCCCAGGACGCCATCATCCGCATGCGGCCCTACGCCGAAAAGCTGGGTGAGCTGCTGAGCAACGTGAGCGCCTCGCTGGACAGCAGCGAGAACAAGTTCGCGCAGCAGCGCGAAGCAAAGAACGTGCTGCTGGTGGCCATCGTAAGCAACCGCGGGCTTGCCGGTGCCTTCAATACCCAGGTGTTCCGCCTGGTGCGGAAGGCTGCGCTGGAAGCCGAGGCACGCGGTGAAAAAGTACACGTGCTGTCCATTGGCAAGAAGGCTGCGGACCTCTACCGCCGTTCCCCATGGCACGCAGCGGGCCTGCCAGAAAACATGGCCACCCTGTTCGACGGGTTGGAGTTCGACAAGGTGGCGCCGGTTGCCGAAACCATCATGGCCAAGTTCGCCTCCGGCGAATACGACCGCGTGGAGCTGTTCTACAACAAGTTCAAGAACGCGGCATCGCAGATCGTTACACAGGAACGTTACCTGCCCGTGGAGCCGCCAAAGGCCGCCGGGGAAGGCTCCAAGGCGAAGACGGACCACATCATGGAGCCGGACCGCCAGACCATCGTTGGGGAGATCATCCCCAAGAGCCTGAAGATCCAGCTCTACAAGGCGCTTTTGGACAGCTTCGCCGCCGAGCACGGCGCGCGCATGACCGCCATGCACAAGGCCACGGACAACGCGGATGCGCTGCTGAAGGACCTGCGCCTGTCCTACAACAAGGCACGCCAAGCCGCCATCACCAACGAGATCCTGGAAATCGTGGGCGGGGCCGAGGCGCTGAAGGGTTGAGGTTTTGAACTCGAGCGGACGTCGCACGGGGGCATGAGCGGTGGGCCGCTCGTGCACTTCGCGAACTGCTTCCTTGGCCTCCCTACTGCTTCAATTCCCTTGATACCGCCAAGTAGTTTGCAGTGATGTAGATCTCATAATAGTCCATGTACCGCCACAATTCATGGATCCCGTTCCGGAGTATGCGGTATATCCTGAATTTATCCTTCAGGAGGTAGTAGAAATCCCTGAAGTAGGTCCTTGAATCAATGTTGCAACCACTGAACTCAAATTGAATATGGTCGATCTGCTTCGCCGCCAACATTTTTTCGGCACCCTTCATCACCTTCAGCTCGTGGCCTTCAACATCCAGCTTCAGGAAGTGGATCCGGTCGATGTTATTTGATGCGCAAAATGAGTCGATGGTCGATAATTCCACCACTTCGGTCCGGTCCATCCTGATATCGCCATAATGTTCAAGCACCCTCGGGTATACCGTTGCCAGTCCTGATCCGTCCGAATTGGTATAAAGCGTCAGTTGTTCCTCCTTGTCGCTGAGTCCGATATTGTTGGGTAGCACGTTGCGGCAGTCCACCGTCGCCTTCTTCATGAGGTCGTACGTGGCCTTCGATGGCTCGAAGGAATAGATCTTGTCCGTCTCCCCGAAAATGGATGACAGCCTCTTGGAATATCCGCCAACATTCGCGCCCACATCGAAGATGGTCAGTGAAGTGCCGTTGCCATATTTTTTTCGGATCTTCTTGGCCAACTTCAGTTCTCCGCTGTTCTCGTAATCCCAACCGCTGCCAATGTTCATTTGCAACAACGTCAACCGGTGGGCGAGTTCCCAGAAGCGCTGGCTGGGAATGATGGAAGTCACCTTGACAGCAGCGTTCGTAAGGAACTCGTTGATGCTCTTGTTCATGGGCCGGGTTGGTTGCGCGCAGGTGTGATTTCGGTGGCCGGATGCCGAAATGTAAATCGGATCTATCTCGCCGTCAACTTATTAACACGGATGTTCCATGAGTTGTTTACATGAATACTCCGCTTGGGTGTGACAGGCATTGTGCAATGAAGACACCGCACAGCAGCCCCAACCCGGTAAACCCGCAAAGCTGCTCCAGGAGCTGCGCTTACCGTCCGAGCAAAAGCTTCAGGTAGAACCTTGGCTTTTTCAATTGCTCCCGCACGTCCAAGTTGTTGAACATGCTGCTGATGGTATCGGCAAGCACGGGATTCCGCGCGGCCTTGCCCACCACGAAATTGAACAGGCGGGGCCAGCCGGCCAGTTGCTGCAGGCGCGAGCTGATGGCCAATTCCTTGCCCAAGCGCTTCCAAACGCGGGCATCGTAGCTTCCGAGCATGGCCGCATCTGTCCTTCGGTCCTTCAAGGCTTCGGCCGCCACGGTTGCCGCGTGCATGCCGCTGATCATGGCATGGCTGATGCCTTCCCCGGTAAAGGGATCGATCAAGTGCGCCGCATCGCCCACCAGCAGGTAGCCTTTGCCGCTAAGGGGCCGGCGCTTACTGGCCAAGGGCAGGCCCATGCCCTGCACCGGCCCTTCCGCCCTGGCGTTGGCAAACCGCCCGCGCAATTGCGGATGTGTGGTGACCAGCCCGTTGAGCAGTTTTTTCAGGTCGGCGCGGCGCTTGCGCACATGGTCACTGCGCAAGCCGAGGCCCACGTTGGCCCGGCCATCGGGCAAGGGGAAGACCCACAGGTAACCCGGCAGCAGCTCCTTCAGGAAGATCAATTCAATGAAACCGTGCGGGTCCAGGCCGGAAATGCCGGAGTAGTAGGCCCGCACGCCGGCGCAATGGTGGCGCGGTTCCATGGGGATGCCCGCCATCTGTTTTGAAAATGTGGAATTGGCCCCGGAGGCATCGATGAGCAGGCGGCAGCGGATGGTATTCGGCTTGACACTGCCGGTTCCTTCCGGATCGGTCCTGCTTCCCGACAAACCCAACTCCCACCCTTCCGCCGTACGCTTGAAGGTCTTGGCCTGCACGCCCTCCACCAAGCTGATCCGGGGATCCCGCTTGACGGCACCGATCATGAATTGGTCAAAGTGCAGGCGCGGCAGGATCGCGCCCGGGGCTTCGCCCACGCCCGTATCGCGGCTGAACGGCACCCGGAGCGAACGGCCGTTGGGCGCGGTGAACGTAACGCCCCAGCTGGGCATCAACTGGGCGTGCTTGCGCAATTCCGCGGCCAACGCGGGGTCCAGGCGTTCCAATGCGCGCACCACTTTGCCGCTCAGCGCATCGCCGCACACCTTGTCGCGGGGGAAGACCGCTTTGTCGATCAACAACGGTTGCACGCCGTGCTTGGCCAATTGCAAGGCGGCCGCACAACCTCCCGGCCCGGCCCCAATGATGCAGACGTCGGCATGCAGGGCCTGGTCCATGGCGGCTCAGCCGTGGAAAGCGTCGGCGGAAAATTGCTCCAGGAAGCGCACGTCATTCTCCCAGTACAGGCGCAGGTCGGGCACGCGGTACAAGAGCTGCGCGATGCGTTCCACGCCCATGCCGAAGGCAAAGCCGCTGTATACCTCCGGATCGATGCCGCAGTTGGTGAGCACGGCAGGGTCCACCATGCCACAACCCATGATCTCCACCCAGCCGCTGTGCTTGCACACGGTGCAGCCCTTTCCGCCGCAAATGGTGCAGCTCATGTCCACCTCGGCGCTGGGCTCGGTGAAGGGGAAGTAACTCGGCCGCATGCGGATGTTCACCTCCGGGCCGAAGAGGCTCTTGGCAAAGTAGTCCAGCGTGCCCTTCAGTTCCGCAAAGCTCACGCCCTTGTCCACGTACAGCCCTTCCACTTGGTGGAACATGCAGTGGGCACGGGCGCTGATGGCCTCGTTGCGGTAAACGCGCCCCGGTGACACGGTGCGGAACGGCGGTTTGCCGCTTTCCATCACGCGCACCTGCACGCTGCTGGTGTGCGTGCGCAGGGCGTGCTCCCCGGGGCCATCCACGAAAAAGGTGTCCTGCATGTCGCGTGCGGGGTGCTCCGGCGGGAAGTTGAGCGCGCCGAAGTTGTGGCGGTCGTCCTCCACTTCCGGACCCTCGCTCACGGTATAGCCGATGCGGGCGAAGATGCCGGTGATGCGCTGCCGCACGATGCTGATGGGGTGCAAGCTGCCCGGCGCCCCGGAAAATGCCGGGCGCGTAACGTCGGTGGCCGGGCCGGTGCTGCCGGCCGGCAGCGACTCCGTGGCGGCTTTCAATTCCTCCCAGCGCTCGCGGGCGGCGTTCTTCAACTGGTTCAACCGCTGGCCCCATTGGCGCTTTTGTTCGGGGGGAACCTGCTTCAGCTCGTCCAGCAGGTTGGTCACCACGCCGTGGCGGCCCAGCATGGCCACGCGGAAGGCTTCCACCGTGGCGGCATCGGTGGCTTTTGCAGCGGCTATTGCGCCTTCTGCGTCGGTAATGCGTTGTTCAAGGCTCATTGGATCACGCGCATCCACATGCGGACATCGGCTAAGGGCCGGTCCTGGTTGTCACAGGGTGTGCCGGCGATGCGGTCCAGCACATCAAAACCCTCCACCAATTGCCCGAAGACGGTGTAGTTGCCGTCCAGGTGCGGAGCGCCCCCCTCCGTTTTGTAGGCTTCGATCTGCTCCGGCGTGTAGTGGCTGGCCAGGCTGTCCGGGCGGGTGCTGTTTTGCCGGGCTTCCATGCGGGCCAGGTCCTCGGGCCGCCACTGCCGCCCCTGCACAATGTAGAATTGGCTGCCGCTGCTGCGCTTTTCAGGGTTCACGTCATCGCCTTCGCGCGCGGCAGCCAGGGCTCCCTTCCGGTGGAACAGCTCCGGCCTGAACTCTGCGGGCAGCGTGTAGTCCGGACCTCCGTTGCCCAACTGTTTGGTGCGGTCATCGGCCTTCCGGCTATCGGGGTCGCCGCCTTGGATCATGAAGCCCTGGATCACGCGGTGGAACAGGGTGCTGTCGTAGTAGTGCGTGCGCACCAGCTTCAGAAAGTTGTCGCGGTGCAGGGGTGTTTCATTGTAAAGCTCCACAACCATGCGCCCGGCCGTGGTGTTGATCTCCACCAAGTGCCGGGTTTCCCGGGGGGGGGATTGTGCCCAGGCGCCCATGGCCATGGCGGCCAAGAAGCCCGCAACGAGCACCTTGCGGAGGGGGGATTGTGCAGGCATCCGTTCAATCGCTATTTTTGGCAGCTTCACAAAGCGGCGAAGGCCGCCAAAAGTAACCAACACGTCCGCCCATGTCCGCTAAGGCGCTTCTTGTTCCCGCCCTGTTGATCATCCTCGGTTCCGGCCTGGGTGCCTGCAACAAGGAAAAGGCCACCAAGGCGGAGATCACCGTTTTGGACACCGCAGGTGCCGCCGTTGCCGGTGCTTACGTGAAGCTCTACGCCAATCCCTCCAACCCGCTCCAGGCGGACTTTTCACGCCTCACCATGGAAGGCACCACCAGCTCGGACGGCAAGGTGATCTTTGACTATTCGGATTTTTACAAGCGCGGACAAGCGGGTTTTGCGGTGCTGGACATCCTGGCGAAGAAAGATTCGCTTTCCGGTGATGGCATCATCCGCATCGAGGAAGAGCAGACCAACGAGGAGACGGTGGTGATCGCGGTGGGCAACTAACCGATCCGCAAAGCCGTTCAGTGCCCTTCGAAGTATTGAAGGATCGCCTCCTTCATCAATCGTTCCTGTTCCTTGGCGTTTAGTACGGGAAGGTCCTTCACACGCTCAAAATGGGGCCAGCCGTCTGCATCGCGCCCCAACTCTTTGTAGTAGCCGTAAGGCGTGAGCAGCACGGAAATGGCTATGTGCATCAGGTTCACCTTCTCGTCCTTCTTGAAATCCCGGGCGTGCTGCCCCAGCTCCTGCACGCCGATCAGGAACAGCAGGCCATTGAGGTCCACGGGCATGCCGAAGCGGGTTTCCATTTTCGCGGCCAGTTCGCGCCAACGCTTCTCAAATACCAGGTCGAACATGAAAAATTCCGGCCTTGCAGATTGGTGCGGACGGAGGTCGCGAAGGTAGTCCGCACCATGCGCAATGGGCACGCGGAAAGCCTGGGCGGCTGTGCTTCCGTACATCGGCCATTACCTTGCACGCATGAACTGGCTGGACTGGGCCTTGCTGGCCATACTGGCAATTGCCGCCGTGCGTGGCTTTTTCCGCGGGTTTGTGGTGGAACTTGCATCCCTGCTGGGCATCGTATTGGGCATTTGGGCCGCCTCCCGCTACAACGAACAGGTGGCGGCATGGGTGGGGCTCGGCCCGGACCGCGAGGTGGTTTCTTTCGCCATCACCTTCCTCGCCGTGATCATTGTGGTCCACCTGTTGGCCAAGTTGATCACCAAAGCCATGGACTTGGCCATGCTGAGCCTGCCGAACAAGGTAGCGGGCACCGTGTTCGGCATGGTGCGTTCGGCCTTCATCCTCAGCGTGCTGCTCAACTTGCTTCTGGCCAGGACCGGAGGAAAGGAACTGCTGTCGCAATCCACCGTGCAAGGGTCTGTGCTGTATGGGCCGCTGCGAGCGTTTGCGCCTTTGCTTGTGCCGGCACTGGGTGAAAGCAAATGGGTGAAACGCGCCATTGAAGAGGTGAAGCAAGGCGTGGACCTGTAGCGGACCGGGCCTTGATGCCAAACCTCATTTTTCAACGGTTGGGGATGCGGTAGTTTCGCGATATGACCGACCGCAAGCTCCGCCCCGAAAGCCTGATGATGAGCCACGGCTACAAGCCGGAACTCTCGCAAGGCGCCGTAAAGTGCCCCATCTTCCAGACCAGCACCTTCGTATTCCAAAAGGCGGAGGATGGTAAGGCGTTTTTTGAAGTGGCTTACGGGCTGCGGGAGCAAGGCGAAACGGAGGAGCTGGGCTTGATCTACAGCCGGTTGAACAATCCCGACCTGGAGATCCTGGAAGACCGCCTTTCCCTGTGGGACGGCGCGGGGGATTGCGCCGTGTTCGAGAGCGGCATGAGCGCGATCACCACCACGCTGCTGGAGTTCCTTTCCCCCGGCGATATGCTGCTGTTCAGCAATCCGATCTATGGCGGCACGGACCATTTCATTAAGCAAACATTGACGCGCTTTGGGGTGGAAGTGATCGGGTTTTACCCGTGGGAACAGGACAGGCTGGAGGAGCTCGTCCGCAAGAGCGGCAAAGCGGACCGCCTGCGCATGATCTATGTGGAAACCCCGGCGAACCCCACCAACATCCTGATCGATGTTGCCGCGTGCAGCCGCTTGGCAAAGCAGTTTAGCCGCGCGGACAAGCCGGTGATCGTGGCGGTGGACAACACGTACATGGGGCCGCTCTGGCAACACCCATTGGCACACGGGGCCGACCTGGTGCTCTATTCCGCCACGAAATACATCGGCGGCCACAGCGATGTGATCGCGGGGGCGTGTTTGGGCAGCAAGGATCTGATCGCCCGGGTGAAGGGCATGCGCACCTTCCTGGGCTGCATGGCCGGCCCATGGACGGGCTGGTTGCTGCTGCGCAGCTTGGAAACCTTGAAGCCGCGCATGGAGACGCAGGCCCGCAACGCCGCGCAGGTGGCCGCTTTTCTGCGAAGCCATCCGAAGGTGAAAAAGGTTCACTACCTCGGTTTCCTGGACACGCCGGAACAACAGGCCATTTTCGATGCCCAATGCCTGAGCGCCGGTGCCATGCTGGCGTTCGACATAGAGGGCGGTGAGGCGGAGGCATTCCGCTTCCTCAACGCCTTGAAGCTGGTGAAACTGGCGGTGAGCTTGGGCAGCACAGAGTCATTGGCGGAGCACCCGGCCACCATGACGCACGTGGGCGTGGACCCGGTGGAGCGCGAAAAGCTCGGCATCACCGGTGGATTGGTGCGCTTGAGCGTGGGCGTGGAGCACCCGGACGACCTGATCTGGGATTTGGGGCAGGCGTTGGAGGCCGTGTGAGCCGCTGCCAGACAAAGTAGAAAGTCTTTGTTTGCAGGGCGTAGTTCGCAGGGTGTGGTTTTAAGGGACGCCGCGATTTTTCCCCACGAACCACGCCCTGCGATTTATTTCACCCGGAATGCGGCACAATTAACCACCCACCAGCTTCACATCATAGGCCTTGAAATGCTTGTCAGCCATGAGGATGTGCATGCCCACGTGCTTGGCCTGGGCAATGAGGATGCGGTTGAAGGGGTCTCGGTGGTGGTGCGGCAGCACGGTCAATGCAAAGACATGCTCCCCCTCAATGGGCAAAATGCTGAACCCCGCGTCCATCAACGGCCCTCCCGACATCTGTTATCGATTGATCAATAGGTCATCAGCGCGCCTGCAGCGCTTGAATCTGCTTCTGGGCAAATGCCTTGGCTTCCTGGTCATCCAAGCGCAGCATCTTCCCATAGTAATTGAGCGCGCTTGCAGTGTCCCCCTTCAACCGGTAGCCTTGTGCAATGTTTCCCAGCACAATTCCATCCTTGGGGTTGATCGCTTCCGCCTTCAGCAGCGGCTCGATTCCTTTGTCATATTCGCCAAGCAGCAAGTATGTAACGGACAGAGTGGACAAGCTCTCCACATGGTCCGGATAGTATTTCAACACTTCCTGTGCGATGGACCGCATGTTGCGGAGAAGAGAGTCATTTTCGGTTTCATACAATTCTGTTTGATAGCCTTGGATCGAACTCAGTAGGAACTGCTCCCCATTGTCCTTCCTTTCATCATTGGTCCAGGTCCACTTGTTCCTGTTTCGCTTTGATTGCCGAACTGTCTTGATGATTTCATCCGTGAACCCTGTCCAGTCCTTCTCTTGACCTAATGCGTAGATTTTGCCGAACCTCATATCCAATCGATCGGGAAAAAGAGCTATCCCTGAATCAATCCTGTTAAATGCGGCCTGCAACAGATTTGGATCGAAATAAATCCGGTCTCCCATGTACCCCACCGTACTGCCTGTACTGTCCTGGATCAAAAGGCCTTCCCCATACGGTGGATCAGAGGTCAACGCCAACACCTTTTTCTTTGATTTGGCGAAGAAATAATTGAAATATCGGGTGAAAAGTTCTGGGTCTTTCGGATTACTCGCCTCCCATTCTTTGAGAACTAATATCTGACTTGTGGTGTCTCCTGCGTGAAAGCTCTTATCGAAATCAGCCTTGAAATCCTGCCCATGGCAGGCAAGCGATGGAATGAATACTGCAAGAAAGACTATTCCCTTGAACATCTGCATGAAGGGATTGGTCCCGCTCAATACACCATCAACCTTGGCTCGGTCATTTCCTCCATGGCATAACGCAGGCCCTCGCGGCCCAGTCCGCTGTCCTTCACGCCGCCGTAGGGCATGCTGTCGATGCGGAAGCCAGGGATGCCGTTGATGATCACGCCGCCCACCTCCAGTTCCTCGTGGGCCAGCTTCACGTGCGCGAAGCTGTTGGTGAACACGCCCGCCTGCAGGCCGTAGCTGCTGTCGTTCACGCGCGCAATACCGTCGGCGAAGTCCGCCACGGGCTCGACCACGGTGATGGGCCCGAAGACCTCGGCGCAGTCCACCTTCATGGAGCGCTTGGTTCCGGTGAGCAGGGTGGCGGCGTACACGTTGCGTTCCGCATCCACGGGCTTGCCGCCGGCGAGCAGCGTGGCGCCGCCCTTCACGGCTTCGTCCACCCAAGTGCCGATGCGCTCAAAATCGCCCTTGCCGATCAAGGGGCCCACGCTCACGGCCGGGTCGGCGGGGTCGCCGCTTTTCAAGGCGTTGAACTCCTGCACGAGCAGGTCGCGGAATTTCTCGAACTCCGGCTTCACCACGAACACGCGCTGGGTGCTGATGCAGGTTTGGCCTGCATAGAGGTTGGCGCCCATGGCCACGCCCTTGGCGGCGG
>JAFDZG010000033.1 GCA_018267065.1 Bacteroidota bacterium
GCCATCAGCGGATTGCCCGCGGTGGTCACAATGGAAAAGGTACGTTGAACGATCCCGCTCACCGGATCGCGCCATTCATCCCACAGGCCCGCCAAGGCGAACGCATCGCGCCCTTTCACGTGGATGAACCACGGATAGGTCCGCTTCATGAAATGCTGGTGCTCGTAAAAGCCGTTCACGAAGATCAGGCAGCGCTTGTCCATCGCCGATTTCCGGAAGGCGGGTTTGTCGAAGATCGTTTCACCGCGCGCGTTCAGCGTTTGCACGCGCAGCTTCTTTGCTTGGGCTTCATCCTTGGTCCACGCGGGGATCAATCCCCAGGTGAGCAGTTGCGGGCGAAAAGGTTCATCGCCGGTATAACCGACCAAAGCGGGATGCGTGAAGGCGCTCACATGCACATGGTCCGCCAGGCCGGGCAATTCCTCAAGCTCCACCCGCAACTGCTCCGCAATGGCGGTGTCGCCGTCGTGAACGGCTCGTTTCAAGGCGGCGGTCTTCAGGCTTTTGGCGCTGTAGCACATGCGGCGAAGGTACCGGTGGCAGGGTCCGGGTCCTTTCCGCTTGGTGGATGGGCCGAAGCTGGGCCGCGTTGGATCTTTTTCACACGCGCACCGGAAACATTGCGCCTCCCCGCCTGTTCCGCTTATGAACAACCAAAACCAACAACCACATGGCACTGATGAAGTATCGTGGACCGGTGGACGAAGCGTTCCCGGTTGACCGCCTGGCCAGCGAGATCTTTGGCTCCAACATCGCACGGCTGCTCGGCAGCGACGGCATCAACGTACACACTCCCCGGGTGAACATCACCGAGCGGGCCAAGGACTACCGCCTGGAAATGGAGGCGCCCGGCTTCGACAAGAAGGACCTGAAGGTGGAATTGCAGGAAGACACGCTCACCATCCGGGGTGAACACACCGTGGAGCAGGACAAGGAGGAGGAGCGCTACACCCGGCGCGAGTTCAGCCGTTCCGCCTTTGAGCGCAGCTTCGTGCTGCCCAACACCGCCGACTCGGCCAAAGTGGGCGCGGACTACACCAACGGCGTGCTTACCCTCACCATTCCCAAGCGGGAAGAGAGCAAGCCGAAGACGCACCAGATCAGCATCAAGTAGGGTGGAAGGAAGGCCGGGGTGTTGCCGTTCGTGGAGAACCCCGGCCAGCTTCCGCAGTGATGGATCCCACCGAAAGACACAACACCAGGAAGCGATGAACAGCTCGTCAACCGTGAAGTGGATCACAGCGGTCGTGGCGCTCACCATTGCCTCGGCGGCATGCAATGCCCAGAACAAGAAAACAGAAGGCGATCACACGAAAACTGCGGATGCCACATTGCCCGTGGACAGCCCCAAGGTGAACGTGCGCGTGAACAAGGTGTACGACGACCAGGGCAACTTGGTGCGCTACGATTCCACCTACTCCAGCGTGTACAACGGCATGGGCGGCGACAGCCTGCGCATGGACAGCCTGATGCAGCAGTTCCTCGGACGCTTCGGCACGCCGGGAGGCATGGGCATGATGGGCCCGGGCATGGACAACCTCTTCTTCAACGACAGCCTGCTGGGCTACGACTTCTTCCACGACGATTTCTTCCGCAAGCGCATGGACCTGAACCAGCGCTACATGCAGGACATGATGCAGCGAATGGATTCGTTGAAGAACCAATTCTTCCAGGAGCCGCCTTCACCGCCACAGCAGGACCACGCGGGAACGCTTTAGCTTCCATCACCAGCGTGTTCAGCACGCACGC
Organism: Bacteroidota bacterium; assembly: GCA_018267065.1. Taxonomy (GTDB): domain Bacteria; phylum Bacteroidota; class Bacteroidia; order Flavobacteriales_F; family PHOS-HE28; genus PHOS-HE28. Next base: position 1,750 of record JAFDZG010000033.1, read on the forward strand.
ACTTGCCCCGTGCCCACCCTCTCACCCTCTCACCCACTCACTCTCTCACTCTCTCACTCTCTCACTCTCTCACTCTCTCACCCTCTCACTCTCTCACCCTCCCTCTCCTCCCATCTTTGCCCCATGCGCGTGATCGTGATCGGGGGAGGTGCAGCGGGTTTCTTCGCCGCATGCAGCGGGAAACATCACCACCCCAAGGCGGAAGTGCTGCTCTTGGAAAAGACCGACAAGCTGCTCGCCAAAGTGCGCATCAGCGGGGGCGGCCGCTGCAACGTCACGCACCACCAGCACAACATCCGCAAGCTTGCGGCGAACTATCCGCGCGGGGAGCGCTTTCTGCGGAAGGGGTTTGAACAGTTCGGCGTGAAGGACACCATGGCGTGGTTCGCGCAGCGCGGTGTGCAACTTAAGGCGGAAGCGGACGGCCGCATGTTTCCTGTTACGGACAGCTCGGAAACCATCATTGATCGTTTGATGAATGAAGCGGAACGCCGCGGCGTGCGCATCATGCGGCAGTCCGGCGTGCAGGCGGTGGAACGGTTGTCCTCCGGAGCCTTTCAATTGAAGATGGAACGCGGCGGGATGCTGGAGGCGGACCGCCTGATCATCACCACGGGCGGGCATCCCAAGCCGGAGGGCTATGCTTGGCTGAAGGCGCTGGGCCACACCATCGTGCCGCCGGTTCCGTCGCTGTTCACTTTCAACATGCCGGGGGAGCCAGTGCGTGGGTTGATGGGCGTGGTGGCCGATCCGGCGCGGTTGCGCATCATCGGCACGGACCTGGAAAGCACCGGCCCACTGTTGATCACGCACTGGGGCATGAGCGGGCCGGCGGTGTTGAAGCTCAGCGCCTGGGGCGCACGCACCATCCATGGCTTGGGCTATCGATTCACCCTGCAATTGCATTGGCTCGGCGGAACAGGAGAGGAGGAGGTGCGTGCCGCCTTGGCCGCCGAAAACATGCAGCGCAAGCAGGCCCGCAACGCCAACCCGTTCAACATACCGCACCGCCTCTGGGAGTTCTTGTTGGCCAAGACCGGCATTCCTGCTGAGAAACCATGGGGCGAGGTGGGCAAGAAGGACCGGAACCGCTTGGTGGACCTGCTTACCAACGACCGTTACGCTGTTTCCGGCAAGACCACCTTCAAGGAGGAATTCGTCACGGCGGGCGGCGTATCGCTGGAAGAAGTGGACCCCCAAACCATGCAGAGCCGCGTGGCGCCCGGCTTGTATTTCGCCGGTGAGGTGCTGGACATCGACGGTATCACCGGAGGCTTCAACTTCCAGGCCGCATGGACCACGGGTTTCCTGGCAGGGAAATTCGCCGCGCGCTGATCACGGCTTCCGCCGCCACCTGTTGAGCAGCCACAATGTGAAGGGCACTACCGGCCATACCAGCCATGCCCAGCCTTGCAGGCCGAGCAACAGCCCGGTAGCCGTGAGCAACAGCAACCAAAGGGGATAGGAGAGGAAGAGGAGGCCGAAGAGCACACTGTCGAAGAAGATGGTGCCGCGCGTGAGGGCAGCGGTGAGCAGGCGTACCGCGAAATACCACGGTGCGTGAAGCAACAGCCCGGCCAATGCCGGCGGGGCAAGCAGGAACCGCCGGAATGCCCCGCCATGTGCGGGAACTTGGCCAAAGGAAACGGTTTCGGCCATTTCCAATAGCCGCCGGCGCAGCACGGTGTTGAAGCCACGCAGGAACAGGGCCTCCGCCTGCGCGGAAAGTACCCCGTTTTCGATCAAGGTTCCCGTGCGCAGGGCCACCTCCGCGAACGGTTGGTGGAACCTGCCGTATTCCAGCCACACCGGCACCACCGCAATGTCCGCACCGCCTTTCCAGGTCATTGCCGCAATGCGGGCGGCGCCCTTGCCCAGTGGCCGCAGTCCTGGTTGGTTCACGGAAAGGCCCTCGGCAAAGACCAGCACCGACCGGCCGCTCAGGAGTTCCTTGTTTGCACTGCGGAAGCTCTTGGTGGTTTGCCGCAACCGGGCGCGGCCTTCGCTCATGCGGTACACCGGGATCATGTACAGCGCGCGCAGCAGCATGGCGGCGATCGGGTTCCGGAACGCATCGCCGCGCGCCAGAAAACACATGCGCTGCGGCAGGTGCGTGGCCACTAAGAGGGCATCCAGGAAGGAGTTGGGATGGTTGCAGGCCAGCAACAGCGTTCCGGGGCGCGGCGCCGATCGCATGTCCGCATCGATCCGCCCGAAGTAGAGCCGCAATGCCGTGCGGACGGAAAACCTCAGCGCACGGTACATCTGCCGGTGGAACCGTTCCCGTTCATCCCGTCACTCCGGACCGTGGCCCCCTGCCACTGGCGGCCCATACGTAAATGGTATTAGAACACGATCTTCTGGCGGCGGATCCGGGTGCGGAACTTCTTGTTGCTGGAGCGGTATTTGAAGAGCTTGAAGTGCACTTGCGCCTTCAGGAACAAATAGCCGTCGTTGTGGTCGGAGTAGCCGCGCTGCTGCCCGGTGTTCGTTTGTCCGGGGATCTTGCCGAAACTGGGGTCGGAGAGGAATGCGGAAAGCGGGCCGTAGGTGTCCTTCAGCACCTGCTTGTCATAGTACACCCCGCTCACGTCATCAATGTAGTCCGTGAAGGTCTTGGTGTACTGGAGCTCCAGCCCGATGGTCATCGTCTTGTTCAGTGCCCTGCGCACGCCCAGCCCCATGGGAATGCAGAGTTGGGTGAGCTGGTACTCTTCCGGCCCGTCCTTCAAGCCTTGCCCTTCGGTGTGCAGGGGCTGGAGGTCCACCCAGGCACCGTCAAAGAGCGTTTGCGGATTGAAGTGGAACACACCGATGCCCCCGAAGAAGTAAAGGCCGGTGCGGCTGGGGGCCATGCCCTTCACGCCCCGCAGGTCATAGACATGGCCGGGTTGTTCCTGGAACGGTTGGAACTCGAAGCACAACTGGCCCTCGAAGAGGTTGGTCTTGAAGCTCAAGTTCCGGTTGTTCCTGAAGGCTTCCGTGGTCAGGTTGTCGTTGCCGGCCAGCACGCCGTACGTGCCTGCCGCGCGAACGGCGAAGTTCTTGGCCAAATAATAGCGGTAGCCCAAGCTCAACGCCGGCTTGGTCATGCTGAACTCCAGGTCCCAGATGAAGGGGGACCCGATCTGGTTCCGGCCGCCCAACTCCCCCAAGAAGTTGCTGATGCCCAAGCCCACCGAGATCTCCTTGCGATGGGTCTTCCAATAGTTCGAATCGCGGAAATACTGCGCGTTGAGCAGGCTTGGCATTGCCAAGGCGGCCAAGAGCACCGGGATGGACAAGGATTGTGGGGAGCGCACCGTAGTTCTGTTCTGTGCCAAATATAGAAGAAGGATGCAAGCCGCCTAAAAGGCAAAGATTTTCCTCTTAACGAAGCAGCGGCCTCCGGGTTGCCTCCGACAAGGGTCCAAAGGTTCCCAAAACGGCCCATGCAGCCACGATCCCCGCACAAACCGACACATTGAGCGAATGCTTGGTGCCGCCTTGGGGCACCACCAATGAACCGGTGCAGGCAGCTACCACGGCTTCATCCACGCCGTTTAGCTCGTTGCCAAGCACCAAGGCAACACCTTGGTCCCGTGCCGGTTGCCATTCCGTGATGGGAACGGCCTGCAACGTCTGCTCCACGGCCCAAACCTCCCAGCCCGCCGCCAGCAGCGCCTTCACCGCATCCAGCGTGGAGGCGTGGTGCGCCCACGGCACCGACAGCGTGGCGCCCAGCGCGGTCTTCTCGATCTCGCGGTGCGGCGGCAGGGGCGTAAAGCCGCACAGGTCGATGCCCTCCATGGCGAAGGCGTCCGCCGTGCGGAAGATGGATCCCACGTTGTGCCGGCTTCGCACATCGTCCAGTACAAAACGCAATCGATGCTTGGCCATGGCCTTGTACCCGGCCGCATCCACGCGGCCCAATTCGTCCATGGTCAGCTTGCGGTCGGTGGGCGGCATCGGCGATCGTTCAAAAAACAGGTGCGGGGCGCGGCAAAGGAAGGAAATCGGGAGGTACCTTTCCGGCTGCCCCGGCCCGGGGCGATCTTCGCGCCCATGACCAAGGCCTCCCCCGCCGAAACCCCCTTGATGAAGCAGTACATGCGCATCAAGGCGCAGTACCCGGATGCACTGCTGCTGTTCCGCGTGGGCGATTTCTACGAGACCTTCCTCCAGGATGCCGTCACCACGGCGGCCGTGCTGGGCATCACCCTCACCAAGCGCAACAACGGCGCGGGCGAGATCGAGCTGGCGGGCTTCCCCTTCCACGCCCTGGACAACTACCTCCCCAAGCTGGTGCGCGCCGGGCACCGCGTGGCCGTTTGCGACCAGTTGGAAGATCCCAAACAGGCCAAAACCATCGTGAAGCGCGGCGTTACCGAGGTGGCCACGCCGGGCGTCTCCTTTTCCGACGGCGTGGTGGAAGGCCGCAGCAACAATTGGCTGGCAGCGGTCTGCGGCGATGGCGACCGCTTCGGTACGGCGTTCCTGGACATCACCACGGGGGAATTCCTCGCCGGGGAAGGCAACCGCGCTTCCATTGGCAAAGTGCTGGAAAGCTACGGCCCCAGCGAACTGCTCTACCCGCAGGGCACCAAGCAGGAGTTCATCGCGGAGGCGGGTGTGCGCTGGAACGGCTTCCCCCTGGAACCCTGGGCCTTCACGGACGATTTTGCGCGTGAAAAGCTGCTCCGCCAGTTCAACACCGCCGGGCTGAAGGGCTTCGGCATTGAGGACCTTCCCTTGGCCCAGCGTGCTGCAGGTGCCGTGCTGCACTACCTCGGCGAAACCCGCCACGACCGTCTGGGGCACATCCGCCACATCGCCAAGCTGGCCACCGCAGGGCAGGTGTGGCTGGACCGCTTCACCGTGCGGAACCTGGAACTGGTGGCCCCGGTGAACGAAGGCGGGCGAACCCTGCTGGGCGCCATGGACCGCTGCGAAACGCCCATGGGCGCGCGCCTGCTGAAGCGCTGGCTGCTGGCCCCGCTGGTGGACCGGGCCGCCATTGAGGCCCGCCAGGACCGGGTGCAGGCACTGCTGGAAAATGCACCGCTGCGCGCTGCCGTGGGCGAACCCCTCGCCGCCGTAGGCGACTTGGAACGGCTGGCGGCAAAGGCCGCCGTGGGCCGCATCAACCCGCGCGAACTGCTGCAACTGGCCCGTGCGGTGCGCTCTGCGGAACAAGCGCGCACCTCGTTGGCCGCCGCCGGCAAGGTGCTCGGGGAAACTGCCGGGGAATGGCAGGTCCCCCTTGAACTTGCCGCGCACATCGAGGCCAGCATCGAGCCGGAAGCCCCGGTGAACGTCCAAAAGGGCGGCGTGCTGCGCCCCGGGGTGGATGCCGACCTGGACGAGCTGCGCCACGTTACCACGCATGCCAAGGAATTGTTGATGGGCGTGCAGCAGCGCGAGGCCGCGAACACCGGCATTTCCTCGCTGAAGGTGGGCTACAACAACGTCTTCGGCTACTACCTGGAAGTGCGCAACACGCACAAGGACAAGGTGCCTGCGGAATGGGTGCGGAAGCAGACCCTCACGGGCGCGGAACGCTACATCACCGATGAGCTGAAAGCCTTGGAGGAACGGATCCTCAGCGCGGAGGAACGCATCCTCGCGCTGGAGGCACAGCTGTACGGCCAAGTGGTGGAACGCGTGTGCACCGAGATCGCGGCATTGCAACACCTGGCGGCCGCGGTGGCGCGCATCGATGTGCTTCGCGGCTTCGCCCTCAATGCCGCCCAATGGAATTACGCCCGGCCCGGCATCAACGAAGGCAATGTGGTGCGCATCCGCGACGGGCGCCACCCCGTGATCGAGCAGCAACTGCCGCCCGGCGAACCGTACGTGGCCAACGACCTCACCCTCGATCCCGAACAGGCGCAGCTGCTGGTGGTCACCGGGCCCAACATGAGCGGCAAATCCGCGCTGCTGCGCCAAACCGCGCTTATCGTGCTGATGGCCCAGTGCGGCAGTTTCGTGCCTGCCCGCGAGGCCGACATCGGCTTGGTGGACCGCGTGTTCACCCGCGTGGGGGCCAGCGACAACCTCACCACCGGCGAAAGCACCTTCATGGTGGAGATGAACGAAACGGCCAGCATCCTCAACAACCTCAGCGCCCGAAGCCTGCTATTGATGGATGAGATCGGCCGCGGCACCAGCACCTACGACGGCATCTCCATCGCGTGGTCCATCGCCGAGTACCTGCACGAGCATCCGCTGCGGCCCAAGACGCTCTTCGCCACGCACTACCACGAGCTGAACGACATGGCGGAGACCTTCCCGCGCATCCGCAACGCCAACGTGGCCGTGCGCGAAGCCGGCGGCAAGGTGCTCTTCCTCCGCAAGCTGGTGCCTGGCGGCAGCGACCGCAGTTTCGGTATCCACGTGGCCCGCATGGCCGGCATGCCCCATGCCGTGGTGGAACGCGCCGAGCGCGTGCTGAAGCACCTGGAACAGGCCCATGCGGGCAATCTCGGCGAAGAAGCCGGAACGAATGGCCCCATCACGGTGCCCGCCCCGATGGCCGGCCTGGGCCGTGAGCCCCAGCTCAGCTTTTTCCAACTGGACGATCCCGCCTTGGAGGCCATCCGCGATGAACTCCAGGAAGTGGACATCAACAACCTCACGCCTGTTGAGGCGCTGATGAAATTGAGCGAGATCAAGCGCATGGCCGGGGCGGGCAAGGCCAAGCTGAAGAAGGCATGAACGCCCAAGGCCCGGAACTGCGGCGTGGTCCTGTGGATCTTTGGGCACGGCGATGGGGCTGGGCCGTGATCGCTGCCATCGCGCCCCTGGTGTATTGGCCGATCAGCTCGTTCACTTATGGCTTGATGCAGGGCGATACGCTGGATTGCTGGATGCCGTGGCGCTGGTTCATTGCCCAAGCCATGCAGGACGGGCACTTCCCGCTCTGGGACCCCTACGCGCAATCGGGCTATCCCATCTATGCCGACCTGCAAGGACCCGCTTGGTATCCTCCGTCCATCATGCTGGCGGGCACGGTGGGCCATACGCTTTATACGCTGCAGGCCCTTTTCCTGGGGTATGTGATCATAGGCGGCGTGGGCTTCATGCGCTTGGTGCGGCAGCGCGGAACCGATGCCCGCATCGCACTGGTGATTGGCCTGGCCTACAGCTTGGGCGGCTTTTTCACCGCGCACCAGATGCATTTCTACGC
>JAFDZG010000340.1 GCA_018267065.1 Bacteroidota bacterium
AAAGCGGTTGATGCAGGGTCCGCAAGGTGACCGGTTGGAACTAATTTCGCCCCGGAAATCCAGCGCGTTTTCATGCCCACAGCCAGTTTTGCCAAGACCCCGCCCGTGTTTTTCCAGCGCCTGCGTGAGGTTACCGAGGCCTATTTCAAGGAGAACAACCTGCGCAAGACCGGTGATGGCCGCCTCTATTGGAAAACGGTGGTGCTGCTTTCCGCCCTTGTGCTGCTCTATGGCGTACTGGTGTTTTTCACCCCCGGTTCCGTTTGGCTTTCCCTCGCCCTGTGCGCCCTTCTGGGCCTGGTGGTGGCCAGCGTGGGCTTCAACGTGATGCACGACGGGGCCCATGGCAGTTACAGCAGCCGCAAATGGGTCAATGAAATCATGGGCCATTCGCTCAACCTCTTGGGCGGAAGCGTGCACTTCTGGAAGCTGAAGCACAACGTGAACCACCACACCTTCACCAACATCGAAGGGATGGATGACGACATCGACATCAAGCCTTTCGTCCGGGTGCACGCCGGGCAGAAACGCTACTGGTTCCACCGGTTCCAGCACATCTACGGCCTGCTGCTCTATGGGCTTACCTACCTGTTTTGGATCTTCTACAACGACCTGAAAAAGTATTTCACGGGGAAGATCGCCGACAACACGCGAATGAAGCCTTTGGACCTGAAGGAACACCTCATTTTCTGGGCCACCAAAGTGGGTTATGCGGCTGTGTTCCTGGGCTTGCCCATGTACTTCGCGGGCGTGGTGCCCACCCTGGTCGGTTATGGCGTGATGGTCTTTGTTACCGGACTGTTCATCGCCGTAGTGTTCCAGCTGGCCCACGTGGTGGAGCACGCCGAGTTTGTGAACCCCGAAACGGACGGCGAACAGGTGCAAAGCGAATGGGCCGTGCACCAGCTGGCCACCACGGCCAATTTTGCCACCAGCAACAGGCTCTGGAACTGGCTCTTCGGCGGGCTCAATTTCCAAGTGGAACACCACCTCTTTCCGAAGATCTGCCACATCCACTACCCGGAGATCAATAAGCGCCTCAAGCAGGTTTGCGCGGAGTTCAACGTGAAGTACCGCGAGTTCCCCTCGTTGCGCAGCGCGTTGTGGTCGCACCTGGTATACCTGCGCCAGGCCGGCATGGCCTGAGAACCGGACCCGCAGCCTCAATGCTGCAGGTGGAAGGCGGAGAACTGCCCGTTCACTGACGTGGCCATGAAGATATAGCCGCCGCTGGCCAGCGCAGCCGGAAGGTTGATGCGGTGCAGTGCATGCTGCCCGGTGAACGGACCCGCCGACAGTACGGTACGCCCCAGGGCATCCGCGATTTTCACCATGACCGGTTGGCTGCCCACCGTGCGGAACAGGATCCGGTCCGTGAACGGATTTGGGAAGGGCGCTTGAACCGTGACTACGGGCACCGCCACGTTTGCGGTGAAGCCACAGTTCCCCGGCAGGTTGGCATCCATCCAGGCCCAGCGGGCATTCATGAAATCCTTCAGCTCCTGCACTTCCCCGGCATAGGTGGCCGGAATGGGGTAGGGGTTGGGCCATACATAAGTGCCCAGAATGGGCCATTTGAGGAAGTTGCGCTGCTGTGCCGTGTCGATCAGGCTGGCAACGGAATCGCAATAGGCGGAGATGGAGGCCGGGGAAAGCACGTTGTCCCGCAGTTCGTTCCACCGGCAACGCACTGCGTTCACGAAGCTGCTGTCCTCCATGAGCCGCGCCCACCAAAACGGGATCTGCGCCTGGTGCTCCGGGCAGATGTCCCCGAACAGATATTGCCAGCCGGTGCTGTCCGTGGCCCCGCAGTAGCTGGCATTGCCCCAGGCGAGGTCATAATCCCACGCGGGGCCGTCGTGCAGCTTGCCGCCGTTGCTGCCCTTGTCCTTGTACAGGTAGCTGCTAAGCCGGTAGCCGTCCACGTTGCGGCTCAGCTCATTGATCAGGAACATGTCCACGAACGAGCGCACGTCCATGAATGCGCGATAGCCCGTAAGCGTGTCCATGAAATCCGGCCCGGCCAAGGCGGTTTCAAAGCTGTCCACATACGCCTGGATGTAGGCCCGTTGTTCCGGCACGATGTCTTCCGACTTGGGGTAGCGGTATTCAAAGTAGGTGACCTGCCCATCGGTATTTACAGCAGGGGGGTATTGGGAAACAAATCCGTTGGCGTTCCCATTGAACCAGTCCACGCGCAGGATGTATCCGCCCGTTACATCATCCCCGCTGACCTCCCACGGGTTCAGCTTGGCAATGTCCACGCGGCTTGCGTTGCGCTTGATCTTTTCCACCAGGGTGTACACGCCCATGTATTCGCCGTTCAGCACCACCTCCACGTCGCGGGTGCGCGGCGCGTATTCGCCCATGGCGCGGGCCAGTTGGAAGGTGAGCGAATTGTTCATCAGCGATTTGTCGAAGTAGTTGGCCAGCAAGATCCAGTCGCTTTCGGACGGCATCCCCAATAGTGGCGCGTCCAGGTCTTCCCCCAGCCCGTCGCGCAGTTCCAGGTCCCAGGATTTTTTCGGGGACAGCGAGTTGGAAGTGTTGCCCCGTACCTCTATGCCGATCAATCCATCGTAATCGGTATAGGGCGGCGCCGGGTAGTTCGGCACTCCGGCCCC
>JAFDZG010000341.1 GCA_018267065.1 Bacteroidota bacterium
CAACATGGGCAAGGGTGCAGCCATCCACCGGGGCATTCAGGAGGCAACGGGGGAATACCTGATCATCCAGGATGCCGACCTGGAATACGACCCGCGGGAATACAACGACCTGCTGCGGCCCGTGGAGGAAGGCTTCGCCGACGTGGTATTTGGCTCGCGGTTCATGGGCCACCACCCGCACCGCATCCTCTTTTTCTGGCACAGCATCGGCAACAAGTTCCTCACGCAACTCTCCAATGCGTTCAACAATTTGAACCTGACCGATATGGAGACCTGCTACAAACTCATCCGCAGTGACATTGCCAAGAGCCTCGACCTGCGAGAAAAGCGCTTCGGCTTTGAGCCGGAAGTGACCGCAAAGCTGGCCTGCGTAAAGGACGCACGCATCTATGAGGTGGGCATCAGCTACTACGGCCGCACATACGCTGAGGGCAAGAAGATCGGCTGGAGGGACGGCTTCCGGGCCATTTGGTGCATCGTGAAATACGGATTGGGGTGAGCTGGCTGCGCTTTCCCCGCCCCGTGGTGGCACTGGTGAAGCTGTGCCCCGCCCTGCTGCTTGCCTCATGCGGCAAGCCCGGCACCAATGGCTTCGTGACGTTGAAGGGCGGCACGTTCAACGTGGACGGCAAACCGTTCTTCCCGGTAGCGGTGAATTACATCGCCCACTTGCAATTCAATGACAGCACCTGCTGGCCGGCCCCGTTCCGCAATTACGAACGCAACGACCGGTTCCGCTACACCAACAAGGATTCCGCATTGCTGCTATTGAAGGCGGAATTCACCCTGATCCGCAAAATGGGCTTCAATTCCGTGCGGGTCACCAATCTGGCCTCAGACATGAAGTTGAAGGGGGATTCCCTCTTCCCCTACTTGCCGGCTCAGTACGGGGCGGGCAAGGATTCCCTGTACCCACTTACGGGCAGGCATGTGGGGCAGTATTTGGAAGCTGTGGATGAACTGGCCGAAATCGCGGAGGAAACCGGGCTGAAGGTGGTGCTTCTGGTCAAGTTGTTTCCGGGTGTGTCCGCCTACGAACGGCAAGCTGCAAAGTTGTTGGACCGATTGAAGGACAGGCCGGCCATCATGGCTTATGATTTCTTCAATGAACCGCTCTATTTTGACATACACGACCGCCCCAAACGGGAGGTGCATCAAGTAGTGCAACACTGGCAGCAGCTGTTCAAGCAGCATGCACCCCATCAGCTCACCACCATCGGACTGGTCGGCGTGCCGGAGGTTTTTGCCTGGGACCCCAACGTGCTCGACGTGGACTTCATCTCCTTTCACCCGTACGAGTATGAACCCAACCAAGTGCTAAGTGAACTGTACTGGTACGGCGAACAGGTGGACAAGCCGTGGATCATCGGCGAGACCTCATTGCCCGCGGACAACGACTCGGTGCCTTACGCCGATCAGCTGGCTTTTGCCCGCAAGACCCTTGCACAAACCGTGGCTTGCGGCGGTGTGGGCTACTCCTGGTGGCAATACAAGGACGTGAAATGGGGACGCTTCCATTCCGACTACATGGGCGTGTTGAAGCAGGAAGGAACGACGGACGTGGCGCCCGGCCTGCCTGATGTGGACGGAACCGTGAAGCCGGTGGCTCAAGCATTCAGTGAGTTCAAGCCTGAAGCGGTCGCCGGTACCTGTGAAAAGCCGGCGAACTACTACAATTTTTCATCCTTGCACGGCGCCAAGCTCACCGGCAAATTGTTGGACCAGGACCGCAAGCCCATTGAGGGCGGGGTGATCCTCGGCTGGAATGAGCACTGGACACGTTCCTACTACACCAAATCCAAGGCGGACGGGAGTTTCGAGCTGTTCGGGGATTTCCGGTTCCACCATTGGATGGTCTCCGCCACGCGGTACTCCATGGAGCGTGGTGATTGCATGCCCGGTGCGTTTTACTCCGGCGCGGACAGTGTGCCTGTGTATTACCTCGGTGAGCTTACGCTGGAGCACATGCACCTCAAGGAGTGAGCACTGCCCGCTGCGGCCTGATCAAGGAAAGCGATGCTTCGTTCCCTGCCGCCCCGCCCGTGGCGCGTAGTTCCTGCGTCCCCGGGTCCAGCACCACAAAGCGCCCGTTGAACGCCTTGATCGCCACCTTGCCGCTGTCCAACTGCACCATGGTGAACAATCCGTAGTCACCCAGGTCGTTGCAGGTGGCGGCAACGTGTTGGTCGCCTTCCAGCTGCGCACACAGGAAGTTGCCGTTGGAGGCCAGGAAGGCCACCCGGCCATCCGTGGTGTGCAGCCGCAGGAAAGTCTCCCAATCATCTGCCTTGTCCTTGTTGGCCAGCAGCCTGTTGTCCCTGGACTGGTCTGCGCAGAGATACTTACCGTTGACTGCGATGAACCTTACCGTATCCCTTGATGCGACAGGTACCGCAAGGCCATTGATCTCCAGGATCCCATCCGTGCCCCGGTTGTTGAACGCGCACCAATCAACCAGTGTCCGGTGGTCCATGTTGTCGAAGAAGGAGATGAAATTGCCCGGATAGCCCCCGGAGTATCCGTTCACCACAGGGATTCCCAACGCCTGCCCGGCCAGCATGGCATCCAGCTGTGTGTTGATCGTCAGGGTATGGCGCTCCTCAAAATCCCTGAGTACGGGCAGGATGGGCTCGTAGGAAATGGCCTCCACATTGGGGCCCGGACGGTAGGTCCGGGTGATCCGTCGTTCCACTTCCGCCACCTGGCGCTGGGATACACGCTTGTCGAAGCGTTTGGTGTGCTCCACCGCCCAGCGGTTGTCCTGCACAACCAGCACGGGCAGCAATAGGCTCAGCACCCAGGCTGCTTTGGGCCGTTGGAACAAGGGGCGAAGCACCAAAACGAACAAGATCAGAAAGAACACCACTTGCACATCGATGAAGCGGTCAATGGCGCGCATCACCGAGAACCCGGGCAGCATGTACACCAGGCGGTACAGGCTAAAGCCGCCGATGTTCAGGCAGAACAAGGTGCTGAGCGCCCAAGCTGCCGCCATGCCGGTCAACAGCCTGCGGCGTGGTGCTTCCATCCTTTTTGAAAAGAACAGGAACGGGATTGCCAGCAACGTGAGCCAAGGCAAGGCGCCAAGAAAATGAAAGTGGCTCCACCATTGCGGAAAGGCATCCACACCAACTTCGGACAGGGAGCGCCAGGACAGTGCGGCCGGATGGGTGAAGAAATACGAAACCGGCCGGGGGATGGAAGCGGCAATGTCATCGAAGTTGCGTACGCCCAACTCCTTGGGCACGGCCATGTAGTGTGCCATCATCGGGGCCAAGAGCAACAGGCCGCCCGTGATGCACCCAAGCCATAACGCCGCGAACTTCAAGTTTCTGAAACGTTGCAGAAAGGAGCGCTTCCGGTACGCAATGAGATGGCCAACGAAGAGAAAGAACAACGCATACACCAGTATAAAGCCGATGTAGATGCCGCAATAGAACTGGTACACGGTGGCCAGCACCGCCAGCACGAGCCACTTCCAGGAGCCCGA
>JAFDZG010000342.1 GCA_018267065.1 Bacteroidota bacterium
CCGAGGTCATCGAGGCCATGTTGCCTTACATGCACGAGATCTACGGAAACCCCAGCGCCGTGCACGCCTTCGGGCGCAAGGCCAGGGCGGGCATCGAACAGGCGCGGCGCATGGTGGCCAAGCTGCTGAACTGCGCACCGGGCGAGATCGTCTTCACCAGCTGCGGCACCGAGGCGGACAACATGGCCATCCTGGGCGCCGTGCGCGACCTTGGCGTGAAGCATGTGATCACCTCGCCCATTGAACACCATGCCGTGGAGCACGTAGCGCGGGAACTGGAGCGCACCAAGGAGGCCGAGGTCCACTGGATCCGGCTCACGCCCGAAGGCAAAGCGAACCTGGCCCACTTGGAGGAGCTTTTGAAGGCCCACGACCATGCACTGGTCTCGCTGATGCACGCCAACAACGAGCTGGGCAGCCGCAACGACCTGATGGCCATCGGCAGCCTTTGCCGCAAGTACAACGCCCTCTTCCACACGGACACCGTGCAGACCATGGGCCATTACCGGTTTGACCTGGAGCAGCTGCCCATCGATTTCCTCACCTGCAGCGCGCACAAGTTCCACGGCCCGAAGGGCGTGGGCTTCCTGTACATGCGCAACGGCGCGGTGGTACACCCGCTGATCGTGGGCGGTGCGCAGGAGCGCAACATGCGCGCGGGCACCGAGAACATCATCGGCATCGTGGCGCTGGCCAAGGCCATGGAAGTGGCCTACCGCGACCTGGAGGCGCACCATGCACACATCCAATCCCTGAAGGACCGCATGCGGGCCAAGGTGCTCAAGACGGTCCCGGGCAGCACCGTCAATGGCGATCCCTCGTCGGACAGCCTGTACACCGTGCTCAACTTCCACTTTCCGGATGATGGCAAGGGCGAAATGCTCATCTACAACATGGATATCGAGGGCATCGCGTGCAGCGGCGGCAGCGCCTGCAGCAGCGGCAGCAACAAGGGCAGCCACGTCATCGAGGCACTGTACCCGGGCCGCACCGGCGCCAACATCCGCTTTTCATTCAGCAAGTTCAACACGGAGGCTGAAGTGGACCGTGCGGTGGAAGTGCTGGAGCGCGTGATGGCACCGGTGGGAGTGAAGGCGTGATTTACGCTAGTTCCTTCTCGAGAGGTTTCTTCACCACTCCAACCTAAGCGCCGCATTTGGTCCTCCGGAAAGACCGCAGTGCATTCTTGACCGGCACTGAGTGGCTAAATGGTATGACATGGGGCTGCCAGTGAGCCAAGCAGGCATCTATCTCGCCACCAAGAAATGAAGGTATTGAGGAACGGGGCCGGTGAGATGGATGAGATAGGGGCCTTGTGCCAGGTCGTCCAATGGCACTTCCATTTGGGGCTGGCTATCCAAGTGCATGCGCAACACTACCGCTCCTTGCATGGTCACCACTTCTAGTGCATCATAATGCGAGGTGCCGAATGAAACCGTACATCGGTTGTTCGCCGGGTTTGGAGAAATAAGGTAATGCGGACCGGTTCCGACTTCTGCAAGTCCGGTCGATTCGCATTCCGTGGTGAATTCACCGCCTGATCCCTGCTGGGTCACTGGGATCCCCATGCCGGCCAGGTAGCCGATGGACACGGCAGGATTGCCTTCATTCGGTGTTACATTCTGGACTTCTACTGGAAAGGTCATCTGGTCGCAAGGGATGTTTCCGTTCATGTCCGAGTGAAGGAATACCAAGGAAGCATTATCAGTGGAGCAGAGGGCATAACTCCCATTGGTGGTCTCCGTTACCGAATTTGCCATGGAACTTGAATACGGTAGGAAATGCTGCCAAAGCGTATCCCCGACGGCATCCGTCTTCATCCACCAGTCCAAATAATCGTGGAATCCGTTGACCACATACCCACCGTCCATGGTCTGTTGGGCAGCGTAGATCACCGAATAGTCTCCTTCAGTGCTCGGATAGGTCTTTGCCCACTGCACTGTTCCGGCTGGATCCAATTTCAACAGGCAAGCATCGTTGTTCAAGGAGCCCGCAACCATGAAGCCTCCATCGCTCGTCGCGATCACCGAGCGCCCTTCGCCCCAATTGGAATAATTGAATTCCTTGTTCCATATCAGGTTGCCGTCATCGTTGATGCGCAGCAGCTCCATGCGGAAATATACCGACTCCTTTGTGGCTGCGATGAGGAAACCACCTCCGAGTGCCATGCACACGGAAAATGCAATGTCGTCCCCGGCGCCGAGGTCGTAAGTACGCGTCCAAAGGGTATCGCCTGAATCATTTGTGCGTACCGCGAAAATATTGGATGCAGTGGGGTAGTCAGCCGCCCCTCCCACCAGGATGGCCCCGCCATCAGGCGTGATCGTCAGGCCATACCCGGCTGCGAATCCAAAGCCACCATAGGTCCTGCTCCACAAAAGGTCCCCATTGGAGTCGGTGCGGACCAGATAGGCTTCCCCTGCGGAGGCATCCGCATTTCCGGAAAATCCCGCCGTAAGGAATCCGCCTTCGTGGGTCTGTTTCACGGCAACGCCCAGGTCATTGACGTTACTGCCGAATGTCCTTGTCCACATCATGTTGCCGTTCGGGTCGGTGCGGACGAGATACAGGTCATCCTCGCCGATAGCACCGAAAGACCTGGTTTGGCCGGCCATGATGAATCCGCCGTCGGTGGTCCGATCGATGGCGCCACCCTGTTGTGCATAGGGGCCTGCGATGTATTTCTTGAAGGATTGGCCGCTGGAGACCGTTGGGAGCAAAAGAACCGTGGCAATGCTGCTCGTGAGGAAGCTTTTCATGTTGGGCGGATCACTGTAAGACAACCTTGAATGAATCATGAATATAGGGTGAATCATTCGTTCCGTGCGTATTAGTCGGAACGTCGGAATTCCCAGAGATCGGTGCTTGGCAATCGGGCTGGCGCATATCCCGCCTCAGATGATCCAACAAGGAAAACCCTGATCCGAGATGTCCGGAAATGAGGACAAGCCTTCCCGCGCTGCACGGCTGCCATCCTTATGCCGCCGATGTGCTGGAGCACGTGATGGCACCTGCATCCGTGAAGGTGTGAAGCGCAAGTACATGGAATCCGCTGTCCTGGAAAGGCACCCTGCATGACCAAGCATCGGGGAAGGGATTGCTCGCGTGGCCTTTTCTAACATTGGGCTTGGACGACAGCACGCAATCCGGGTTAGATTTGAGGCTATGCGGGCCAGTCTGGTCGCCTTGTTACTTTGTCCGATGGCCTTTGCCCAAGCCCAAAGGCCGGATACCGTGCGGGTAAAGTCTGGTGGTGTGGATAAGTACATCGTTGGCATTCATACAAAGAAGGGGGTGTATTCCGGTCATGTGGAATACTACGACACTACATGGACGCTTCGGCAAAAGGGAAACGCTGTCAAAGGGAAATGGGAGGGGGCCATTGAGTACTATGATTCGACGGGCACCCTGTTACGAAGGTCACTTGCCAAGCAGGGTAAACTGGAGGGAATCACCACCGATTACAGGAGCAATGGTCTGGTGTGGAGGGAGACGCCAATGCACAAGGGCAAGGTCCATGGTGAGTTCAAGCAATACCATGCCAATGGCATGTTGGAGCTGAAAGCGCCGTACCGGGATGGGAAGATGTCCGGGGAAACGATCGTGTGGGACTCCACGGGCGCGAAAGCGAACGGCGATGTGGTGATCACGGGTACTGGTGGCGCTTCGCTCAGGGTTTATTGTGTGGATGGACACCCAGAAGGAAAGATGGTCGGCAAGCGCAAGGACGGCCATTTTTCAGTGATCGGCACGTTCAAGGCGGGCTTGCCTGTGGGCGACTTTATCTATTATGATCCCAACGGTACCCCGGTGCGTAGGGACACATACAACAAAGGCCGGTTTGTGAAGTCCGTTTCCTTGAATGAGTTCCACTGATCCTTAACCGGGGAGCTTGCCGTCCCAATCAGCTCACCCGATCACCACACCATACTTCCCCAGCAGTGCCAACGCCCCCTCCACGGAGAACTTGGCGCCTTTCAGCTTGTTCCGATCGGGATCAAGGACAATGTTGTAGGCTGTGCTGAGGTCCGCCTTCTGCAGATCGGCGTTCACGAAGACGGCGCGGTCCAGATCGCAGCGCTCGAAGATGGCGCTCTCCAAGTGTGCGTTCTCGAAGTCCACGCCCTTTAGTGAGCAGCCTTTGAATTTCGTGCCATTCATCCTCCGCTTGTGGAAGATGGCGTGGTCCAGCATGCAGCCGTCGAACGAAACGCTGAAGAGCATTTCCTTGCACG
>JAFDZG010000343.1 GCA_018267065.1 Bacteroidota bacterium
CGGGGTCGCGGCGCTCAATGGTATCAGGTGCAAGCGGTGATGATGCGCTCTGCGCGGAATAAGCTTTTGCATGGGACATGGTGGTACAAAGTTCGGCATTCACCATGCCCCCTGTCCTGCCCCCGGCCCACAATACCTTTGCGCCATGACCGCGAAGAAAGGAGCACAACTGGACAAAGCCTTTGCCGCTTTGCTCAGCGAGGATGATGCGCAGGCGTTGGAGGCAATCGCCGTGATCCATGAAAAAGGTGATGCTGGCTCCATCCTGCCCTTGCTGCATGCGCTGGCCCGGACCGATGACCATGCGCGCCAACGCAGGATCCAAGGATTGCTCTTTGAGGTGAAAGTGAAGGATGCTGCCGCCGAGCTGGCCAAAGCGTTGGACCTTCCCGAGCTGCTGGACGTTCGCAAAACAGCGATCGCCGCCTTCTGGAACGCAGGCTTGGATGCCGGACCCCATACCGAACGCCTGGTGCAGATCGCCGTGGAGGGCGATGCCGAAGAAACCTTCGAGGTGCTCACCGTGATCGAGAACCAGGAGATACTGCCTGAGAGGGCTGCACGCAAGGCCTTGTCAAAGCTGAAGAAATCCGTGGAGCAGGAACCTGACGGGTACAAGCAGGCGCTCCTGGTCGACTTGAAGCGGCACTTGGAAGACCGTCTCGGCATGCACTAACGCGGAATTGGAGGAATGGCGCTCGACCCCACCGTGCAGCGTATGACCCCGAAACAGCGGGAACGCCTGGCCTTCATCTTCATCGGTTTGTTGGGTACACTGCTGCTGGCATGGGGGCTCTACGTGTACTGGCTGCGCCCAAAGCGCATGGAACAGGAGCTCCAACGGCATCGCTCCGGAATGTCCTTGCTGCCGCCATCCCCCCGAACCTTCGCCACGCAGCGGTGGCAGGAGCGCACTGTTGACAACATGACGTGATGGACCGGCGCGATCATTCGCACGTGGAGAAGCACTTCACCGCCTCTGACCTGGTGAAGGACATCGTGATCGGCATGGCCGATGGCCTCACAGTGCCATTTGCATTGGCGGCGGGCTTGAGTGGCGCAGTGGGCAGCAACGGCATCATAATCACGGCGGGCATCGCCGAAGTGGTGGCAGGCTCCATTGCCATGGGACTGGGGGGTTATCTGGCCGGACGCACGGACGCGGAACACTACGCTTCGGAACTGAAGCGGGAAGCGGATGAAGTGGATGCCGTGCCGGACGTGGAAATGCAGGAGGTCCGCGACATCTTCGCCAGCTACGGCATAAGCCCGCACGTCCAGGATGCCCTGGCGGAAGAGCTGGCGCAGGACAAACGGAAATGGGTGGACTTCATGATGAAGTTTGAGCTGGGCCTGGAAACACCCGATCCACAACGGGCGCGCAAAAGCGCGTTCAACATCGGCATGTCATACGTAGTGGGCGGTTTGGTTCCCTTGGTGGGCTACTTCGTCACGGACAACCCACATGACGGTTTGATGCTCTCGGCAGCCACCACCATCCTGTTCCTGTTCATTTTCGGCTATGTAAAGACCAAGCTCACCGGCGACAAGCCGTTGCTCGGAGCCCTGAAGACCACGTTGATCGGCGTGCTTGCGGCAGGTGCAGCATTTTTAATTGCGGGGTGGGTCTCTTGACCAATTTAACCTTGCGCTCAGTGTAACACCTCAAACCGCCGGGGCGTGGATCCCGCTTCGTTGGTCAGCAATGCAACGTACACGCCAGCGGGAAGGTTGGAGGTGCCCAGGGTGGTGGACCCCGATCGGATTTGCTGCACCACGACCGTCCTGCCCGTTAGATCTAAGAGCTGGAGCAACCCGCCACCACTGGATGAGGACGGCACGCTGATCGTCACCTGGTCATTTGCCAAAGTGGGGTACAAATTGAATGTTGATGCCCGCTGCACCGCGATCCCCATTGGTTGGCACTCCACGGAGCTGGCATCAAGCCCAACAATCCACATCAAGGGTTCAAACCCGTCCGTTTCGCAGCTTACCGTGGCATCGGACTCCAACCGCAAGGTGAGCGTGCCTGTGTAGGCCACAAAAGTCAATCCGGCCAAGGACTCGTCGGCGGAATTCATACCGATGAGCGGGGCCGTTGCATCCGGTCCGTCAAAGAGATAGGCGTGATCACAGCAGGCAGCCATGTGCCCGGAACAAATTGTCATCCACAGCGGCGAGCCGTCCGCGCTTTGGTAGCCCGCCAGCGTGTCCATGTTGTTTGTGTAACACAGCGAATGCGTGACCGGTGCGGTCACCGTGTAGATGGTGTCCGGCACCTGTGCATGAAGGCCATTAAAGGCCAGCATTGCTGCCGCAATGATCAGGTAGTGGCGCATCGGTTCGGTGTTAGATCACCGAAGATATGCTTCCAGCGTGCGCTGCACCCTCCCATTGATGTCCCCGGTCTCCGCAGGCACAAACCGCTCACCGGTGATCTTCTCGAACAGCTCCACGTAGCGCGTGGTCACGCTCTGCACGAAGGCATCGTCCATGGCGGGCACTTGCTGGCCTTCCTTGCCCATGAAGTGGTTCGCGATGAGCCATTCGCGGACGAATTCCTTGCTGAGCTGCTTTTGGCGCTCGCCCTTGGCCTGTCGTTCGGCGTAGCCTTCCAGATGGAAATAGCGGGAGCTGTCCGGGGTGTGTACCTCATCGATCAACAGGATGCGGCCATCCGCCGTGCGGCCAAACTCGTACTTGGTGTCCACCAGGATCAGCCCGCGCTCTTTGGCGATGCGGCTGCCTTCGGCGAAGAGCGCCAGGGCGTAGCGGCACATGGTGTCCCATTCCGCAGGCGTGCAGAGGCCGCGCTTGAGGATCTCCTCCGGTGTGATGTCCTCGTCGTGGCCCTCATCAGCCTTGGTGCTGGGGGTGATCAACGGCGTGGGGAAGGAATCATTCTCCTTGAGCCCGTCCGGCATGGTGGCGCCGCAGAGGACGCGTTTGCCCTCGTTGTAGGTGCGCCAAGCGTGGCCCGCCAGGTAGCCGCGCACCACCATCTCCACCTTCACCGTGGTGCAGCGGTGGCCCACCACCACGTTGGGGTCTGGCGAGGCGATGGCCCAATTGGGCGCGATGTGGGCGGTGGCCTGCAGCATGTGCCAACTGAGCTGGCTGAGCACCTGGCCCTTGTGCGGAATGCCGCGCGGCAGCACCACGTCGAAGGCGCTGATGCGGTCGGTGGCCACCAGCAGGGTGCGGCCGTCCTTCAGGTGGTACACATCGCGCACCTTGCCGTGGTAAACTTCGGCAACGCCCGGCAGGCGCAGGTCCGAGCGCATCAGGGTATTCGGCAAGCTCATGGCTTTTTGCCTTTGTGTTCGGTTGGTTTCGTTGTGCCCGAGGCAGGCGGTTTTCCTTCCTCGATGTCCTTGAATGCCGCGATCACGCGGGTAACGAGCTCGTGGCGGATCACATCCTTTTCATCGAGGTCGATCACGGCCACGCCCTTCACGCCGCGCAGGTGTTCCACGGCGGGCAGCAGGCCGGAGCGCACGCGGTCCGGCAGGTCCACTTGGGTGGCATCGCCGGTGATGATGAACTTGGCATCGCGGCCCATGCGGGTAAGGAACATCTTAAGCTGTGGCAGGCTGGCGTTCTGGGCTTCGTCCAGGATCACGAAGGCGTGGTCCAGCGTGCGGCCGCGCATGAAGGCCAGCGGTGCGATCTGGATCACGCCGCCTTCCATGTATTCCAGCAATTTTTGCGGCGGCACCATGTCGCGCAGCGCATCGTAAAGCGGCTGCAGGTACGGATCAAGCTTTTCCCGCAGGTCGCCCGGCAGAAAGCCCAGGCTCTCCCCTGCTTCCACCGCAGGGCGCGTAAGAATGATGCGCCTCACCTGCCGGTCCTTCAGCGCCCGCACCGCGAGTGCCACTGCGGTGTAGGTTTTTCCCGTTCCGGCCGGGCCCACGGCAAAGATCATGTCATGGTCCTTCACCGCGTCCACCATGCGCTGCTGGTTGGGCGTGCGGGCCTTCACGCGCAAACCGCCGTTGCCGTGAACGATCACGTCGTTGGCCTCGCCGCCCTCCCCGCCTTCATCGCTCCCGTCGCTGCCCATGATGTCGTTCAGCACCTTGCGCGGCAGCTCGTTGTAACGCGCCACGTACTGCACCAATTGGCCGAAGCGGTCCACGAACAGGTCGGCCTGTGAGGCGGGTCCGATCACTTTGATCTCATCGCCGCGCGCCACCAGGTTCAGTTTGGGAAAGAACTCCCGGATCAACCGCAGGTTGGCATCATTGGCCCCGAGCACCGCCAGGGGGTCCGCCGCAGTAATGTGGATGGTACGCTCGCTCAAGGGAATGTGCTGTTGGCCGGATTGCCCGCCAGTGGCGGTAAGCGGTTAAATTTGACCGGTCGAAGGTAATTACCCTCCTTCACGCGGCACCAATGGCCATCATCACCCTGACCTCCGACATGGGCACGCGCGACCATTACGTGGCCGCCGTAAAGGGAGCCATTCTCAGCCAGTTGCCGGGCGCGGTGATCGTGGACATCAGCCATTCCATCGCACCGTTCAGCAACAAGCACGCGGCATTCGTACTGCGCAATGCCTGGCATGAATTTCCGCAGGGCACCATCCACATCATTGGCGTGAACCCGGAGGCGGATGCACAAACCGCACACCTGGCCGTGCACCACCGCGGCCACTTCTTCATTGGTGCGGACAACGGCATCTTCTCCCTGCTCTTCGATGACAAGCCGGAAGAAGCATACGAGCTGACCATGAAACTGGACATGGACCATCTGGCCTTCCCCACAAAGAACATCTTCGTGAAGGCCGCCTGCCACCTGGGCCGCGGCGGCACCATTGGAATGCTGGGCCGCAAGGTGAACGGGGTGCGCGAGCAGCTCAGCGTTCGGCCGGTGGTCATGGATGAAACCATCAAGGGTGAAGTGATCCACATTGACAACTACGGCAACGTGGTCACCAACATCACCAAGGACCTTTTCACTTCCGTGGTGAAGCACCGGAATTTCCGCATCTCCTTCGGCAGGCCCATGCACGATATCCGGCAGGTCCATAAGACCTACTCCGATGTTCCCCATGGCGAGCGCGTGGCGTTCTTCGGCGATTCCGGCTTCCTGGAGATCGCGATCAACAAAGGAGTTGTTGGCGGCGGCGGCGGGGCCGCCCAATTGCTGGGGTTGAACGTTACCGATGCCGTGCGGCTGGAACTGGAAACCGTGGCACGAACCGTGGCCCGCGCATGATCGTCCGCTTGGTGAAAATGACCTTCCGCCCGGAAGAGACCGCGCACTTCCAACGGCTCTTCGAGGATTGGCGGCACAAGATCATCCGCTTTCCGGGCTGCAGAAAACTCGAACTGCTCCACGACAAGGATGCGCCGGGCGTCTTCTTCACCCATAGCGAATGGGATTCAGCGGATGCCTTGGAACACTACCGCAATTCCGAAGTCTTTGCCGATGTTTGGCCGGTGGTGAAACAACTTTTTGCCGAACGCGCCCAAGCATGGTCGCTGCACCTTGAACACCGGATGCTCGCCGTTCCGCCCAGTGGGCCATCCCATTCCGAAACATGAAGACCATTGCCACCCTGATCCTTGCCCTGGCCCTGCTCCCGGCCATGGCGCAAAGCAGTGCCCAAGACCACCTCACCGCCGCCACGGCAGCATACAAGGCCGGCCATTTGGACAGTGCCTTGGCGGAAGTGGACCGGGCCATGGCCCTGGACCCCAAGCTGGCCAAGGCATACAAGCTCAGGGGCGACATCCACCAACGCAGAAGCGCGTACGAGGCCGCCATGGCCGACTACAACACGGCGGAGGACTTGGACAACTCCGACCCCCGCCTGTATGTAAGCCGCAGTGCATTGCGCATCACCGAAGGCAACTTCAAGGGCGGCCTGCGCGATGCAGACAAGGCCACCGAGCTGGACCCCAAGGATGCCGATGCCTGGTACAACCGGGGCTGGGCGCTGTACCAGGGAAATGACCTGGAAGCCGCGTTGAAAAGCGTGCGCCGGGCGTTGGACCTGGAACCGGAATTCCCGGAAGCACTATACCTCTCCGGCGTGATCAAAGGCGCCCAATACGACGAAGCGGAAGGCTTGGAGGAGATCAACCGGGCATTGGCGCTGAAGCCCGCCATCCCGGGCGGCCTGATGAGCGCGGCCGTGCTGCTGTACGAAGCAAAACGCTATGGGGAAGCCATCCCGAAGCTCACCCAAGTGATCGCCAGCGACACCACGGAACTTTCAGCGGCCTTTTACTACCGCGCCGACTGCTATTACAACTTGGGCGACAAGGAACACGCCTGCCAGGACTGGAACAAGAGCATGCGCCTGGGCGACCGGGATGCAGCCTTCATCAAGCGGAACTACTGCGATACCGACGCCAAGAAGATCCCCAAGAAGCCAAAGCGGGGCCGCAGGCGCACCACCATCCAGTTCTGACCGCCGCACCTCATAAACTTTTCCAACGCACATTACCGTTCCCTGTAATGGCAACGGCAGGCGGAAACGGTGGGCTTACCTTCGCGCCCATTGCAAAATGACCGGGGGCGTTGCCCGGTGCTTTGGAACGGCATGCGTGCACTGATCGGCAAGGAAATACGGGGCTTTCTGGGCTCCCTCATCGGCACCATCGTCATCGTGGTGTTCCTGCTGCTCACCGGCCTGTTCACGTGGGTGTTTCCGGACAATGTGCTGGACAAGGGCTACGCCGACCTTGGCACCCTGTTCTTCATCGCCCCGTGGGTCTTCCTGTTCCTGGTGCCGGCCGTCACCATGCGCAGCTTCAGCGAGGAGCGGCGCACGGGCACCATTGAGCTGCTGCTCACCAAGCCCATTGCCGAAATGCAGTTGGTGCTGGCCAAATACCTGGCAGCGGTGGTGCTCGTACTGCTGGCCCTGCTGCCCACACTGGTGTATTGGTACAGCATCGGCTCCTTGGCCGTTCCAGCGTGGAACCTGGACAACGGCGGCATACGGGGCAGCTACATCGGGCTCTTCTTTCTGGCCTCCACCTTCACCGCCATCGGCCTCTTCGCAAGCTCGCTCACGGAAAGCCAGATCGTGGCCTTCCTGATCGCGGTCTTCCTCTGCTTCATCATCCACGTGGGCTTTCAGCTCATGGCGGACTTCAGCGTGCTCGGGGCCCTGGAAGGGCCCATCAAGGCCATGGGCATCCAGCAGCACTATGAAAGCATGAGCCGCGGGGTGATCGATCTCCGCGACGTGCTTTATTTCCTGGGGGTTGACGCCATTTTCCTCCTTGCCACGCGCACCGTGCTCCAAAGCCGCACCTGGTAATGAAGTTCTCCCGGCATACCACCCGCAAAGCTTCAGGATTGCTGCAATTGGCCATTGGCATCGCCTGCGTGGTGCTCGTGCTGTTCATCGGCTCATTCACCCGCGTGCGCGCAGACCTTACCAGTGAAAAGCGCTACACGCTTACGGATGCCACCGAGAACTTGGTGGACAGCCTGAAGGATGTGGTTTTTGTAAAGGTGTACCTCAGCGGCAACCTGCCGGCGGAACTGCAGCAATTGAGCACCGCCGTGCGCGACCTGCTGGATGAAATGCGCGTGCGCAACCCGGGCATGTTGCAATACGAATTCATCGATCCCAGCGCCAGCCTGGATGAAGCCACGCGCAACAAGGTGTACGAAACCTTGCAGAAGCAGGGGCTGCAGTACACCAGCATCCGCTTGCAGGGCAAGGGCTCCCAGGGCGAAATGATCGTATGGCCGGGCGCCATCATCACCTACCGCGGCAAAAGCCTCCCCCTGCAATTGCTCAAATCCCAGCTAAGGGCCACCGATGCCGAAATGGTGAACCGCTCGGTGAACAACCTGGAGTATGAAATGGCCAGCGCCATCCGGCAGATCACCAGTGCGCACCGCGCCAAAGTTGCCTTTTTGGAAGGCCAGGGCGAGCTGGCCAAGATCGCCGTGCAGGACCTCACGGACGCGCTGAGCGAGCAGTATGACGTGAGCCGCGTGCGCATCAACGGCCAAGTGGATGCACTGAGCGACAAGTTCGATGGGGCCCGCTACCGGGTGAACAAGTACGATGCACTGATCGTCGCCAAGCCGGACAGCCTGTTTTCCGACAAGGACAAATTCATCCTGGACCAGTTCGTGATGAACGGCGGAAAAATGCTTTGGGCCGTGGATGCCATGGACCCCCACTTGGACAGCTTGCGCACCAACCAGTTCTCCATGGCCACGCCCCTGGACCTTGGCCTGGACCAATTGTTCTTCGCGTACGGGGTGCGCTTCAACAAGGACCTGCTGCTGGACAAGCAGTGCGCACCCATCCAGTTTTGGGCCAGGCCCTATGGCGACCAGCCGAAAATGGTAACGCGCCCCTTCCCTTTTGAGCCGCTGGTGCTGGCGTACGGATTGAACCCCATTGTCAACAACATCGACCCGGTGCACCTGAAGCTCGCCGGCGACATCGATACCATCGGCCTTGACAGCGCCCACAGCACCATCCTGCTCACCACCTCGAAGTATACGCGCGTGCTCCGCAACCCTGTCCGGGTAAGCTTGGCCGTGGTGGACATGGACCTTGCCCTGGACCGCAACAACAATCCCTTCCGGCCGGTGGCCGTGCTCACGCAGGGAAAATTCCGTTCTGCCTTTGCAGACCGCCTGGCCATGCCGGACAGCGTGCTCCGGAGCATTGGCTACCGCGAGTGGAGCCCGCGCACGGCCCAGGTGTTCATCAGCGACGGCGATGCCATTGCCAATCCCGTGGACCTTGAGCGAGGCACGTATTTCCCGTTGGGCTATGAGAAAGCTGCACGGGCAAAGATCTTTGGCAACCGCGAGTTCTTCATCAATGCCATGAACTACTTGCTGGATGATAAAAGCCTCATCAGCATCCGTTCACGCACCATCCGCCTCCATCAATTGGATCCCCAGCGCATAGAAGCCCAGCGCCTGGCCATCCAAGTGGCCAATGTATTGTTGCCCATCCTGCTCGGGTTGGCGGGCGGTGCCGTGTTCCACCTGCTGCGCAAGCGGCGCTTTGCCCATAAACCATGAACAAACGCTGGCTTCCGTTCCTCCTGTTGCTTTGCTTGTCCGCCATAGCCTGGTGGCTGTGGAAAAACAACACCAGCAGCACCCTCGCCGGTCCGCTCACTGACTTTGCCATACCTGACACCGCAGCGGTGGACCGCATCTTCATCGCGGACAAGCAAGGCGGAGTGGCAGACCTGCGGAGAACCGAATATGGCTGGAGCGTGAACGGCATGCCGGCAAAGGACTATTCCGTGAACCTGTTGTTGCGCACCTTCAAACTGGTGGAACTGCGCAGCCCGGTGCCCAAAGATGCCCAGGCAACCATCCTGCGGGTAATGGCCGGCACGGCCAAGAAGGTGGAGATCTATCAAGGTGGTGACAAACCCGTGAAGATCTGGTGGGTGGGGCAATCCACACAGGACCAATACGGCACGTACATGGTGCTTGAAGTACCGGGCAAGGGGCGCAGCAGTGTTCCCTACGAAATGGGAATGGCGGGTTTCACGGGGGTTCTGGGCACCCGTTTCCACACGGACATCGATTCCTGGCGCAGCAGCAGGCTTACCTACTACCCCAAACTGTCCGACGTCACCAAGGTGCAGGTTGACCGCCCGGATTCCGCGTCCGAAAGTTTCAGCGTTACATACGCGGGTGGCGACAGCCTGAAGCTTTTTGATGCACAAGGCCGGGAAATGCCCATGGATACGGACCTTGTCCAGAACCTGATGTTGGCCATCCGCATCGGCAGCTACGAAAGCTTCGAACGCAGGCTGAAGCCCGCTCAGCGCGACTCCGTGATCCATTCCAAGCCTTGGTACATCCTTACCATCACCAGCAAGCACGGCGAACAGCGCATTCCTTTCTGGAAAAAGGATCCCGCGCCCGGGGAAAAGAACATGGAATTCCAGCCTGTTACCACGGACGTGAACCGCATGTACGCCCTGGCCAACGACACCGCCTTGGTGGTGGTGCAGCGCTACTGGTGGGACCAAGTGGTGCGGCCTTTGGCGAGCCTGATGCCCCGCTCCCCCGGAACAAAATGACCGCTTGCGGCCGGGATGTGGAAAACGCCCCGCCAGTGTTGAAAACCAAGGCCTGAAGCAGGCCGCACCACGGATATATTTGCCCGCCATGCCGCGCAGGCTCCTTGCCGCGCACCTAAAAGCAAAAAGCCCCCTACCAAGGATGAAGTTCATCGTTTCCAGCAGTGCATTGCTCAAGCAGCTTCAAGGCCTCCAAGGCGTTCTGGCAAGCAGCAATACCCTGCCCATACTTGACAATTTCCTCTTCGAGATCGACAACAAGCAATTGACCGTTACCGCCAGTGACCTGGAAACCACCATCAATGCCAGCATGGCAGTGGAGGCCAAGGACAAAGGCAGTGTGGCGATCCCCGCCCGTTTGCTGTTGGACACGCTCAAGGCGTTCCCGGAGCAACCGCTCACCTTCAGCGTGGATGCCAAGCACCACGGCATTGAGATCAGCAGCGACCAAGGCACCTACAAGATGACCGGGTTTGCCGGCGGGGAATTTCCCAAGAGCCCCGTCCTGGAATCACCAGCCGCCTTCTCCATCCCGGCGGGCGCTTTGGCCACGGCCATCAACAAGACCATCTTCGCTACCGGCAACGATGACCTGCGGCCGGTGATGAGCGGCATATTCTTCGAACTTTCCGAGGAGGCGCTCCGCTTCGTTGCCACCGACGCACATAAACTGGTGCGTTATACCCGCACTGACATCAGCTCGCCAAAGGCTGCCTCGTTCATTGCGCCAAAGAAGCCGCTGAACTTGTTGAAGAACCTGCTTTCCTCCACCAATGCCGAGGTGGGCGTGGAATTCAACGAAAACAATGCTTCGTTCACCTTCGACAACGTGCGGCTGGTTTGCCGCCTGATCGACGGCAAGTACCCCAACTACGAGGCCGTGATCCCCAAGCAAAACCCCAACAAGCTCACCATCGACCGCCAGGGTTTCCTGAATTCCATACGGCGGGTTGCGCTCTTCAGCAACAAAACCACCCACCAGGTGCGCCTCAACATCACAGGGTCCCAACTGGCCATCAGCGCGGAAGACCTTGATTTCGCCAATGAAGCCAACGAAAAGCTCACATGCAGCTATGAGGGCGAGGACATGGCCATCGGCTTCAACTCCCGCTTCCTGATGGACATGCTCACCAACCTTGAAAGCGAGCACGTGATGATGGAGATGAGCGCACCCAACCGCGCAGGCATTTTGCTGCCGGGCGAAGGCGGCGAGCATGGCGAGGACGTGTTGATGCTGGTGATGCCGGTGATGCTGAACAATTGATGCTGGCAAGCACTGTGCATTACCTGCGCCATGAATAAGTTTCAATTGCCGGCCGCCGCCCTGCTCCTGGGCGTTGTGCTGAGCGCAAATACCTGTTCCAACAAAGGCAGCGCCACGAATGCAGCGGCACAGGCTGCGGGCAAGTGGGTGCTGGTATCCATCAACGGCCAGCCGCAACAGGTTGCCGGGGACAGGGAGCAGCCTTTTCTCAACATCGATAGCCTGGGTGCCAATGTCAACGGATTCGCAGGTTGCAACCGGATCTTCGGAAGCATGGTCCTGCATGGCGACTCCATGTCCTTTCCGGGGCTGGCAGCCACCAAAATGTACTGCCAGGAAAGCCAGCAGCTTGAAGACCAGCTTCTCCAAGCGCTCAATAACACCCGCACGTTCACCATCCAAGGGGATGAGCTGAAACTGAAAGGCGGCAAGGAACTGGCCGTGTTCCGGCGCACCAAGTAAACCGCTTTTCGTCCTTGGCGGTCGCCATGGAACTGGCCCTATCGCAGTTCCAATCCGTGGTGCGGTCCCCTCCCCGCCACAAGACCCGGGCTGCCCCATGCTACCCGGCCTTCGCCAGCGGGCAATTGCTGCAGTCCTACCTGCTTCGACGATTTCCACATTGCAGGTCCACGTGGATCATGCCAGATGCATGGTTGCGCAGCATTTCGAGGCACTTTGGACCTGCGGCTTTCCCATACCTGTTTGACATCCAATACCAACCCTTCTGCTTGCCCTTCCCGTCGGCGCGGATTACGGCACAACAGCTGGCCGAAAGGGTTTCTTGGCCACGATACGTGGGGAAGGATGTGCCTGCCGCCGCACGCCTGCACCCAGGCCTCCCGCACATTCAAACATGGAAAAGCCCCCGGCGCGTCCGGGGGCTTTTTCATTTCCGTCAGGTTCCCTTAGTGGATGATCTGCAGCTGCTGCGACTTCACCCAGTCGTTGGTGGTAAGGGTCACGGTGTAATTACCGCTCACAAGGTCCTTCAGGTCAAACGTGTTCACGGCACCGGAAGCATTGAAGCTTTCATGATGAACGATGCGGCCCGCCAGGTCCGTAATGCGCAGGTCCATGGCCCCGCGGCTATTGTCCGGCAAGCGCAAGGTGAGCTGCCCGGTAGTGGGGTTCGGGAACATGGAGAAGTCCTGGTTGGCGACCTCATTCACGCCCACCGCGCCGCATTGCACCACCCAGTGCAGCGGCAGTGACGCTTCGCCTGTGGCACAAGATCCAGAGCCGTTTGACACCACCCGCATCAGCATGCTATGCTCGGGGTTGGTGGTATTGATGGCAAATCCGGCCATGTTTCCGTTCAGGTTGCCTTGCCAGAGCAGTGCTCCGGTGGAGGGAACCGATCCGTTGTAGATCTGCACAAAATCACCGGCCATCATTTGCCCCCAGAGGAATTGGATGGTCAATGGGACGTTGTCTGTGCCTTGGTACAGGAACCAAGCCGTGTCGTTGTTGGAGTAGCAGTACTCAAACGCTTCCGCAGCGCACACGGAATCCACGCAGTTGGTGGTGGAAGCGGTGAACTGCGGCGAGAATACGCGGCAGAGGGAGTTGGTGGCGTTCATCACGGTGAGGCTCACCAAGCTGTCCATGGGGAACGGCCCCACCATAGTGATGCCCGCCGGCACGTTGGTCAGTGTATCGTTGGTCAGTGTGTTGGCAATGCGCACCGTGGGGCTGCTGCCAGTGGAATCCACGTTCACGGCAATGGAGAAAGCATGGTGGATGCAATCCTCCACCACGCTGAACGAAGCAGCCGGATTGGTGCAATCCAAGCAGCCGATGCTCCAGGCCCATGATGTCTGTGAACCGCTTTGGCAGCTCACCGAACCGTCCGAGGTAACCTTCATGTAGATGTCCGGGCCGGAGGATATGGCCAATAAACCGGCAAGGTCATTTGCACCGGCACCATTGAAGTAGAGCGTGTCCGAGTTGCTGTCGGGGCCATCATAGATGATCAGATCGTCCCAAACGTTGGACTCGATGGTGCCCGCCGAGAATTGAAGTGCCAAGGGTTGGCCCGCATCGGATTGCCAATGCCACTCGTGGTTATCGTTGTTGATGTAGCAGTAGGTCTCCTGCACGGGATCGCTTCCGCATTGCAGGATCGTGGGGCAAAGCGGATTGGTCAACGCCGCCGAGTGCACGCTGCAGAGCGAGTTCATGTCATTGTTCAGCGTTACCACCACCGTATCTCCCGCTGCGAAGGGTCCCACCGTGTAGGACCCTGGCGCCGTTGCGGAAAGAGGCAGTGCACCGCCATCATTGGTGATGTCCACCGCAGGGTCGGTGCCCAGCGCCGTGATGTCAACCACCACATTGAAGCTCATGGAGTCACAATCCGTAACCACCGTGTAGGTTGCCGTGGGCGGGGCGCAGTTCATGCAGCCCACTTGCCAAGCCCATTCCGTCACCGTTCCATCGCTGCAGCTGCCGAAGCCGCTGGATGTCATTTCCATGTAGATGTCCGTCCCGCTGGAATGCACCATCAGGTCGGCCAAGTCCATGTTGGTCACGTTCTGGAACAGCAATGGGGAGTTGTTGTCCGGTCCGTCATAGATGCGGATGTTATCCCCGAAATCGCCGGGATATTCAATGGTACCGGCGCTGAACAACAGGGCCAGGGAATCCCCGGGGGTGGTGGCTTGCCAGTGCCAAGCCATGGTATCGTTGTTCGTGTAGCAGTAGGTCAACTGCAGAGGGGGATCACCGCAAACGATGTGTGAGGGGCACAAGGGGTTGGTGAGCACCGGGGAGGTTACGTTGCACAGGGAGTTGTTGTCGTTCACCATGGTCAAGGTCACCAGGGTGGTGATGGGGAAAGGACCCACCGTATAGGTGCCCGTGGCAGTAGCCGTCACCGTGGGCGCTCCGGCATTGTTGGTGATGTCCAAGGTGGGGTCCGAGCCCAATGCGGTGAGGTTCACGTCGATCGTAAAGGTCTGCGCATCACAATCGGTGTTCACCGTGTAAGTTGCTTCGGCGGGATTGCAATCCAGGCAGCCCACCTGCCACACCCATGGGGTTTGGCTGCCGCTGGAACAGCTCACGGATCCATCCGATGAATTCTCCATCCAGATCTCACCCGAGGGGGCAACCACTTGAAGGCCGGTGAGGTCCTCTTGGCTGGTTATGACGTGATCATAGAGCAGCGTGCCTTGGTTATCGGGGCCGTTGTAGATGCGCAGATGGTCATAATTGGCGCTTTCAATGGTACCTGCGGAGAAGATAATGATCAGCGGAAGGCCCGGTGTGCTGCGCAGATAGTGCCAGTGGTTGTTGTCGTTGTTGATGTAGCAGTAGGTCTGGTCCAAGGGAGGACCGCCGCAATTGATGATGGTGGGGCAGGTGTTTTGCGAAACAAGTCCGTTCAGGTGAAGATTGCACATCGGGTCACTGCTGTGCACCACCGTGAGATTCACCACATCCCCCACTGTAAAGGGGCCAATATCATACGTGCCCACCGGTACTCCCGTTTGTGCGGTTTGGTCCGCACCTGAGTTCACATTGTAGATCAGGTCCACCCCGGTGCCATCGCCGATGCTGGTCACGTTCACGGTGAGCGTGAACTGGTTATTGGCACAGTCGTCCGTGGCTGTTACCGTGGCTGATGGCGGCGTGCAATCCAGCAGGAACTGGACCGAAGTAACCTGGCAACTGGATGCTGTGCCACAGAGCGAATCTGAATTCCAGTGGGCAAATAAATTGTCACTGGCGGCGGCTGTAACGGTCAATGGCGACAAACCCGCCCCGATCACCGGCCCGTCAAAGGTGCCTTCGTGAACGGTGATGTATCCTCCGGCACCTATCGTGAACTTGTAGTTTCCTCCCGCTACGGCAGGTCCCACGACAGAGTACTCACCAAAGAAGCTGCATGTAGAAATGTTTGTGCTGTCCCCAATGGAACTCGGCACGATGGTAGTTCCGGGGTATTGCGAACTGTTCGTACAGCCTTGCGCATGCACTCCGGCTGCTAATGCACTTAGTGCCAAGGCCGCAAGCGCGGTCCTCAAGGGTAAAGTGGGGTTCATCAAGGGTTTGTTTGTGTCTTTAGGCGAGGGAAAGGTAAGTGGTCTGCCAATAACTGCATTCCCGGTCCTGAAAAAAGCAGTACAGATCAATGCCCTGTTCTTGGTTGGCCAACGGGGGGCCATAGACCTTCCCCACATCGCAACCCTGCATGATTTCATGCGTAAGATGCCCGCAATGAGAACGTTATACCTTTCGCTAGCATGCGTATGCTTGATCCTTTCCAAGGCCTCCCCTGCCCATGGCAGGTCCTTAAAACCTCAGTCCGTTGCGGATGGCAGCGTGCGTTCGGAAGGCGTTACCCGATCCTCTGACCTGTTGATATCCCAGCTTCGTCAATTGCGGGAACGCCTGGAAAAAGCCGGCTCCCTGGATTCGGCCTTGCAAACCAGCTTGAGGATCACTGCCATCAACGCCCATTCCAACGACCGGGCTGCCATGGCGGACGATTGGCTGGCCACGGCCCGCATAAGCAGGCTGGCAGGCAATTTGGAGGGGGCCATTGCTTCTGCCAAGAAGGCCGTGTTGATCCAAAAAACCACCGGCAACCAGTCACAAGTCACCGCCTCCACCCTTGCCCTGCTCGACCTTCTGTTGGAGGCCGGTAAATGGGTGGAGTTCAAGCACCTTAGCACGGAGGCGTTGTCTTTTTGTCAACGTAGCGGAGATCGATCAGGGCTAGCCAACGTGCTGTACAGGCAGGGAGAATGCTTAGGCAAACAAGGCCGCTGGGGCGATGCACTTCCCTTATTTCACCAAGCAATCGGGGAAGCACCGGCTGATCTCCCCCCCCATGATGCGGCCATGATGCAATTCGCATTGGCACGTGCCTATGCAGGCATGGGCCAATGGGGCCTGGCCCGGATGGCGTACAACAATGGGCTCGGGAAATTCCCGGGTGCACCGGCCAGCTTCAATGCGCTGTACGGACTGGACGCCATGATCTACGAAGGCATGGGGGACCTGCACAATGCGCTGCGCCTTGAGCGGAAGCAAGCCACGGCCAAGGACTCCAGCCTGAACGCCTCCCTGGCCGAACGCTTGGCGACCATCCGGATGATGTACGAATTGGATTCCATGCAAACGCATGTATCCGTGCTGAACGCCGCCAATAAGGAAATGCAAGCCCGCCTGAAGGGAAGGGGCACCATGCTCTATTTGCTGTCCGGCTTGGCTGTGCTGCTGGCCGCAGGGCTTGCTTTCTTCATATTGCTGCGCTCCAAGCAATCCCGTTTCCTGCAACGGTCGCGGATGCGGAATACCTTGCTGGCAGGCCATGCCAGGGAGATGCAGGCCAAGAGCTTGAACCTGGAACGGCGGAATCTTCAGCTATCGCATGCGCTGATGGAGGAACCGGGCCGGCACCGGCCTTGGGATGAAAGCCCCGGTGCCGGCACCATGCAATGGATGGCCTTGGCACTGCGCGCACAGTTAAAACAGCCATGCCTCCCTGGGGTCATGCAGGCACTGGGCGCACTGCAAAGGCGCATGGAAACCATGGAATTGTTGGAACAACACGCCGCCAAGACCGGCGCAACGGGCCTGTTCAACCTGAAAGCACACTTGGCATCCTTGACCGCCATGGTGATCCGGGAAAATGGCTTGGCAGGCCGGATGGAAGCTGAATTCCATGCCACGAACGGGGAAATGCAACCCGGGGATGTGCTTCCTCTCAGCCTGATCATCAGGGAACTGCTGGCCATGAGCGCCGCCCATGCAGCAAGTTCGGGCCGGAAAGCGTTGGTGCGGGTAGCCCTGCGGGACTTGGGCCCCCAACAATGTGAGCTGCTTTATACGGACGAAAGTGGCGGCATCAGCCGGGACAGCCTGCACAACGGCTCCCTGGAGGCGGCGATGGTCCACGAAGTTGCAAATGCCGTTGGAGCCGGCATGGTGCTGTTAAAAGGCGACTTCACCACGGTTCAAATTACATTCAAACTTAGGCAGAACACCAACTTCAGGAAGGCCTCCTGACCTTGTGCAACAGGAGGCTGCCTCCACGATGTTCTACCTTCGCGCCGCAAAGCCGCATTTGGCGCTTTGCACGAACCCATTGGAAACCATAGCACCCGTATCTGATTTTACGGCTTTCGGCCTGGACCAGGGAATCCTGGACGGCTTGGGGGCCATGGGCATCCGGAAGCCCACCCCCATTCAGGCCCAAGCCATTCCGGCCGCTTTGGACGGCCGCGACCTCATTGCCTGTGCCCAAACCGGCACCGGCAAAACTGCCGCATTCCTGCTGCCGTTGATCGAGGTGATCACCGGGTACAAACCCAAGGAAGAAGGCTCGGTAAGGGCGCTCATCATTGTGCCCACGCGTGAGCTGGCCCTGCAGATCGACCAGCAGATGCAGGCCATTGCCTACTTCACGCCCATTACCTCCATGCCCGTGTACGGCGGCAGCGACGGCGCATCTTTCGACCAGCAGAAGGCCGCGCTCAGCGGAGGCACCGAAGTGATCGTGGCCACGCCCGGCAAGCTCCTCAGCCACCTCAACCTGGGCTATGTTTCCATCAAGGGCCTGGAATTCCTGGTGCTTGATGAGGCAGACCGCATGATGGACATGGGCTTCATCGACGACATCAACCGCATCATCAAATTCCTGCCCAAGGACCGGCAAACCCTGATGTTCAGCGCCACCATGGCGCCGCCCATCCGGGCCTTGGCGAAGGAGATCCTGCATCAGCCCGTTGAGATCACCATTGCCCTTGGCAAGCCGGCCGAAGGCGTGGCCCAAGAGGCATATGTGGCGCACGAACCGCAAAAGGCGCCGTTGCTGGAGCACATCCTGAACACCAATGAGGCCAAGTCCATCATCATTTTCGCCGGGCGCAAGGTGGAGGTAAAGAACCTCACCCGGCACCTGCGCAAGAAGGGCTTCAACGCCCAGGCCATGCACAGCGACCTGGAGCAGGGCGAGCGGGAACAGGTAATGCTGGACTTCCGCAACCGCAAACTGCGGATCCTGGTGGCCACCAACGTGGTGAGCCGCGGCATCGACATCGACGACATCGACCTGGTGATCAACTACGATGTGCCCCGCGACCCGGAGGACTACGTGCACCGCGTGGGCCGCACGGCCCGTGCCGCCAAAAAGGGCCAGGCCGTTACCTTCATCAGTGACAAGGACATGCGGGAATTCGGCCGCATTGAACAGCTGATCGGTTATGAAGTAAAGAAGCTGCCCCTGCCGGACGGTTTTGCAGCCGGGCCGGTGTACAGCACCGAGAAGCGCAGCCGCGCCCCCCAAGGCGGGCCGCACCGGCCAGGGCGCAACGGACGCCCCGGTGGACGGCCATCCGGAGGCAGGCCCAACGGGCACCGCCGTTAACGCACGCGGAACTTGTCGCGGTGCTTTTCGATCACCTGCTTGGCATCGAAAGCTTGCGCCCCGGCACCGTTTGCAATGATCTTCACGGATACGATGTGGTCGCCTTGTGCAATGGCGTTCACCACGTCCTGCCCGGCAACCACATGGCCGAAAACGGTGTGCTTGCCGTCCAACCAAGGCGTGGCCACGTGGGTGATGAAGAACTGGCTGCCATTGGTTCCCGGCCCGGCGTTGGCCATGCTCAGGATACCGGGCTTGTCATGCCGCAAGGCAGGCACGATCTCGTCCGGAAACACATAGCCCGGTCCACCCCTGCCGGTGCCGGTGGGGTCGCCGCATTGCACCATGAAATCAGCGATGACGCGGTGAAACACGATGCCGTCGAAATAGGGCGCCCCGGCCGCCTTGGCACTGGTTTGCCTTTCACCCTTGGCCAAGGCCGTGAAGTTGGCCACGGTAAGTGGCGTTTTAGCGTGCTCCAACTGGCACACCACGGTGCCTTTGTTGGTCTTGATCTCGGCGAAAAGTCCTTCGCCCAATGCGTTGTTTTCCACCTTTTACGGATTAAAGTTATCGGCACTTAATTATCTGCCTGCCACAAACTTAGATTTGTTTGCTTCAAGCACTTTCTTGGCATCAAAAGCCTTTGCGTCCTTCCCCACAGCCTCAATTTTCACCTTCATGCTTACTTCGTCGTTGGGGCGGTCTTGCGCGTTGCGCGGCAAGGTGGCAATGGCATCCACGGTTTCCATGCCCGAAACCACCTGCCCGAAGATGGAATAGCTGTGGGGCAAGCCGAAATCCTTGTGCATGATGAAGAACTGGGACCCGTTGGTGTTGGGCCCCCGGTTGGCCATGGCCACCGCCCCGCGCACATAACCGGCCTGATAGGAAGGCGTGGCAGGATTCAGCTCATCGGGGAAGGTGTAGCCGGGACCACCGGCACCGGTTCCGTTGGGGTCGCCGCCTTGGATCATGAAGCCGGAAATAACCCGGTGGAAGATGGTGCCGTCGTAGTAAGGCGTGCCATCGGGCTTGGCACCGTTGTGCTGCTTGCCTTCCGCCAAGGCCACGAAGTTGGCCACGGTCATGGGTGCATCCTTGTAGGCCAGCTTCACCTTGATGGTGCCCAAACGCGTGGTGATGATGGCGAACAGCCCATCGGCGGTATCGGCAGGCTGGTCCGCCACGGGTGCCGGTTGTGCCTCCGCAGCGGGTGCGGCCTGGGGCGTGGCGGGTTCGGCCGTGGCCGTTGCGGGGTTGGAGCCGCAAGCAAAGGCTAAGGCGATTCCGGCGAAGGCTGACGTGATCTGCATGCTGTTCATGTGCGTTTAATGGGAGGGCGAAGTTAGCGGTGTGTTGTTGTTCGGGATCAGAGCATCGGTGCCTCCAGCGCATCCAGCTTCTCCACGCTGAATTTGCCGGATTCCCGGTGGGCGATCTTCCCGGCTGGATCCACGGTGAAGAAGTATGGGATACTTGTGTCCTTGATGCCCAAAGCATCCATCAAAGGGCCTTCATCGCCCTTGAAAAACACCACCTGCTTGGCCAGGTCGGCATCCACTTGTTTTTTCAAAGCATTCATGCTGGGGCCGTAGGCGGCCTTGTTCAAGCCGGTGAACACAGGCACCAAGTACAGTTCGACATCATAGCTGGAGGCGAACAGCCCGCTCTTCATCACAAAGCGGTTGTAGGCCGGCGCAAACCATTTCTCCAGTTCCGGCTGGGCCTTTTTGCCGGCGATCACGGCCACGATGCTCCAATTGCCCCCGGCCGGCAACCGCACCTGGCCCCCTTGCACATTCTCCCCTTCCAAAGCTGGGAAAAGGGCCTGGGCGGAGAGACTGAACGGCAGGACCAGGGCCAGCGGGAAGAAGCAGCGGAAAAATTGCATGGGAAGGCGGCAGGCAAAAACGATGCCGGATCACTGTGGGTTCTTGCCCACAAATGGCTTGAAATAGTCCGTTAAGGTGGCGATGTCCGCCTCCATGCTGTCGCCCACGCGGAATGGCTTGCCCAAGGTGACTTCTTTCCTGCTGTAATCGAAGCTGGTGGGTATCAAGGGCACCCCTGCGCCTTTGGCAATGCGCCAGAAGCCGGTTTTCCAGGCTTCCACCTTGGCGCGTGTGCCTTCCGGGGTGATGGCGATGGAGAAGCCGGGGACGGTTTTGAAGTAGTTCACCACCTGGTCGGTAAGGTTGGTGTGCTTGGAGCGGTCCACCGGATAGCCGCCCGTGGCTCGGAAGAACCACCCGAAGGGGGAATCAAAAAGGGATTTCTTGGCCAAGTAGTTGGCATTGATGCGGGCCACGCTGCGCGCGAAGAGCCCGAGAAAAAAGTCCCAGTTACTGGTGTGGGGCACCACTAAGTAGATGGCGCTTCCCATTGGCTTGGGGCGACGGTCTATCACCTGCCAACCCAGCAGGCGGAGAACGACCTTGGAAAGTACCCGGAACATGCGGCGCAAGTTAGGCGGTGGCAGGTATGAAGTTGGCCCTAAGATGCCACGTACCGTGAATGAAGCAGGGCGCGTGCCCGATGGGCAGATAGTGGCATAATACCGTTTGGACAAACAATATGGTCCAATCTCGGCTTCGCCTCATTCGACCATTTGTTTGTACCAACGGCATTTACATCCGTAGTCATTCAAAATAGCTTCGGGCTATTTTGAATGTCACATTGGTATAAAATGCAGGAAGGCGGCCCTGGGGCCGCCTTCCGCTGGGTTGCTAAAGGTTGTTTCAGCCTTCGGTGTCCATTTCGTCCTCGTCCTCACGGCGGGACTTACGCTTGGCAGGCTTGCCGCCGCGCTCGTTGTTCTCCATGGCTTCGCGCAGGTCGCTCAGCACGCTGAGGTCGCCGAGGGTGGACTTCTCCACTTTCTCGTTCACGCTGCGGATGCTGGGGCTTTGGCCTGCTCCACCTTCGTCCTGGCTCTTGCGGCCACGCTTGGCTGGTGCTGCCGGCACGGCATCATCCCCCTCTTCGAAGGTGCGCGTGTGGCTGAGCACGATGCGGCGGGCATCACCGTTGAACTCCAGCACCTTGAACGGCAGGCGGTCGTCCACATTGGCCTTGCTGCCATCCTCCTTGCGGAGGTGCTTCAGGGCCACGGTGCCTTCCACGCCGTAAGGCAGGGCCACCACGAAGGTGTTGCCCGTGCGGCCCGTGATGGTGCCTTCGTGCACGCTGCCCACTTGGAAGGTGTCGGCAAACACTTCCCACGGGTTCTCCTCCACTTGCTTGTGGCCCAGGCTGAGGCGGCGGTTCTCCTTGTCCACCTCCAGCACTTGCACCTCGATCTCGTCACCGATCTTGCAGAAGTCGCTGGGGTGCTTCACGCGCTTGGTCCAGCTCAGGTCGCTGATGTGGATCAGGCCGTCCACGCCCTCCTCCAGCTCGGCGAAGATGCCAAAGTGGGTGAAGTTGCGCACCTTGGCGGTATGGCGGGAGTTCACCGGGTACTTGAACTCGATGTCCTGCCAGGGATCGGTGGTGAGCTGCTTCATGCCCAGGCTCATCTTGCGCTCTTCGCGATCGATGTTGAGGATCTGCACATCCACCTCCTGCCCTTCGGTGAGGAAGTCCTTGGGGCTGCGCAGATGCTGGCTCCAGCTCATTTCGCTCACGTGCAGCAGGCCTTCCACGCCGGGGGCCACTTCCACGAAGGCACCGTAGTCGGTGGTCACCATCACCTTGCCCTTCACCTTGTCGCCTGCCTGCAGATTGGGGTCCAGGGAATCCCATGGGTGCGCGCTGAGCTGCTTGAGGCCGAGGGCGATGCGGCGCTTCTCGTCGTCGAAGTCGAGGATCACCACGTTGATCTTTTCGTCCAGCTTCACCACTTCCTCGGGGTGGCTTACGCGGCCGTAGCTCAGATCGGTGATGTGGATCAAGCCGTCCACGCCGCCGAGGTCCACGAACACGCCGTAGCTGGTGATGTTCTTCACGGTGCCTTCCAGCACTTGGCCCTTCTCCAGGCCGCTGATGATCTGGCGCTTCTGCGCTTCGATCTCAGCCTCGATCAGTGCCTTGTGGGAAACCACCACGTTCTTGAATTCCTGGTTGATCTTCACCACCTTGAATTCCATGTTCTTGCCCACGTACTGGTCATAGTCGCGGATGGGCTTCACGTCGATCTGGCTGCCGGGCAGGAAGGCCTCGATGCCGAACACGTCCACGATGAGGCCGCCCTTGGTGCGGCACTTCACGTAGCCGGTGATGATCTCGCTGGTCTCCATGGCATGGTTCACCTTGCCCCAGGCATTGTGAACGCGGGCCGTCTTGTGGGAGATGATCATCTGGCCGGACTTGTCCTCCTGCTTCTCGATGTACACCTCCACCTTGTCGCCGATGGCCAGGTCGGGCTTGTAGCGGAACTCGCTCAGGGGCACCACGCCCTCGGACTTGTAGCCGATGTTGATGACGGCTTCCTTCTTGTTGAGGCCCACGATGGTGCCCATGAGCACTTCCTTCTCGGAAATGCTGCTGAGGCTGTCCTCGTACGCTTTCTCCACCTTGGCCTTGTCGGCCTTTGATGCGGATGGGTTTTCGACGGCCTCCCAATCAAAATCGGCGGGGGGTTCGGCAAAAACCACCTTGTTGTTCTCCACTGTTGACATTCACTTTCCTTTTGTATCCCGGGCCTGGGCGGCACTGCCAGGGAGGGTTTTGTTTGGTTTGGCCCGCAGTGCCGCTGCACGGGTCTTCCCTTTTTGGGGCCGCGAAAGTAATCATTATTTCCATTGCCGCTCAAGCTTATCCGAAGGCTGCGGCATGCGTTGCGGAAGGGACACGCAGATGGCGATCGTCAGGGACGGTAGTCCGCATGGGGGCTAATTTTGCCGTTCCGGATGCGCAAGTTCAACATTCCCCAACACTATCGTTCGAGCCTCATTGGCCGGGTAAAGTCGTTCCGCAAATTGCAGGACCCCAAGAAGCAGGACATGAGCCCCACCCTGCTGGACTTGGGGCCCGTGCGGTTCATCCTGGCCAGGCACTTCGGCTTCTGCTACGGGGTGCAGAACGCGATCGAGATCAGCTACAAGGCGTTGGAAGAGCACCCCGACAGGCGGATCTTCCTGCTCAGCCAGATGATCCACAACCCGGAGGTGAACGAAGACTTGGAAGGACGGGGCATCCGTTTCATCCAGGACACCCATGGCAACCGGCTGATGGACTGGAGCGAGCTGCGCAGCGACGACATCGTGATCATCCCCGCGTTCGGCACCACGCTGGAAACCGCCGACCGGCTAAGGGCATTGGGCATCGACCCGTTGAAGCACAACACCACGTGCCCGTTCGTGGAGAAAGTGTGGAAACGCAGCGAGCAACTGGGCCAGCAGCACCACACCGTGGTGATCCACGGAAAGGCGGCCCACGAGGAAACGCGCGCCACCTTCAGCCACACGGCCAAGGGTTCGCCCGCCGTGATCGTGCGCGACCTGGAGGAAACCCGTGAACTGGGGCGGATCATACTGGGTGAATTGCCCCCGGGGCGGTTCCATGAACTTTTTGGAACCCGCTGCACGGCAGGCTTCGACCCGGGCAAGGACCTGCAGCGCGTGGGCGTGGTGAACCAAACCACCATGCTGGCCACCGAAACCCAAGCCATTGCGGACCACCTGAAGGAGGTGATGGAGCGGAAATACGGCAAGGCCAACGCGAAGGAGCACTTCGCCGACACCCGGGACACCCTGTGCTACGCCACCAACGACAACCAGGATGCCACGGCGGAACTGCTCAAGGAAGAAGCCGACCTGGCACTGGTGGTGGGCGGGTACAACAGCAGCAACACCAGCCACATCGCGGAAATGCTGGAGAGCAAATTCCCCACCTATTTCATCAATGGGGACAAGGAGATCGTGGACCCGGCCACCATGGAGCACTTCGACTATCCTGCGCAAAAGTTGAAGCGCACCAAGGGTTGGCTGCCGTCCAAACGTCCGCTGACCATCATACTCACCAGCGGCGCAAGCTGCCCGGACACCTTGTTGGACCGCGTAATGCTGCGCGTGCTGGGCTTTGTGGAGGGCGCCTTGGATGCCGAGCAGGCGGTGGATGCCCTGGTTGCAGGCCATTGAACGGGCCCGTTCACCAGACCCCCTCCTTCGACTTTTCAAAACCGGTGCTGAAGCCGAGGCCCACCGTAAGGAAGCGGTAAGGTGCGCCCATATCGGTCCGCCCCGGGAACCGTTGCAGGCCGATCACACCGGGGTTGAACATGGCCTCATCCGCCTGGTAACCGAGGGAAAGGCCGAAGGCAAGGTTGTCCGTGGCATGGATGAACCAAGCCGCGTTCGCTCCCCAGTGGAATTGTGTTTGCCGCTCGTTGCTGCCGCATGTGCTGCAATCCCACGCCCAAGTGCTTTGGCCCAGCTTCGCGTTGATCTCCATGAACGTCTGCTTGCCGGTGGTGTGCTTCCAGAAAAGCTTTCCGTAGTAGAGCATGCGCGTGGTTCCGCCGTCGGTGATCTCCGTGGCCAGCCCATGCTCGTTCAGCTCATAGAACGAGGCATTGATGCCAAGGCCCACGCCCAAGCCCTTGTAGATCGGCACCTGAAAAGCGCCGTCCACTTGCCCAAGCACATCGGCCAGATCATCGAACACGTGATTGCCCAAAGTGACAGGCAGGAAGAAAAAGCCCTGTGCGGTGGGCTTGAAAGCAGCCGGCCGCTGGGCCATCAGGGCAGTGCCCATGAAGCAAAGCACAGCGGCAACGGGCAATCGGGCCTTCATGACCGGCGAACGGTGAACCTGCGTTCGGTACGCTGCGTGCCCGTGGCGATCTCAAAATAGTAGTGGCCGTCCAACTCCCCTTCCAGCGGAAGCTCCAGCACATGGTCGCCCATTGCCATTTGCACGGCCGGCCACCTGTGCAACAGTGCATGCCGGTGTGAAAGCATGGCAGGGAACACCTCGCCCGGAACCGGAATGGACAGTTCAACACGGAGCAAATGCGGATGGTACATCACCTCCAGCTTCACCAGCTCCACATGCTGGGGAATGGGCGCATGGTGCAGTTGCACATACTGCCGGAACCGTTTGTAGGCCACCACCACCACCAGGATGGAAAGGCTGATCAACAGGAACGTACGGATCTCCTCCAGGTCCATGCCCGCGGTCATAGCACGATCACGCCTTCGATCCCCGCCACTTGGTCATAGCGGGCCATGACCTCTTCGGCGCTCAACATCACTTCCTTCACGGTGAGGCCCAAGTACTTTCCGGCCTGGCTGTACTTGCGCAGCACCTCCGCCTCCGGCGGGAAAATGGCAAGCACCGCGTTCAGCCGGTGCTCATCCGGCTCCAGAATGAACTTGAACATGTACAGCGAAGGCCA
>JAFDZG010000344.1 GCA_018267065.1 Bacteroidota bacterium
TCCTTCCCCTTTGCGTATACTTACCCGGCCAACACCGCCCTCAACAAAGTGACCTACTACGAGCACGACCACTTGGGCAACCTGCGCGTGGCCTTTACACCGGTGGTGGACTGCAGCAACCCCACCGGCACCGCGCCGGACCCCTTGCTGAACCATGCCACCAGCAGCTTCACCTTGGAGCACGTGGTGGATTACTTCCCCTACGGAAAAGTGCTGCGGCAGTACGTGAACAGCGGCGGGCCTGAACGGTATCTCAGTACCCAGCACGAAAGGGACCAGGAGACCGGGCTGGATTACCGGGGGGCCAGGTATTATGACAGCGACATCGGGCGCTTCCTATCGCTTGATCCGAAAGCCTACGAATACCTCAACATCAGTCCATACAACTACGTCGGTGGCAATCCGATCTCCTTGATCGATCCCGATGGGCGGGGTTGGTGGGATGTGATCGTCGGTGGGGCCACGGCAGTGGCGGAGAACGCAGGGGTATCGCCATTGCTCGTCGCATCCATGAAAGTGCTTGCAGCGCCAACCCTTTCGGATGCTCAGAACTTCCAGCGGGGCCAAATACTGGGCGATCATGCATCCTTAGCTCTTGGAACCATGATGGAGATCGATGGGGCAAGAAATGTTGCCACAGGGTTGCTCATGGACGAGGGCGCCGGCGCTTCCATGGTCTTAACGGGCGGCCTGGATGCCGAGGTGGCGGTGCCTGTTGCGGCAATTGGAAGTATTTCCATAGCGGTTGGGGCCGGAGAGGCGGCTGTAGGACATACCATGGCTCAGAATGCCCGGCAGAACTTGATGGCGGGAAGGGGTTCGAACAAACGGACTCCCGATAAAGGAGAGCATGGCCCCAATGGCCCAGCTCAAGGTGATCATACAGTAGTAGATGAGAATGGAAGCACTACGTATACGGCTAACCCTCGTAATCCAACCGGCTGGGATGAAGTGAAACGAACTGATGTTAAGGGAAGACCACACACAAATCCTGATGGCACGGTTGTGCCTACTCCACACACCAAGGAGAAGGGAACAAGGGGTGTACGCCCTTCAGTAAAAGGCAAAGACTAC
The DNA here is from genome assembly GCA_018267065.1 of Bacteroidota bacterium. Lineage (GTDB taxonomy): Bacteria > Bacteroidota > Bacteroidia > Flavobacteriales_F > PHOS-HE28 > PHOS-HE28. Next base: position 1,075 of record JAFDZG010000344.1, read on the forward strand.
TAAACGGGCAAGTGACATGGACAATCTTCATTGGATTCAAACTTGGTATCTTTCGCAGTGTGACGGTCATTGGGAGCACAACTTTGGGATTGTGATTGAGACTTTGGACAATCCCGGGTGGCGCGTGAAGATTGAATTAACTGATACCAGTGTGAGCCTTGCTGATAGACCGTGGGTATGGAACGAAACAAGCGAAACTGATTGGTATGGATATAAAATCGAAAATGGTGTATTCGATGGATCGGGTGATCCTCATAAACTGGACCATTTGCTGGAGATATTTCGAAGTCTCGTGGCCTAAACTATATAAGACCTCATTGTCCCCTGAATGCCATAAGGCAAGACACCGATAGTTCAATGAAAGGTCTGAATTTCCTACTCAAAGTGCAAGATGGCTGGCCACCTGTCAGCTCTGAATGCCTCTCTTCCGAATTAGCTGACGGAGGCTATAGAGTAACCTCCGCACCTCTTTTCATTAAAGGCATTTCAAATGGAGATATTATTCGACCCACCATAGACAATGATGGTTTCATAAGAAAATGGGAGTACCTTTTCCGGTCGGGTCGAACTACGATTTGGTTAGGGAGGCTTAATGCGAATAACGATATTAAGAAAGTATTATCCGAACTGAGAACATTGGGATGTAATACCGTTAGCCTTGATGCATTGGGCTCTCATTCAATCGATGTTCCTGAAGACCTTCCGATTGAAAAAGTGGATACCTGTTTAGAAAAATTGAATCCGAAAACCGTAGCAATAGCATACCCGTCATTTAGACATATTGAATTTGGATAAAATATTTTCCCTTCCCTGTCTCCCCTAACTGGCGCGAGCGTCGCGCGAAGGAATAAAGCGTAGGCTCGCTCGTGCCTCTCACTGGCGCGGGCATCGCGCGGGGGATTTGAGCGTGGGGCCGCTCGTGCCTTTGCAACATAATGGATCCAGCGCAACGGCCCCATTCCCTTCCCCTTTGCGTATACTTACCCGGCCAACACCGCCCTCAACAAAGTGCCTTCACTAGCGCGAGCGTCTTCCGCTCGTGCCCTGTTACATTCGTCCAAACATACACGAACGCACGAGCGGAGGACGCTCGCGCGAGTTGAACAACGACCGGCACCCGCTTTATTTTCCAAGTGGGCGCTAACGGACAACAAGCACGGAACGCCGCGACAGGTTGTCGCCTTGGATGCAGGTCAGCGTGTACAGGCCTGGTGCGAAATTGCCGACGTTGACGGTGGCCGTGCCGTTCACCTCGCTGCGGTACATCACGCGCCCGGTGGCATCCATGAGCTCCAGCAGCGCGTTTCCGTTTTCGGCCAACTTCACATTCAGCAGATGTTGCGCCGGCACCGGCCACGCAAGGAGGGAGTTGGTCCCGTGGGCTTCCGCGACGGCGGTGGGCCCGTAGTGCCGGGCAAACCATTCCTGGTAAAACAGGTTGGCCACCGTGCCATCGTGGATCACCAGTGAGTTCTCATCGTTCACGGTGGAAGCGGAGCTGGTCCAATTGTGGCTGCCGGTTTCCACGAGTGGATCAGGGCCTTCGGCTTGGTCCAGGATGGCGTACTTGTGGTGCAGCAGGCCAGGTTCATCCAGGTGCGAATGCAGGTCGATGCCTTGGCCCACCAAATAGTTGAACTCGGAACCGGAGCTGTACACGTCTTCCACGTCACCCTGCACCGTCATTCCGGGCCGCTCAAAAGCCGCAAGCACGGCATCGCCGAGGTCGTTGTCGGTGAACACGTACAGGGCCAGTTGAACGCTGTTCTGCGCGTGGTTCAGCAGGTCCACGATGCGGTCCGCCACGCCATCGCTGGGGGAGAAGTAGCTCTCCACGCGCTTGCCGCCCACGTTGAAAAGATGCGGGGTATTGTCCGTTTTGTCCGGCCCGAACAGGCTGGACGCAGGCACCGGTTGCGGCCCGCTGCCGCCCCACATTTCATTGAACTCGGCGGTGTAGCAGCGGGCCAGCGCCTGGTCTTGGATGAAGAGGATGTTGTTGTAGTCCTCAAAGAAGCTCTGCGTGGTCCAGTTGCATGAACCGCCCATCACCATGGCATGTTGCGGGTCGTCCACGTCGGCGATGAAGAATTTGTTGTGCATGCCGCTGCCCAGCCCGTCCGTGCGGTAGAGCACCGGTATCGACGGGTCCAAGCCGTCCAGCGCGGTGTTGGCGTTGCTGCCCTCGGCAATCCAGCGTACCTGCACGCCACGCGCCTTGGCCGCGTTCACCGCAGCCACCACAAAGGTGCTGTTGGTGTTGTACATGGCGATGTCCAGCGTGCTTTGCACGCGGTCGATGTAGGCCTTGATGGTATCATCCGTGGCCCCGAACAGACCGATGGAGTTGGTGCCCGAACTCACGCTGTTGTCCACGCTCTTGGTGAAGTACACAGTGATGTTGCCGCTTGAGGTGGAAGCGGTGGAGTAATAGCCGGGAACGGAGAATGCGGTATCGCCGTTGTCCACGGAAAAGGCCTGTGCGTAGTAGAAGGTTGCGGGCTGCAGCCCGGTGAGCTGCACATCGTGTGATGCCGTGGCGGAAGCGGTGCCCGCAACGGATCCCAGGGCGGGCGTGGTGCCGTAGAACACCTGCGAGCTTCCGGGCAGGTTTGTTTGCCACGTGAGGTGGAAACCGTCCGGCACCAGCCCGGATTGCACCACTGGCGGCATGATGCTGATGGCCTGGTGCGGCGTGATGTCGTTGGCGTTGCGCGGCAGCAGTTGGTAGCCGCTGGTATACGGCGCGGAATTGTCGTACTGCGAGGCGATCCCAACGAGGTCCACCGGCCCGGTGGGGATGGGCGTGCCGATCAACGGATGGCCGCTGCGCAGATACACATTCGCGGATGCTGCGCCGGCCTGTGCGGTGATGGTCCCCGCGGCGAAGTTGCCGGTGCCGGAAAAGTAGACATCTTCCAGCTTGACGATGCGCCCTTCCACCTGCTCATCCAGCCCATTGGGCGTGATCACTTCCGGGGCAGGCAGCGGATTTCCGGTGCTGTTCACGGTAAATGAAGCAATGGGCGTGATCTCCAACAATCCGCTGTAATTGGTCAAGGTGCCGGTGGCGGTGATGGCATCGCCCGGTTGGGGGTTGAAGCCTGGTGCGGAGCCGCTGCCCGGAAAGAGAGCGATGCCGCCCGTGGCATCCTGCAGGTAGCGCACGCTTCCCAAGGATGGCCCCGAAGTGACCAAGCCCGTAACGGTGACCGTAGAGCCTTCCGCCGCATTGCGGGCATCGGACACCGTTTGTGCGATCAAGGGAGCAGTGCAGAGCAACAAGGCGGAGAGCACGCCGATCGAATGTCGTTCCATGGTGCAAAGGAACAGTCCTTCGGGCGCTTGAATGGAAAAGCGGCGTGAATTTGGCTTATGGGCCGGGCGGGCAGGTAAATTGCCGCCCCTTTTCACCCTTCCCCGATGAAACTGCGCCGACTGACCACGCTGTGTGCCGCGATCGTTCTGTTGCAAGCTTTGCATGCACAAAAGGAAGAGCCGCGCTTTGAACCGCGCCCCATCGGGTTCTATAACCTGGAGAACTTGTACGACACCATCGACGGCCCGAACGACGACGCGGAGTTTCTGCCCACCAGCGCCAAACTTTGGGGCACGGCCCGCTATGAGCGCAAGTTGCAACACATGGCCCGCGTACTCGGGGAAATGGGTACGGAGGTGTTCCCGGACGGCTTGGTGTGTTTCGGGCTTTGCGAGGTGGAGAACAGGAACGTGGTGGAGGACTTGGTACACACGCCACCGCTGGCCAAGCGCGGTTACCAAGTGGTCCATCACGACAGCCCGGACCGGCGCGGGGTGGACGTGGCCTTCGTGTACAACCCAAAATATTTCACTTACCTGAACGACCGGAAGTACCCGGTGCATGACCCCAAGGACAGCCTGTTCCGCACGCGTGATGCGTTGGTGGTGAGCGGCCTGATGGACGGGGACACCGTGAGCATCATCGTGAACCACTGGCCCTCGCGCTTTGGCGGGGAAAAACGCTCACTGCCCAAGCGCAAGCTCGCCGCCGAAGTGGGCCGGCACATCATCGATTCGCTCTTCGCGCGCAACGCCAACGCTCGGATCCTCTACATGGGCGACCTCAACGACGACCCCGTGGACCCTGCGGTGCGCAAGTTCCTCGGCACCACCGGCGACAAGAACTTCGTCTCGGAGAAGAAGCTCTTCAACCCCATGGAGGAGTTGTACAAAAAGGGCATCGGCACGCTGGCCTGGCGCGACAGCTGGAACCTCTTCGACCAGATCATCCTCTCACCCGCATTGGTGACGGGCAAGGGCGGCGCCCTGAAGTACTACGGGGTGCGCGTGTACAACCAGCCCTACCTGCGGCAAACCGAAGGGAACTTCGCAGGCTACCCGCTCCGCACCTATGTCGGTGACATCTACACGGGCGGCTATGCGGACCACTTCCCCGTGTACGTGATCCTGGTGAAGGAGGTGAAGTGAGGCGATCAAGGCAGGGCCGATGCCTCTCGCGCGCCCTGCGGTCGCCACTTTCCCGAATTCCCAACCACGGATGCACGCACCCCGGCGCATACCGGGGGAACACTGATTAATGCGCGAGGCAGGAAGTGGGCCACGACTTTGCGTCCGATACCCGGAGAGGATCACGATCCGTGTCCATCCGTGTGGACCTGCCGGCCGGTAGGCAGGTCCGTGGTTCACCCAAGTATTGGTTAAGCGCCGCCAGGCGCAGTATTAAGGGGTGATCGTCCTGGCGATCAACAGCCGATACCTTTGCCCCATGATCGTTGTCACCGGCGCCGCAGGTTTTATCGGGAGCCGCTTATTGGCCGAACTGCCATAACGCAGCAGGGCACCTGAAGGAGAAGCGTTTCATTCCCGCACCCACTTGGCAGCGGTTTGGTGGCCGTTGGGGGCCGTGAGCAGCACATGGTACAGGCCAGGGGGCAGGTTGGAGAGGTTCAAGATGAACGGGGCATTTAGCAGCACGGGCCCGGCCACGGTGCGCCCCATCACGTCATGCACCTCCGCATGCACCACGATGTTGCCGGGCCATTGCAGGTACACGGTGCCCTGCCCCGGATTGGGCCATATCGACAGCGGCGCGGGTTTTGAAACCTCCGCCACGCCCACGTCCGGCATGTTTAGCCGGGACATCAGCACCTGCTCCGGGTGGAAGCCGTTGGCGTCCGAGATTCCCGCGTAATGCCCGTATATATAGCAGCCCCGGCCTTCTATGCACTCATATCCATAGAGCAGGGCGGTTTGAGGGCTGCCAATGTAGCCGCAAGGGTGCAAGCCGCCCCCGGCCCAGCAGCCCAGCAGATTGCCCGCCGTGTCGATGCAGGCTATGCTGCTACGCGGCTCGCCGTTCACCGCAGTGAACCAGCCGCCTACGAGGTACCGGCCCGCATCCAGTGGTTTCAATACCGTCACTTCGCCTATTAGGTCGTTGTAAGGGCTGGGTCCGGTCCGGAAATCGATCTGATTGTTGAAGGTGCTGTCCAAGCTGCCGTCTACGTTTACCCGCACCATGTCCAAGGTGTCCGGGTTGCCGTCCATCCAGATTATGCCGGCCATGATCAGCTTGCCGTCCTCCTGCTCATGGATGGTGGGGATGAACGAGCGCGCCGAAGGAAAGCGGAAGGTGGTGTCCAGTGACCCGTCGGCATGGAGGCGCAATACCGCGCCGGCGGGCCGCCCGTCGTAGTGGGTCCAGTTTTGTCCGGTAAAGAGGAATTGGCCGTTGGACAATTGAAAGATCCGCATGCCGGATATGTTTGCCCCGCCGCTGGCATAGTGGATCGGGAAGCCGGAAGTGGTGTCCAAATGGCCCCATTCATCCTTCTTAACCAGCACGGCAGTATCTCCGAAGTATGGAAAATATCCGCTCATCAAGCTGGAGCGGTCCTCGAAGACTAAGGTGCCATGATCAGGGAACCTTGCCCCCCCCGCCGAAAGCAATGAACTCGTGTCAGGTCCATAGGACCAATCAATGCTTCCGTCGTAATTGTACCTACTAGCGGAGTTAATGCCAAAGTATTGGTTCGTGGTGTGTAGTTCGGCGATTGGACCGCCTGTCAATGGACTTGGAAAGAGCAATGGATCTCCGGTGGTGGAAAGTACCACGGCATGGCCGATGCCATGCGGGGCCTCATCCATGGACAACAAATCCGAACCCACGGCCATCACATTGCCGTCCAGCCGCAGTACTAGGTCATTCACGCTGGCTCCCCACAAGGGTCCGGCAGTGCTGTCCCAGTGGGCCATCAACTGGTAGGGGTAATAGAAGCGGAAACTGGTGTCCACAGTAAGCGGTACCTGTGCCGCCACCGGTAAGGCCATCACCGCCAGTAGTAGGGTTGCGGTACGCGTTAGTAAGGTGTTTGCACCACCAATTTTTGGACGCCGAGCCGCGCACCGGCATTGATCAGTTCCACGTGGTACACCCCGGCGGGTACGGAGCGGGTGTCCTTCCGGAATGGTTCACGTTCGCTGCGTCTTCGCCATTGAAGTTGACCTGCCATTATACCCTGGAGGTTAAGTTGCAAGGTTCCTTCCGCTGTGAATTTAATGAAATACCCCTACAACACGTGCAGTTGTACAGGGCAATCGCGTCTTAATTGTCCGTTCAGAACCAGCCAAGGTGTGCGACCCCGTCGGGGTCGAAGTACCGTTTATCAGGAAATGCTACGTTGTTTGACCCCGTTGGGGTCAATCCAAGAGGTGCCGAAACCTGACCCCGAAGCGGGTCACACAACGTAGAAAATCGCATCCAGCGTAGGGATCGACCCCGAAGGGTGTCGCACACCAAAGGCATGTCAAAAGAGATGAAAAGGCACGATAGCCATGTGCGGTTGCAGCACCCTGCGCCCAACATGAACTGCGCAAGAGCCGATACCTTTGCCCCATGATCGTTGTCACCGGCGCCGCAGGTTTTATCGGGAGCCGCTTATTGGCCGAACTGCAGCAGCGCGGCTGGGCGGACCTGGTGGCCGTGGACGATTTTTCACGCGCGGACAAGGCGCGCAACCTGGAAGGCATCCAGCTTACGGCCCGCGTGGAGCGCGCGGCGTTCATGGATTGGATCGATGCGAACGAACACTTGGTCCAGTTCATCTTCCACCTCGGCGCGCGCACGGACACCACCGAGTTTGACAAATCCGTGTTCGATGAACTGAACGTGCGGTACAGCCAGCAGGTGTGGGGGCGCTGCGCGAAATACGCCATCCCCTTGGTGTACGCCTCTTCCGCCGCCACCTACGGCGATGGCGCATGGGGCTATGGCGATACGGACGACGCCCTTCCCTTCAAGCTGAAGCCGCTCAACCCCTACGGTGAGAGCAAGAACGCGTTTGACAAGTGGGCGCTTCAACAGGAAGCCAAGCCGTTTTTTTGGGCAGGCCTGAAGTTCTTCAACGTGTACGGCCCCAACGAGTACCACAAGGGCCGCATGGCCAGCGTGGTGTTCCATGCCTTCAACCAGATCCAGGCAACAGGCGGCATGAAGCTTTTCCGCAGCCACCGCCCGGACTATGCCGACGGCGGGCAGCTCCGCGATTTCGTGTATGTGAAGGACGTTTGCGACGTGTGCATCTTCCTGATGGAACAGCGCAAGCACAGCGGCATCTACAACTTGGGCAGCGGCAAGGCACGCACCTTCTTGGACCTGGCGCGCAACGTTTTTGCCAACATGGGCCGGCCGGAACGCATTGAGTTCATTGACACCCCGGCGGACATCCGCGACAAGTACCAGTATTTCACCGAGGCGGAAATGGCCAAATTGCGCGGTATCGGCTATGGCAAGCCGTTCCACACGCTGGAGGAAGGCATTGCGGATTACGTGGGCCGGTTCCTTTTGAAGAGGTAATTGTTGGTTGTTGGTTGTTAGTTGTCAGGCGCGCAAGCGACCGAGGACAACCGATGCGGTACAACTAACAACTGACAACTAACAACTAACAACTAACAACTAACAACTAACAACCAACCTCCCGCAGCTCGACCAAACGCGCCCGGATACGCTGCAGCCGTGAACGCACTTCCTCCACCGGAA
>JAFDZG010000345.1 GCA_018267065.1 Bacteroidota bacterium
AGTGCCGGTGGATGTTCTCCACCACCACGATGGCATCGTCCACCAGGATGCCCACCACCAGCGAAAGGCCGAGCAGGGACATCAGGTTGAGGGAGAAGCCCAGCAGGTACATCACCGAGAAGGTGGCGATGAGCGCTGCGGGCACCGCGAGCATCACGATCACGGCGTTGCGCACGCTGTGCAGGAAGAGCAGCATCACCAGCGCCACCAGCACGATGGCCAGCACCAGGTCGAAGATCACATGGTCCGCGGCCTCCAAGGTGAAGACCGAGGTGTCCGTGGGGATGCTGAAGCTGAGGCCGGACTGCGCGTACTCGCCCTCCAGTTGGCCGATCTCCTTGCGCACCTGTTCGCTCAGGCTCACCGCATTGGCATCGGTCTGCTTCTGGATGGTGAGGCCGATGGCATCCGCGCCGTTCACCCGGCTGATGATCTCCGGTTCCTTCTGGCCATCGGTGACGGTGGCCATTTCATTGAGCCGGATCACGCTGCCGTCGGTGCGGTGCTTCACCACCAGCTGGCTCAGTTCTTCCACGGAGGTGTACTTGCCGCTCAAGCGGACCAGGGTCTGGCCATCGTCGCGCTTCACCTTTCCGGTGGGGAAATCCATGTTGGCGCCGCTCACCGCGTTGCGCACATCGTTCATGTTGAGGCCGTATGCCGCGAGGCGGTCAGCGTCCACGTTCACGATGATCTCGCGCTCCTGCCCGCCCTGGATGTTCACCTGGGCCACGCCGGGGATCTTGGCCAACGCGGGCTGCACCTTGTTCTTCACCAGGTCGTACAGCTCGGTGGGGGCCACCTTGCCGGTGACGCCGAGGTTCATGATGGGCACGGCGCTGATGTCGAACTTGCCGAGCGAGGGCGGGTCCACATCGTCGGGCAGGTCGCCGAGGATGGCGTTCACCTTGCGCTGTGCGTCCTGCAGGGCGAGGTCCACATCGGCCTCATGCACCAGTTCCACGGTGATCAGGGAGAAGCTCTCCATGCTGGTGGAGCTCATCTTCTTCACGCCTTCCAGCGAGGAGAGCGCGTCCTCCAGCTTCTTGGTCACGCTGGTCTCCACTTCGCCGGGCGATGCTCCGGGATATGCCGTGCTCACAGACAGCACCGGCGAGGTGATCTTCGGCAGCAGTTCGTAGTTGAGGGACCCGTAGGTAAAGAGGCCGAGGCCCACCAGCAGGGTCATCACCACCACCACCACGGTGGGGCGCTTGATGGAAAGGCTTGTGATCTTCATGGTGTTGAATGCGTTGGGATCACTGGTTGATGGCGCTCACCTTGGTGCTGTCCACCAAGTTGATCTGGCCGCTGAGCACTACGCGGTCGCCCGGTTCCAGCCCTTGTTCGACCACCATCTTGTCCGGGGTCAACTGGCCGATCACCACGTTGCGCACGCGGGCAATGCTGTCCTTTACCACATAGACCTGCGGGGCCTTCACGCTGCCCACCAGGGCGCGGCGGTCCACGGTGAGGAATTCCTTGCCGCTCGCTTCCCGGAAACTGGCCACGGCGTACATGCCGGCCTTGAGCGGGCTGTCCTTGGGGTTCTTCAGCTCGATCTCCACGTTGTACTTCAGGGCGGCATCGGCCTTCACACCCACCGAGCGCACGGTGCCTTTGAAGGTGGTGCCGGGCAGCACCTTCAAGGTGATGTCCACGGGCTTGCCGGGGTGCATGTCCAGCACGCGGCTCTCGGGCACCTGCACGTTCAGCTTCAAGGTGCTGATGTCCACCAGTTGGAAGAGTTCAGTGCCGGCGTTGATGTAGCTGCCCAGTTGCACGAAGTCATCGTTGATGTAGCCACCCACCGGAGCGGTGATGGAGGTTTTGCGCAAGCGGTCCTCGGCGGACATCAACTGGGCTTCGGCATTTTTCACGGCCAGTTCGGCTTGTTCCACCTGTTGCTGCGTCATGGCTCCGCCGGCGGCCATGTTCCGTGCCCGCACCAGGTCCGCATCGGCCTTTGCCTTCTGGTTGCGCATGGCCAGCACTTCGGCTTGTTGGGCTCCGTTCTCCACCTGGGCCAGCAGTTCGCCTTGGCGCACCTGCTCGCCTTTCCTGTGCAGCAGGCGGGTGATGGTGCCCTGCGTCTCGGAGGCGATGCTCACATCCACTGCGGCCTCCAAGCTGCCGCTGGCGGAATAGCTCTCGGTGAGCAAGGCCATTTCAGCGGTGCCCACGTCCACGGGAAGGCTTTCGTTCACTTTCTCGCTCAGTGCGGCAACGGCCTTCACCTGCTCCTGGTTGTCGTTCAGCTTGAAGGCGCCCAGCGCCAACACGGCGCCGATGCCGGCGATCCAGATAATGTTCTTCTTCATGGTGTTCTTCTTCATTCCGGGGTTGGATGTGGCGGTGTTCATCGTTGTGCTCATTGTACCAGGGTCTTAAGCTTTCCCTGGGCCTTGAGCAGGTCCAGTTCGGCGAGTTTGTAGTTCAAAGTGGCGCTGTGGTAGCTGGTGCGCGAATCGCTCAGGGCCTGGTCGGCGTCCAGCAGGTCGGTCAGTGGCGCAATGCCTTCGGTATAGAGGCTGTTGGTCTGCTGGTACACGTCCTCCGCCAGCACGAGGTTGCCGGCCTGGGCCTCCACGGTGCGCCAACTGTTGTTCAGCGCGGCGATGGCATTGCGTTCCTCCATGGCCAGTGCGCTTTGCGCATGTTCCAGGTCGGCCTGGTACTGCAGGCGCACCACCTTCTGCTGGGCGATCTGGTGTTGCTTGCGGCCCCCGTCGAAGAGCGGGATGGAGAGGGTGGCGCCGATGGCCGAGTTCTTGAACCAGCTTCCACCGGCATCGAACAGGTCGAACTCATTGCGCTGCGCCTGCCAGCCCAGGTTGCCGTAAGCGCTCAGCGTGGGCATGTAGCCGGCGCGGGTGGCGCGGATGTTCAGGTCCTGCAAGGCGATCTGCTCATGCAGCACCTGGATGTCCGTACGCTGTTCATAGAGCGTATCCCTCGAAGGTGCAGGAGCGGCGACACTCAGGAAGGCCGGCTGAACCAGTTGCACTTCCTCAGACAGGGGCGTGCCCATCAGCACCTTCAGGTAGTTCAACTGCTGTTCGGCCTGCAGGCTGAAACCGTCCCGCCGGGTCACCGCGTTCTGGCGATTCACCTGCACGCGCTGCAGGTCCAGCTTCAGCTTGTACTGGTTCTGTACTTGCAGCTTGGTGATGCGCTCCAGCTCGGCCATGCTGGCCAACTGGCTGTCCACGCTGGCCTCCTGGGCCTTCAGGTCGAGGATCTTGTAGTAGGTGCCGGCCACCTCGTACATCACCTGCTCCTCCGTTTGCAGGTGCAGCAGCGCATAGAGCTCTTCGGAGCGCTTGGCGGCCTGCAGTCCGGTGAGGAAGCGCTGGTCGTACAGGATCTGGTTCACCTGTCCGCTCACGGTGGCGTTGTACTTGCTGCCGAACTGCACGGGCACCTGCGCCCCCGGCCGGCCGATCATCTCACCGGGCAGCAACTGGGTGGCGAGGCTCAGGTTGGTCTTCAGGTCCGCCGAGGCGGAAAGTTGCGGTAACCCGTCCGCGCGCGTCTCACCCACCTTGTGCCGTGCCGCCTCCTGGTCAAGTGCCGCATTGCGCACATCGGTGTTGTACTTCAGCGCCTGCTCCAGCACCTGCTTCAGGTCCATGGGCTGCTGGGCCGCCGCAGGCCCTGCCCCCAGCGACAGCGCCGCGCAGGCGAGCAGGAGCATGTTGGTTCTTACAGTCATCGTTAGTTTGCTGTTGGCTTTATGGTTCTGATCAAAGAGAACTTAATGGGCGAAAAAAATCAGCGGTGCTGCTCCCACTTCTTGAACACATGCGGCAGTTCCTTGGCCAGGAACTCCAGGAAGACCACCATGTCCATTAGGCTGCGGTTGAAGTCAGCTGTGTTCTTAGGGCGTTGTGCCAGTACCTCCCTGTACACGGTGCTCATGCTGGAGATTCCCTCCAAGGCCTTCGTCACGTCCACCTTCCAAGTGCTGAACTTGGCCCGGAAGTAGCGCCTGCGCTCCCCCGGCTTGGTGGTGTATTCGATGCGGTTCAGGCTGAGCAGCAGGTTGAGTGCCGTGCTGGTGGCGCTCTTGCTCAGGTTCAGCAGGCGTGAAATGTCCTCAAAGGGAAGTTCCGCCGGAGGCACTACCAGCAGCAAGGCCGACACACGCGCAGGTGCGGGGGCGATCCCGTGGCCTTCAAAGATAACCCCCATGCGCTCGATGAGCTCCTGTTGGTCCTTGGTCAGTTTGATCTCGCTCATGGCCTTTCGTGCTTGAACGGGACAAAGGTATGGAAAGTTTCTTTGGTTCCGTAATTGCAGAACTAAAGAAAGTTTTCAACACCCGGCCCTGATCACGTCATCCGTACCCACCCCACTCTATCTTTATACTCCATGCCGCAAAAGCACACCATTCCCTCCTGCTACCCATACCTGGCGGCCGCATGGATCCTGTTGTGTACCGCACAGCCGTTGGCTGCCCAGGACTCCATCATCATCCCCTGCGACAGCAATTCAGTTGCAGGCACCTATTGCTACACGGATGATGATGACCATACCTGGAGCTGGCAAAGCGCATGCGGCCTGCCGCTCACCCTGCAGTTCCTCTCCGGCACCATAGAAGCGAATATGTACGACGTACTGCGGATCTACGATGGTATGGACAACACCGCCCCTTTGGCCTTCGAGAACGGTGACCAGGACATGGACCTGGCCGGCATATCGATCATTGGTTCCAGCGGCTCCCTGCACATGGAGATGACCTCCAACGACACGATCAGTTGTGCCA
>JAFDZG010000346.1 GCA_018267065.1 Bacteroidota bacterium
TCCTGGTCGGCTTCCTTCAGTTCCAAGGTGGCGGTACCGGCATTGAGCCAGCCGTAGTGCAGCACATAGCTGAGTTTTTCGCCTGCTTGGAACGCGTTGTGCCCAATGGTGCGCAGCGGGAAAAACGCCGGTTCAGGCGGGGTGCCGCCGCTTTGCGCAAAGCCGAACGAGAACAAGCCCGCCGCTGCCGCGGAAAGGATGGATCGCTGTGCCATGCGGGTCCATTTGCAAGGGCTGTACCAAACTGTCCACCCGGCCATCACACCACGATGTTCACGATGCGCTTGGGCACCACGATCACCTTCTTTGGGACCTTGCCCTCCAGGCGCGCCTGCACCTCCGGGTTGGCCAGCACGGCGGCTTCCACTTCCTCCTTGCCAAGCGTGGCCGGGAATTCCAGCTGCAGGCGGGTTTTGCCATTGAAGCTGATGGGGTAGCTGAAGCTGTCATCCACCAGGTACTGCGCTTCCCACTGCGGCCAGGGCGCGGTGCTAATGCTTTCCGCGTGGCCCAATTGCATCCAGATCTCCTCGGCGATGTGCGGCGCGAAGGGCGCCAATGAAATGACCAAAGGCTCTAGGATCGCATATTTCTTACACTTCAACGCGCTCAGTTCATTTACTGCAATCATGAACTGCGACACGCTGGTATTAAAGCTCATGTTGCCGATGTCCTCGGTGACCTTTTTCAGCGTGGCGTGCAGGATCTTCAGTTCGGCCTTGGTCGGTGCATCGGAACTCAGAAATGGGTCAGCACCAATGTGAGAAGCTGCGGCGGCATCCTCAACTGGTTGGTACAGGTTCCAGAATTTCTTCAAAAAGCGGAAGGTGCCTTCGATGCCGTTGGTGTCCCACGGTTTGCTCTGCTCCAGCGGGCCCAGGAACATCTCATACAGCCGCAGCGTGTCCGCACCGTACTTCTCAATGATGTCGTCCGGGTTCACCACGTTGAACTTCGACTTGGACATCTTTTCGACTTCGCGAGTGCATAGGTAATTCCCATTGCTCTCGTTTATAAACTCGTACTCTCCAGAATACTCTAGCCAGGATTTTCTCCAATCGATGAAGCGATTTAAATCAAGGGCATCATCCTTCCCCAGCAACCCAATAGGAACATGCCGAGTCACGTACTCCGTCACGTATAGACCATCTAGGTGTATTTGATCAAGTGAAACGTGCTTCCGATAGGCCTCAATGAGCTCGTGGTGAACAGCTGGGCGTTTCAACTTCTCTAACATCGAATGACTGACAAAAACGCTTGGTTCTCTTTCCGAATGTGGCTTGAATCCTGGCCTATATGAGAAAGTGGTGAGAGCAACATTCGTGAAAGCAGACACCCCCTGTATCATCCCCTGGTTCACCAGTTTCTTCGCCGGTTCATCAAAGGGGATCAGCCCCAGGTCAAATAAGAACTTGGTCCAGAAGCGGAAGTAGAGCAGGTGGCCGGTGGCGTGCTCGCTGCCGCCAATGTACAGGTCCACTTGTCCCCAGTAGTCCACGGCCTCCTGGCTGGCGAAGCGCTTCGCGTTGTGCGGATCCATGTAGCGCAGGAAGTACCAGCTGCTGCCGGCCCAGCCGGGCATGGTGGTGGTTTCCAGCGGGTAGTCCTCACCCCCGGCCCCTCTCCCAAGGAGAGGGGAGTAATGCCCCTCATCCCCCGGCCCCTTCTCCGAGGGAGAAGGGGAGTAATGCCAGTCTTTTGCGCGGGCCAAGGGTGGTTCGCCGCTTTCGGTGGGCAGGAACTTGTCCACTTCAGGCAGCTTCAGCGGCAGCGCGCTTTCCGGCAGCGGGTAGGGGATGTCGTCCTTGTAGTAGATGGGGATGGGCTCTCCCCAGTAGCGCTGGCGGCCGAAGGCGGCATCGCGCAGACGGTAGTTCACCTTGCCTTGCCCGGCCCCGATCTTTTCTAGTTCCTGGATTGCGCGGCGGATGGCGTCCGGCACTTTCAGCCCCTTCAAAAATCCTTCGCTGCAAATGGTGGCATCCTTGCGTTCGTCGGCTTCCTTTTCAATGTCCGCGCCTTCGGTAACGGCGATGATGGGCAGGCCGAAGTGCTTGGCGAAACGCCAGTCGCGTTGATCGCCGCCGGGCACGGCCATCACGGCGCCGGTGCCGTAGCCGCCCAGCACGTAGTCGCCCACCCACACGGGGATGTCGGCCCCGGTGAAGGGGTGCTTGGCGTAGCTGCCGGTGAACACGCCGCTCACCTTGTCCACCTCGGCCTGGCGCTCGCGCTCGCTGCGGTTCTTGGCAGTGGCCACGTAGGCTTCCACTTCGGCGCGCCGCTCCGGCACGGTGAGGGCAGCAACAAGCTCATGCTCCGGCGCGAGCGTCAAAAATGAGACACCGAAAAGGGTGTCCGGGCGGGTGGTGAAGACTTCAATGGCCAATTCGCCCTCACCCCCGGCCCCTCTCCGGGGGAGAGGGGGGGAGTCCACATGCTGTGTGACATCACGCCGTTCCGCAAGCACCTTCTGGATCTTGCACCTGACCGCATAGGTGTCCTGCAGTACATCTTTATTGGTGAATCGGACAACATCAAAGCCCAACTCATTCAATCTCGCGGTCCGCAAGGCGTCTTCTTCCTGCTGCAGGTCATGGATATCTCCGTCCACTTCGATCACCAGTCGTTTAGGCAAGCAAACGAAATCAACAATATAGCGGTCAATGATGTGTTGCCTGCGGATTTTGGCACCAACACTTGCACCCCTGATCACTTGCCACAATTTATCCTCTGCTTCCGTGGGATTCTTGCGCATTGCATTTGCATGTGCCATCAACCGTCCCGCGATCGCCGGGTCTGCGGTGAGGTAGCCAGGGACCGTCCCCCTCTCCCCCGGGGAGGGGTTAGGGCTGAGTGGCACTTCTCCCTCTCCCCCGGAAAGGGCCGGGGTGGGGGGCATTTCTCCCTCTCCCCCGGAGAGGGCTGGGGTGAGGGCAAACTTCACGCTTGCGCCTTCACTCCTTCCGATCCAATTGCGCTGCGCCTCCTTGATGCTCCCGCTCCAATCCAGCCCATCCAGCCCGTCCAGCAGTCGCTGGGCGTAAGCGGTGATGCGCAGGCTCCATTGCGGCATGCGCTTGCGTTCCACGGGGTGCCCGCCGCGCTCGCTCACGCCGTCCTTCACTTCGTCGTTGGCCAGCACGGTGCCCAGCGCAGGGCACCAGTTCACCCAGGCATCGCCGAGGTAGGCCAGGCGGAAGCGCTGCAGCACCA
>JAFDZG010000347.1 GCA_018267065.1 Bacteroidota bacterium
CCTAGCCTATTGACCTCAGGGTCCGCTTCGCGAGACCCAGAGGGAGCGTAAAAACAAAGGGCCGTTCCGAAAGGGGCGGCCCTTTGTGTTTAAGGGGTGGCCCGAAGTACCTCGAACGGATGGCACGCGAAGCCATCGTTCGCTCAGACAAGGCGCAGCGAAGTGAGGATACTGGAACGAAGTATCCGGCTGAGCTGCAACGCTGTATGAGCGAACGAGGGCGAGCACTTAATACAACCTGTATTCCCGGTCGTGCCGCCGGAGCGAGGTACTTCGAACCACCCTAAGGGCTGCAGACTGAGCAGCCGAACGTAGGCTTAGGCCCTCGAAGCCTACTCCCACCAAAACCAAGGCCGGTGGGCCGTTCGGTACTTGACAGTCACTTTTCTGTTACGGGAGAAATGCCGGCTTGCACAGGGCCTGAAGTCATGTTGCGCCTCGATGAAAATTACCCATTTGTGGGTATTGTACGCCTGTATTGCAATGCACCTCTTTGTATCGACCATGAAATCCACCAGTAACCCTCATCACATGAAAAACAAAGCCACCCTTCTACTTCTCACGGCCGCCATTCCGGGCATGCTTGCGGCCCAGACGGGTTCCGTTGATCCCGGATTTAATACCGGTACTGGTGCAAACAACACCGTGCGGGCCTTTTTGGTACAACCGGATGGGAATGTTCTCATGTCAGGTGCACATTCCATGTACAATGGCTCAGCAGCAAACACCATAGTGCGCGTTGATGTGTACGGCGCTGTTGACCCGGGTTTTTCCCCCGGGACAGGGGCAAACAATTACATCAGCGCCATGGCACTGCAGCCCGATGGAAAGATCCTGATCGGAGGGGCGTTCACGAGCTACAACGGCATTGGCCGCAACTACATCGCACGCCTCAACGCAAACGGCACGTTGGATGCCAGCTTCGATCCGGGCACCGGTGCCAATCAACGCGTGGAAGCGATCGTGCTGCAGCCCGACGGGAAGATCCTGATAGGCGGGGTGTTCCAAAACTTCAATGGCGCCGGGCGCAACCGCATCGCCAGGCTCAACGCGAACGGCACCGTGGACACCGGCTTTGTGCCGGGCACAGGGGCCAACCAGAATGTTGAGGCCTTGGCATTGCAAAGCGACGGCAAGGTCCTGGTCGGTGGGAGTTTCACAAGTTTCAATGGCACTGCCCTGAACCGCATTGCGCGCCTGAACAGCGACGGATCATTGGACATGGCGTACACCCCGGGCACGGGCGCAAGTGCAACCATTTGGGACATGGCGCTGCAACCTGACGGAAAGCTGGTGATCGGCGGTGAATTCACTTCCTTCAACGGCACAGCACGGGGGCGCATCGCCAGGCTGAACACGGACGGCTCCTTGGACATGGCCTTTGCCACCGGTACTGGTTTGTCCGCCGTGTGCCGGAGGCTGGAAATGCATGGCGGCGGCAAGGTGTTGGTCGCCGGGAATTTCACCTCGGCCAACGGCGTAAACCGCAACCGCATAGCCCGTTTGAACACTGATGGAAGCACGGACTTGACATTCAACCCCGGCATGGGATTGAACAACGGTGAAGCTTGGGCATTGGCCGCTCGGCCGGACGGAAAAGTGCTTCTTGGCGGCTCGTTCACCCTCTTCAACAGCACTGCCAAGAACAGGGTGGTACAACTCTTGGGCGATGATTGTCCGCTCTTGGGCGTAAACATCGGTGATGCTTGCAACGATGGTGACCCGAACACGGTGGGTGATGCGTACAACCCCCAATGCACTTGTCTTGGCACCTGCAACGGCAACCAGGTGGTGCTGCAGATCACCACGGACGGCTATGCGGACGAGATCAGCTGGCAGTTCACCGATGACGCCCACAACCAGGTGGCAGCGGGAAGCCTCACCGCTGCGGACAACAATTCCTTCGTATCCCGCACGATATGCCTTGATGCCGTTAACATCGGCGATGCTTGTTACGGATTCCGGATCTTTGACAGTTCAGGTGATGGCATTGCGGGCGGTAGTTGGGAGTTGCGCACCACAAGCGGCAAGTTGTTGCTGCGTGATGATTTTGCCGCAGGAAGCCTTTCCCCGGCCTCGCCTTCGGCAAGCCTTTCCTATGGGAACAGTCACAGCTTTTGCCTGGCGGAAGGGCCTGCGAACATCGCAACCTCCGAGTGTGGCATATTCAACAACGGCCTGGGCAACAAAGTATACTGCAACAAGGTAACGGGCGCCACGCAATACCAGTTCGAATTCACGGACCCGGACGCCGGATTCATGCGCCGGATCACCGTGAACCGCAACTACGTGATCTTCTCGGAGATGGTGAGCAGCCCGCTCACCCCCGGTGTGAAGTACTTCGCGCGCGTGCGCAGCAACGTGGCCGGCCCAATCACCGGCGCACACTGGGGCAGCGGCTGCGAAATGGGCTTGGGCGTGCCGCAGGTGGTGGTCTGCTCCGGGCTTATCCCCGCACCGAACTATGGCCATAGTTGCAATGAAACGCGCGCTTTCAACCCTCCCGCGAACAACAGCTTTATCTATGCCACGCCAGTGGTGGGCGGAACGGAGTACCAGTTCCGCATCTTCAATACCGGCGAGGGTTACGACCAAACCTTCACGCGCAGCACATACATCCTGCAGTTGAAGTGGAACAGCGACGTGGCTCCGCCACTGGTGAATGGCTCCACATACAACGTGGAGGTCAATGTAAAGGTGAACGGCGTGTACACGGGCTTCTGCCCCGGCAGTTGCGCCATTACCATTGACAATAGCCTGCCACGCCTGGAACTGAACGGCTTCGGGGAAGCAACATTATGGCCCAATCCCGTGCATGACGGACAAGTGAACTTTGGCCTGAGCGGATTGCAGGATGAGGAGCAACAAATCGCCGTGGAGATACTGGACGTGTATGGAAGGCTGGCGTATGCCAAGAGATTTGAGAACAGCGGCAGGCTCTTCAGCACCATCCTGCAACTGCCCGGCGAGCTGGCCAGCGGCGTGTACATGGTGAACATTAACGTGAACGGAGTGAAGTCCGTGCAGCGGTTGAGCATTGTGAAGTAGGCTTCGAGCACCTCTGCCTACTAACCTCAGGGTCCGCTTCGCGATACCCTGAGGGAGCGCAAAAACGAAGGGCCGTTCCGAAAGGGATGGCCCTTCTCGCCGACCTACCTACCCATTGAATGCGGAGAGGACCTGCGATGATGCAGTCCAAGCATGGCTTCCAGAAGGATTGCTTCGGCCCAAATGTGCCCCCCCGATGTCGCGATGGATGGAACTCGCCCCGAGCTCTGGCGCGATCGGCCTGGGAGCATGTTCAAATACGCGTGCACCCCGCCACCAGGCGGAAGAATGCTCAACACCAGCCCCGCTCCATGGCATACTTCACCACGCCTGCGGCATTTTTCACGTCCAGCTTACTCATGATGTTCTTGCGGTGCGTATCAACGGTCTGGGCGCTTATGAAGAGCTTCTCCGCGATTTCCTGCGTGCTGAACTCCATGCAGATCAATTGAACAACTTCCCTTTCCCGTTTGCTGAGCACATTATGCCCAATGCCCCCTACCCTGTCACGGAACCGGTCATCCTTGGCCAGCATGTTTCTCACCTGATGGCCGATGTACTGCTCACCGGAAGCCACCATGCGCAACGCCAAGCTCAACTCCTCCTTGGCCACGTTCTTCAGCACATAACCGGAAGCTCCGGACCCCAAGATTTCCCGAACCAAGTCCGGATGGTCGTACATGCTGAGCACCAACACACGGGTTCCGGAACAGCACATGTTCAGCACTTTGGTCGCCTCTATGCCATCCATTAAGGGCATGCTGATATCCATTAAGACAACATCCGGCCTTAGGTCTTTGGCCCTATCCACAGCTTCCTGGCCATTGGAGGCCCGGCCCACAACCCGCACTTCCGGATCACTTTCCAAAAGGGCGGTCAACCCGTCAAGTATTATCGCCTGGTCATCCGCTATCACGATGTTGATCATTGCCCTATGATTGAGTACCGCAAAGCTTGTGGACGAAACTTCCCGTGAAAATACCTATATCCCGGTATTCGCAATTTGTAATTGGCGATAATAATAATTCCTCCGCCCAAAAAAGCAGCCAATGGCGTTTCCAACGTCAACTTCCTCCAATGGGCAACCTCCGCACAACCTGCCCGAATCCCCGAATACGCAGTAGTAATGGCCACTACGATCCCCGGCACATGGTCCGGGTTGAATGAAAACGCCTCCGGCTCCATCACGTTGTATCCCGAGGCTCAAGGAACGGAAATCACAAACGCCTTTTACCAGGGGTTGGGACAGCGCAACCAAAATGGATGCTTCCCACTGTTCCCGTAAAAATGCGTCATGCCAAAGCGGCAGGCCCGAAGCTGCATCGATGATCGGGCAAGGAGGCCTTGGGCGGACTCCCCGTTGATCCACCCAACCCCGGTGTCGGCGCGGGGAAAGAAAAAATTGATTTTTTGTCTCCATCCATCTATTTTGCTCCGGGTTTCCCAAAATACCCTCATCCCCATCACGATGAAGCAATTGACTACGCTGCTCCAGAAAGCCAAGGTTTCCGTGCTCATATTGGCCTGTGTCTTTGGTTTCAGCGCCACCAGCAGGGCACAGGATGTCATTCCAACCTCGGCAGACATCAGGCTGGTTCCTGGGCCTGCCGCGAACCAACTGCAAGTCCAGATAATGATTCACTCCACGGACAGCTTTGGGGGGATCTTCAGTGCGCTTACCGTGACCATCCGGTACAGCACCGCGTCGGGATCTGCACTGGGGTCCGGAACAAGCTTTTGCAATGCATGGGCCTCTTTCTCTCCATCCCCAGTGGTTACAGATAATGGCATCTCCTACCGTACCTACAATGGATTCGGTATAAACCGGTTGGAGGATTCCGAATTCGACGGTGGGTGTGGCGTGTCCATTCCCCCGGAAACTTGGTTCACAATTACCACCATTCCTGTTGGCGGCTCGGCATGCACGGCATTCACATTGGGCAATGACGCATATACGGCTGCAAACAATCGAAACTTCTACATTTCCATGGCCGGTGTGGATATCACCGGCAATGTCGTTTCCGGGCCCGTGAACGCCGGCGTGTGCCCCTTGGATTGCCTCGGAGTGCCCGGTGGCACGGCAACAATCGGCTCCGCCTGCAATGACGGCAACGCAAACACCGGCAATGATGTGTACGGCGCGGACTGCGTTTGCGCGGGACAACTGATCGACTGCCTCGGAGTGCCCGGTGGCACGGCAACAATCGGCTCCGCCTGCAATGACGGCAACGCAAACACCGGCAATGACGTGTACGGCGCGGACTGCGTTTGCGCGGGACAATTGATCGACTGCCTCGGAGTGCCCGGTGGCACGGCAATAATCGGCTCCGCCTGCAATGACGGCAACGCAAACACCGGCAATGACGTGTACGGCGCGGACTGCGTTTGCGCGGGACAATTGATCGACTGCCTCGGAGTGCCCGGTGGCACGGCAAC
>JAFDZG010000348.1 GCA_018267065.1 Bacteroidota bacterium
AGGCCGTGACCCAATTCATGGCTGAAAGCCAGGACCAACGCCGCGAAATGGGCCTTGCAGGCCATGGTATTGCGGCGCGGCGTTTTGCGTGGCCGGTAGTGGCCCGGCAACATTTGGATGCGTTGCTGGCCCTGCGCGATGCAGCCGATGCCAAGGTGGCGGTTCAGCCCAAGGCCGCACGGTAGAGCTTATCCAGCGCCGCATTGCGCACCGGCAGGCAGAAGTGCTCCCTGATGATCGCATCATTGGCGGCTCCCATGCGCCCGCGCAGCAGCGGATCATCCATCAGCTGCCTGATCTTGGCAGCCAGTTCCTCCGCAATCTCATCGCTGCTGCGGCCCGCCACGGGGAGCACCCAGCCGTTCCCGCCATCGCGGGCCACCTCGGCCAGCGCACCGGTATCCGAGCAGATCACCGGCAACCCGCAGCCCATGGCTTCCAGCACCGTGTTGTTGAAAGGGTCCAGAAAGGTGGTGCTGGCAAAGGCATCCGCCGCGCGCATGTGCGCAATGAGCGCATCATGCGGCAACCGCCGGTGCAAGGTGATCCGGGGATCTGCTGCGATCGTCTTCTCCGCCCAGGCCTGTACTTCGGGAAGCGGGCACAAGCCCCAATCCGTTTCCAACGTGCTGATGATCACCAATCGCGCTTCGCTGCGGCCCAGGCGTTGGAATGCATGGAGCAATTCCACGCCCCCTTTCCGGTAGAAGCCATTCCCCGCGAAGAGCACCGTGAAAAAGCGCCGATCGCGGCCTTGGGGCCGGTACTGCTCCACAGCGCGGTAGATCACGTGCATTTTGGCCGGGTCCACGCCTGCTTCCTCCAGATGTTTCCGGTTCATCCCCATGGCATGGCGACTGGTGAACACGATTCCTTTGCAATGCGTGCCAACCAGCTTTTTCAGCGCCCAGGTATACAGCGGGCTTCGGGGATCCTTGCCTTGGTAGCGTGGCAGATAGCTCTCCACTTCCACCACCCAAGGCCGTGCATTGGCCACCACCCCGTTGTAGGTATGGTAAAGGTCCACCCCGCGCACGGGGAGGAAAACCTTGGTGTTGGCAAACGTTTCACCGGTGATGCCCGCCAAGTGCCACGGCAGGTCCAAGCCCCTGACGTACCTGTAGCCTTCCGGTGGATTGCTGAAGCAGTAGTGCTGCCAGTAACGGGTCTTATGGCTGATCCCAATGGTCCGCATGCTGCCACTGCATTCTATGGCAAAGTAAGGTGGCCAGCCTCCGGGACCAAGCCTTGATACCACTGGGCGAACTGATGCAAACCTGCCGCGAGCCGGGTCTTGGGCACAAAGCCGAGGAATTGCCCGGCCTTGTCCACGTTCGCATAGGTCTGGCTCACATCCCCGGCTTGGGCCGGGCACTGTTCTATGATGGCCTTTCGGCCAGCTTCCCGCTCTATGGCGTCGATCAATTCCCGCAGGGTAACAGTGGCGGAGTTTCCGAGGTTGAAGACCTCATGGGCACCATGCCCGTTTGAACTGGTCAACGGCGCTTCCATGGCCGCGCGCACACCATCAATGATGTCGTCCACGTAGGTATAGTCCCGCCGGGAGCTGCCATCGCCGAACTGGCGGATGGGCTGGCCTTCGGAGATCTTCCGGAAGAATGAATGAATGGCCAGGTCAGGGCGTTGGCGGGGCCCGTAAACCGTGAAGAAACGGAGCACGGCCGTATCCAAGCCGTGCAGCCGTGCATACACGCGCGCAAATGCCTCGGCCGTCCATTTGGATACCGCGTAGGGACTGATGGGGTGCAGGTCACCAAGCGATTCTTTCCAGGGCACTGCGGGATGTTCGCCGTACACACTGCTGCTGCTGGCAAGTACAAAGCGTTGCACCCGGTACTTCCGGGCCAGCTCCAGCAAGGCCAGGGTACCGGTAACATTGGTGCGGTGGTAGCCAATGGGGTCGAGCAGGCTTTGCCGCACGCCCACGCGGGCGGCCAGGTGCACCAGCACTACGGGGCCTTGGCCCATGCGTTGCAATACGCCCTCCACCGTTGTTCCGTCCAGAATATCCCCTTCCTCCAACCGGAAGGCCGGATCATGCTTGTGCAGGGCCAAGTTTGCTTCCTTGGCGGCACGGGGATACAACGGGTCAAAATTGTCAACCACGGTGACGTTCCACCCCCCCTCTGCCAGCAACCGGTCCACCAAGTGGCTGCCGATGAAACCCGCCCCCCCCGTGATGATCACGTGTTTTCGCATGCCTGTCTCTCAGCGGCTAATCTAATGCGTGCACCGTGATCGGCGCCAGTCGCAGCCGCACATAGCTTTGCGCGGCATGCAACCGGGCGAACCCATTCTTTTGATCTGCCATGCCTTTCCACCTGTATTCGACATCGGCGGGCGCCGCTGGGCCAAGTTCGCCAAGGAGCTGGCACGGCGCGGCCATCCGGTGCATGTGATCCGTGCGGAAAAGCTTCCGGGCACCCCGGACTCATTGTGGAACGAAGACGGTATTATGCCGGGCATCATCCACCATCCGCTGCCCAGGCGCTATCCTTCGGTGCTTTTGCAACAAAACATCCATTCGCTCAAGGACAAGCTGCTTTACCGGTTTTGGATGCTGGTATTGCCCCTGCTGTGCAAAGGCAATTGGTACGACCATGCCGTGCTGTGGCGCAAGCAATTGAAGCGGAAGGCCGCCGAACTCATCCGGGCACATGGCATCCGCCAAGTGATCGTTACCGGTTTTCCCTTCCATATAATGGACCATGTGCTCGGCTTGAAGCAATCCTTCCCGGAGCTCCACTTCACCATGGATTTCCGGGATGAGTGGACTTGGGCCAGCAATTATGGTCTTGCTTCAATTGGCGCACGCAGGCTGCGGCAGGAAAAGGAAATGGAAGCACGGGTGGTGCTTGGCGCAGATGTGGTCACCACGCCCAATGAACACATGGTGGAGCATTTGCAGGGCACCTATCCCGGCCTTGCGCACAAGTTCAGGCTCTTGCCGCATGCGGTCGATCCCAACGATTTCGACCGCTCCATTTCACCTGCCGCCGATGGAACGTTCCGAATGGTGTATGCCGGCAGTTTATACGGCGCAGCGGAGGCGCAGCACTACTTCACCCGGCTTGTGCAGGCCTTTGAAGGCTTGCGCCAACGGAGGCCGGAGGTACTTGCCCGGAGCCGGTTGGACCTGTACATCACCGGGCACAATACCCGTTGGTACCAGGAACAGGTGGCGCAGGCAGGATTGACAAACACCATCTGCTTTCATGTCCCCCTTCCACCGAAGGAGGTTTTCAAGAAGATCCGCGCCGCAAACTTGGTCATCCTGTACATCCCGGTGGCGAACAAGAACATTCTCGGCACCAAATTCCAGGAGATTTTTTTCTGTGGAACGCCCATCCTGCATGTAGGCGAACCGGGGCTTGTGAGCCGCACCATCCATGAGCGGCAAATGGGCAGTTCCATTACGGTGGATGAGCTGGGCGCGGAACTGCCGCGCATCATTGCCGGAGAGCGGAAAGTGGACTGTAACCCGGCAGCGGACCACAGTGCCTACCTGCTTGCTCCGGTCACGGACCGGCTGATCGCTGAAGTTTTGGTGTAGCCAGCCATGCGCCCCAATGAGCCGGTCCTCCTCATCTGCCACGGGTTCCCGCCCGTACGGGGCATCGGTGGGCGCCGGTGGGCCAAGTTTGCCAAAGAGCTGGCCCGGCGCGGCCATCCGGTGCATGTGATCCGCAGCACCACCGCCCCAGGGGCTTCGGCATCATTATGGACCGGTGATGCCGTACACCCCTTGATCCACCACCATCCGCTGCCCAAGCGGTTTCCTGCCGTAATGTCCAAGCGGCCGCTCCTATCCTTGAAGGATCAGGTGCG
>JAFDZG010000034.1 GCA_018267065.1 Bacteroidota bacterium
CAGGCGTACTGCACGCCCCAGGACAGCACCTTCATGCAGGGCAACACGCCGATCTTCCCGGCAAGCGGCACGTGGAGCGTCATCAACGGTGCGGGCCTCTTTGCCGATGTGCACGATCCGCTGAGCAAGGTGGTGGGCATGGCCATCGGTGCCAACACCTTCGTATGGACCACCAGCAACGGGCCGTGCCCGAATGCGATCACCATGGACACCATGACGGTGATCATATACAGTGACAGCACGGCAGCAGCCTTCGCCGGGGATGACTTCGAGCTCTGCCTCCCGATGACCTCCGTGCAATTGCAGGCAGCCACGCCGCAGCCGCCCGCCACGGGAACATGGACCATCCTGAGCGGTCCCGGCACGCTTGTCGATCCCAACGATCCGCACACCGTGGTGAACGACCTGGCCTTGGGCATCACCACCTTCGTGTGGACCTTGAACAACGGCCCTTGCCCCACAAGCGGCATCTGGTCGGACACGGTGAGCGTGTCGGTCTTCGATCCGTTCGGGCCCGTGGCCAATGCCGGGCCGGACATCTCGCAATGCACGCCGGAGGACAGCACGGTGATGGCGGCCAACATCCCGCTCTTCCCGGCCACCGGAACCTGGCACTTGGTAAGCGGAACGGGCGTGATCGCCGATAGCACGGACCATGCCACGGCCATCCATGGGCTTTCCGTGGGTGCCAACGTGTTCACCTGGACCATTTACAACGGCGATTGCGGCTTCGGGCCGCCCACCACGGACACCGTGGTTGTGTATCTCTATGACCAAACCGCACCGGTGGCGGATGCCGGTGCCGATCAGGACCTCTGTTCCTCGGCCACAAACGTGGTGCTCGCAGGGAATGCTGCGGTCTATCCCGGAACGGGAACGTGGACCGCGCTCGGCGGAGCAACAGTGGCCGATGCGGCCAACCCGCAATCCGCCGTGGGCAACTTGTCCATCGGGGACAACCAGTTCGTGTGGACCGTGGACAATGGCCCCTGTGGCACCACGGTGGATACGGTATTGCTGCGCGTGTTCGACGGGACCATCACGGCGGCAAATGCCGGCCCTTCGCAAGACCTGTGCAGCCCGGTGGCCTCAGCGTCCATGGCCGCAGGCGCCGCCACTTATCCAAGCACGGGCGCATGGGCAGTTGTAAGTGGCACCGGCTCGTTCAGCAATGCGGCCGATCCGCAAGCGATCGTTACGGGCATGGCGCCCGGAGTGAACGTCTATGCTTGGACCTTGAACAATGGGCCGTGCGGCGCGCTGACCGACACCATTACAGTGACCATCTTCGATGGATCCATCACTGCAGCGAATGCCGGCCCGGACCAGGACATCTGCGGACCGGTGACCAGCGCAACCTTGGCGGCATCGCCGGTTGCGGCACCGGCCACCGGCTCATGGTCCATCGTCAGTGGCGCGGGAAGCTTGAGCGATCCTTCAAATGCGGGAGCGGTGCTCAATGGCCTCATCACCGGCCAAACCATACTGGCCTGGACCATCAGCAATGGGCCTTGCACCTCCGGCGCGCTCACGGACACGGTGGTGATCACCGTGTATGACGGTGCATCGCAACCGAACGCAGACGCGGGCCCCGACCAGCAGTTCTGCGAGCCGGGCAGCGTGGATGCCGACATGTTCGCCAACGAAGCCGTGTTCCCGGCCACCGGCACATGGTCCATCGCGGGCAGCGGCACCATCACCGATCCAACCAACCGCAACACCACGGTAACCGGCATCGGCTTCGGCACCACCACGCTTACGTGGACCATTGACAATGGCGTGTGCGGCAGCACCTCGGATGACATGACGGTGTCCGTGTTCGACAACAAAGTTCCACCGGCCGCAGGCGGCCCGGACCAACTGATCTGCCAGGACACCACCACCGCCACCATGGCCGCTGTGCCAGCCACCAGTACCGCAACCGGCCACTGGGAATTGCTGGAAGGCCACGGCACGATCTCCGATCCCGCACAGCCCAACACCGGCATCACCGGCCTGCAACCGGGCAACAACATCTTCAGTTGGGTGGTGGACAACGGAGCCTGCGGTACCACCGCGGACACTGTGGTGATCACCTTGCACGACTGCAGCATCCTGGTGGTGCCGGACGCCTTCTCGCCCAACGGCGACGGCGTGAACGACACGTACGTGGTCGATGGGCTGTCCTACTACCCGAACAACTCCTTCAAGGTCTTCAACCGCTGGGGCTCGAAGGTGTATGAACGCAGCCCGTACCGGAACGATTGGGACGGCAAGAACGAGGGCAAGCCGGGCTTGGGCACCAACCTGCCGGAAAGCACCTACTACTTCATCCTGGACCCGGGTGATGGCAAGGAAGTCATCACGGGATACATCTACCTGCGCCGCTGACCATGAACGCACACAAGAAAAATTCCCCGCAGATGGCCATTAAAGCCCCTTCATGGAACAAGGTGCTGATCGCCCTGCTCCTGGCCGTTCCCGCCATCCTGCCCAAAGCGGCACAGGCCCAACAGGACCCGCAGTTTACGCAGTACATGTTCAACCTGCTTGCGCTCAACCCGGCGTATGCCGGAAGTGCGGACAGGGTGAGCCTCAAGGCACTGAGCCGTCACCAGTGGGTGGGCTTTGAAGGGGCGCCCTCCACGCAAACCCTCACCGTGCACAGCCCGTTCCTGCTGCAAAGCCTCGGCCTGGGCGGCACCATCATGCGCGATGAACACGGGCCGGTAACGCAGTACGGCATCATCCTCGATGTGTCCTACCGCATCTTCCTGAACAACAACCAAAAGCTGGCGTTCGGCATCAAGGGCGGGCTCAACCTGTTCCAAGGGAAATTCTCGCAGTTGCACCCGCACGACGGGGATGACCAGGTGTTCCAGAATGACGTGAGCACGAAGACCGACCCGCAGTTCGGCTTCGGCATGATGTGGTACAGCGACCGCTTCTACCTCGGGCTCAGCTCGCCCAAGCTGTTGCGCACGGACTTCTTTGATGTGGACTCCCTGCGGTTGGTAAGCCAGAACGGCGGCCAGTTGGCACATTACTACCTCACCGGTGGTTACGTCTTCGACCTTGGCACCTACACCAAGTTCAAGCCCACGTTCATGGTGAAGGCCGTGGAGGGTGCGCCCCTGAGCTTCGACCTCAGCGCCAACTTCCTGCTCTATGAAAAGCTGTGGTTGGGCGCCATGTACCGCTACACGGATGCGGTGGGCGCATTGGTGCAATACAACATCACGGACGGATTGTCCGCAGGCTACGCCTACGATTATCCGCTCTCACCGATCCACAATTACAGCGGCGGCACCCACGAATTCATGCTCGGCCTTGATTTCGGCAAGGCCCCGAAAGGCATCCGTTCACCGCGTTATTTCTGATACCAGATGCAGCGATCCAAACACATGCAATACCGGGGCCTGCTGATGGCGGTGGCCTTCCTGTTGATGGCCGCCCCTGCCGCAACGGCACAGAAGCTGAAGCAACGCATGGCGGAACGCTATGCCGCCGTGTTCGATTACACCAACATGGCAAAGGTGTATGAAGACATCATCAAGGGCAAGGACGCCACTGCCGCGGATTACCGCGAGTTGGCTTTTGCCTATAAGAAGCTCGGCAACCATGCCAAGGCCGCCGAGGTGTACAAAAAGCTCATCGACATGGGCAATCCTGCCCCCGACGACCTGCTCTCCTACGCGGACCAGTTGCGTGCGCAAGGCAAGTACGACGAGGCCGCCACGTGGTACCAGGCTTATTCAGACAAGGCGCCTGATGACGAATGGGTGAAGCAGTACCTGCGGCAAGGCGGTTTCCTGAAGCATTTGGAGGCCGACAGCACCAAGGACCGCGTACGCTCCCTGCCCATCAACTCCGCCGATGCCGATCTGGCGCCCGCCGTGATGAACGACCTGCTGATCTTCAGCAGTGCCCGTGGTGAAGGCGTGGGCGGAAGGACCAAGTACAACTGGGACCGTGAACCTTTCCTGAACCTCTATTCCGCACTGCTCAAGGGCGAAACGGCCACCGACCCCATGGTGATGCGCAAAGACCTGAACAGCCGCTTCCACGACGGCACGGCCACCTACGACCCCATCAGGAAACGGCTGTATTTCACACGGGACAACTTCTATTACGGCAAGCTCACCAAGGCCAGCAACGGCGAAGTGAAGCTGGGCATCTACTATTCAGACATCGGCAAGGGTGAATTGGGGCAGGAGGAATGGGGTGCCTTGGTGCCCTTCGAGCAGAACAACCCGGAGTACAATTTCGGACAACCCTGCATCAGCCCGGACGGCAAGCGCCTCTACTTTGTGAGCGACATGCCGGGCGGCAGCGGCGGCACGGACATTTGGTACTGCGATGATGCAGGTGGCCAATGGGGTGCGCCCAAGAACATGGGCACCAAGGTGAACACGCCCGGTGGCGAGATGTACCCGTTCATCGCCAAGGACAGCACGTTCTACTTCTGCAGCACGGGCCATCCGGGCTTGGGCGGGTATGATATTTTCTCCGTGCACCTTTCACCTGCGGGCCCCGGGCGCGTGTTCAACCTGAAACCGCCGATGAACACGCCGTACAACGACCAGGGCCTCATCCTGCTGGCCGACGACAGCACGGGCTTCTTCTTCAGCGACAGGCCGGGCGGCATGGGCAGCGATGACATCTACGGCTGCACCGTGCACGCCCCGCGCATCCGCATCAAGGGCATCGTGGTGGACAAGCAGACGCAGGCAGCGGTAACCGGATATGCCTTGGACCTCCGTGATGACAAGGGCGCGTTCATCGATGATGCCAAAATGCAGCTCTTGGACGACGGCCGCTTCATCATCGACGCGCCTTACAGTGAAACGTACAAGTTGACCGCCAGCCGCAACGGTTACCGGCAAGGCAACACGGACCTGAACAGCAGCACGGACGATCTGGAGAACGCCGTGGTGCAGATGGAAAAGTATGACTACGGTTCCGAGGGCGTTGTGAAGAACGGCGAAACGAAGGCGCCGCTGGACAGCGTGCATGTGCAGCTGTTGGACAGCGATGGCAAGCTGGTGCAGGAATTGTACACCGGGCCGGACGGCAAATACACCTTCGCACTGCAAGCGGAAAAGGACTACAAGGTGAAGGCGGAGAAGGAAGGGTTCTTCAAACAGAGCACGCAGATCACCACCAAGGGCAAGACCAACACCATCCTGAAGAACGACTTCAACCTGTTCCCGCTGCAGGTGAACCAAGTGGTGCGCTTGGACAACATCTATTACGACCTGGCCAAGTGGAACATCCGGCCAGATGCCGCCAAGGAACTGGACAAGCTGGTGCAAACGCTCAACGACAACCCCTCGGTGAAGATCGAGCTCAGCTCGCACACGGATTGCCGCGGCAAGGATGCATACAACCTGTCGCTATCGGAGAAACGGGCCAAGAGCGCGGTGGAATACCTCATCAAGCAGGGCATCGCCAAGGATCGCCTCACGTACAAAGGCTATGGCGAAACCAAGCCCGTGGAACCTTGCGAATGCAGCAAATGCACCGAAGCCGAACACCAGGCCAACCGCCGCACGGAGTTCAAGGTGCTTTCCAAATAGGGGTTAGGGGAAGAGGAGGAGACGGACCCTGGCTTCGGCCGGGGTTCGTCGTTTTCTGAAAGCTCCATCGGGGTCTCGCGCAGCGAAGCTCCATCAGGGTCTCGCGCAGCGGACCCTGATGTTGATGGAAACTGATGATCGTCACCCCGGCCCTTTCCAAAGTGCATTACTCTTGTTTGGAATTGTTCTAAATAAGATGCAGATGCACGGACAGGAAGTCATGGAACCAAGCGCGGCGGAAACGAGGAAGACTGCGGCCCCGCACAAGTCAACGGCGAACCAACACTTGAATGAAGACCAGGGCCACTGGCTGCTGGCCAAGATGGGCAAGAAGGTATTGCGGCCAGGGGGCAAGGAACTCACCATGGAGCTATTAGGCAAGCTGGGCATCGCCAGCACGGATGACGTGGTGGAGTTCGCACCGGGCTTGGGCTTCACGGCGGGGATCACCTTGGCGAAGAACCCGATGAGCTACACGGGCGTGGAGCTGAATGAAGAAGCCGCTGCCATCCTGCGCAGGAAGATCAACGGACCCAGGCGCGAGATCGTCATCGGCAATGCCTGCTGCTGCCCGTTGAAGAGCGGTACTGCGGACAAGGTGTACGGCGAAGCCATGCTCACCATGCAGGCCGACCACCGCAAGGCGGAGATCATCCGAGAGGCCCACCGCCTGTTGCGCCCCGGCGGATTGTACGGCATCCACGAGATCGCGCTCACGCCGGACGCCATGTCCGCTGACACGAAGAAGCAGATCCAGCACGACCTGGCCACCACCA
Source organism: Bacteroidota bacterium (assembly GCA_018267065.1). Lineage (GTDB taxonomy): Bacteria > Bacteroidota > Bacteroidia > Flavobacteriales_F > PHOS-HE28 > PHOS-HE28. The sequence goes on from JAFDZG010000034.1 coordinate 6,335, forward strand.
TCAAGGTGAACGCCCGCCCGCTTACCCGCGCCGAGTGGACCGCCATGCTGGAAGCCGAAGGCTTTGCCGTGGAAAGCGTAATTACCAACCCCATGCACCTGCTGGAAACATCACGCATCATTGATGATGAAGGCTTCCTCCGCACATTGAAGATCACCTGGAACATCCTCACGCACCCCAAGGCGCGCAAGCGCATTCTGGACATGCGGAAAGTCTTCCGGCGCTACGGACCCTCCATGCAGGCCATTGCCATGGTGGCGCGGAAGAAGTGACACGCCGGTGAAATTCAGGAGACTCAAGGAGCAATCTGAATGGCTGCATCCGTGTGCTTCAGCGGGTTTTTCCCCCACAGCGGGGCTTGCCTTCCGGTAGCTACGGTGTGGACACATTTCTTGGTCGGACGATCATTGATATCCAAGGCCATTCCGTAACCGGCTGCGACGCCCTTCGGGGTCGGTGAACCCACCAGGTTTGCGTGTAACAGGCTGCGACCCTTGCAGGGTCGGGCTGGAAGTGCTGGCGAAGACCCCGGAGGGGTCGCAGCATGTAGCAACGACAAACATCCAGCACCACCCGGCCCCGAAGGGTGTCGCAGCCGGTGTCCTCCCTTCCCCCCCCCGTTGCCGCAAGTCTTCCCCGCCAACCACGCTGTGCGTTCCAACGCCCACAGCGAGGGCGACTTGTGGCTTTCCATCTTTCATCCTTGCGTGTTCTCCCGCGAAGTCTCCGGACTTCGCAACACCCCCACGGTTGTAGCCCTGCGTACCTAGTTGTCGCAAGTCTTCCCCGCCAACCACGCTGTGCGTTCCAACGCCCACAGCGGGGGCCTGCTTCTTCCTGGAACGCACTTTAAGGCTGGGCAGGCAGACTGGAGGGAGCGGGGGGCAGGGGTGCCCCAAGGTGCATTTACGCACAGCCTAGCGCCGAATGCTGCTTTCCAAGCCTCTCCTCAGCATCTGTGCAGAAGGAAAGGCACAGGCGATGCCAGTTCGGAAGTGCATCAGTCTTCCACACAACGAATGGAGCAACCGGTGCGCCTAAGGGTCAGTGTGCGGTAGATGCCAGTCTTATCATGGGCCAAATAGTGCCTGTAAACATTGAGGCTGTCGAACGAGGTGGAGGTCCACCAATTTCCCAATTCGCCAACATTTACATAGCCTCCCGTAGTGCTTCGCATGCCGCCGGGATAGGCCGCAAAGCCGCTGCTGTCGTTTGCGCCCAAGTTGGGATCCTCCCAAAGGGACAGGGCCTTCAATTGCCCGCCAACGTTTTCGGCACTACCGTGCAAGCCTAAGCTGTTCACCTCGGCGTCGGGCATGCCCAGTGCCAGCTCCAGGTCCTGCCAATCGGAAAGCGTAGCCACATGCCAACCACTGGGGCAAACGTTCCGGGAATCGGTCACGGCATACCAGTTGTACAGTTTGCCGTAATAGGAATCGTAGGCAAAATCACTAGCGTAATTTGACCATGCCCCGAAAGCCAAGCCGGCCCATTGGGAAGACTCCGGGATGTAAGCAATGGGGTCGCCGTTGTTGTAGTGGCTCGTTGAGAGATTCTTTGTCATCCAGCGCTTGTTTCCGATCACCTTGGTGGGATACGGCTGGCCGTCCCAGTCGGATACCGTTGCCGGTTGGTTCGTGGTATCCGTTGGTATGGTTGCCCCCGAAGGAGGAACGGGTTCAGCGGTGTCCTTCCGGCAGCTGCACAGGGCAGCGATGCCGAAGGCTGCCAAAAGAATTACAGGCTTGCCCATGGGTTTTCCTCCCGCTGGGTCTCCGCATCGGGACCCAGCGGTATGACAAGTTTACGGAACCCGGCGCATTGGCAAATAAAAAGGCCGCCTTCGCGGGGCGGCCTTTTCAAGAAAGGATTTCGTCGCTTAGTGTGACACTTGCACGGCAAAAGTCTTCACCAGATCATTGCTGCGGCAGGTAAGGTGGTAAGTGCCTGCGGCCATGTTGCCTAAGTTGATCTGTGCATTGCTGCCGTTGAAGCTGCCGGTTTGCACCATGCGGCCCTGGATGTCGGTGAGCGTATAGATCACTTTGCTGCCAGCGGCTTGGCCGAGGTTGACTTGCAGCAAGTTCGTGGCCGGGTTGGGGCCGAAGCTGATGGTGTTCAGCACGCCGGCATCGGCAATACCGCTGGAGAATTCCACGTCGCTGGCCATGCGGGGCTCAATGTTGTATTCGCTGAACGAGTAGTAGTTCACACCAGTGATGTTGTACGACGTGCCAAGCACGGGGTCAGGGGTGGTGGTGTAGATCACCTTGCCGATGGTGGCATCCCCGCTGCCATCGTCAACCTTGTATTTTCCGAAGGTAGCCCCGCTGGGCACCTCGGTGCAGGCCGCGTTCATAACGCGCACCAACACGCTCTCCAAGGGTTCCAGCGATACATCGCCGGTGGCCACATCGTATGCGGCAGGAATGGTGTTCCCGCTGGAGACCACGGCGTATGCGGATACACCGGAGAGTTCGGTGAGGTTGTAGTATTCGCTCACGGAGGCGGTGAACGTCACGCTGTCGCCCATGGCAGGCGTGTTGTCCTGGTCATACACGTAGATGCCGTTCCACAGCCCGCTTCCGCTTTGCAGGAAGTAGCCGCTTCCGGCAAGGATCGCGGACACAATGCCGCCGGTCATCACCGTTTGGCCATTGTACGGGGAATCGCCGCTGGGATCGGTGGTGTACTGGACCTCGTAGATGCTGATCGGGGTGAGGGGCGCGGCGGTGGAGATGGTCACATCGTCGATCACAATGTGCTCCGGTGCCACGGTGTTGCGCACCGAAAGGATGAACTCACCTTCGGTGGTGTCATGTGCGGCGGCGATGGACACGGTGACCTGTTGCCAAGTGCTGGTGGCGGCGGTATACGGGGTGTACGTGGCATAGCCGGAGCTGCCTCCGGGACGGCCATCATAAAGGCCAACGCGCACATCGCCGGCGCCGCGCACCCAGAAGGTCACTGAATAATTCTGTCCGTTGGCCACGGCCAACGGCTGTGTGCTGAACCGCTTATGACTGCTGGTGGTATTCTCCAAGCGGACGGCATAGGTGCCGCCGTGCACGTTGTCCGTTACTTGCGTAACGCTTGTTGCGGCGATGCTGCTCTTGCTGCCCATCCAGCCATCAGGCGTGGCGCCGGTCCAGTTTTCAAAGCCGCTTTGGAAGATCTGCGCGCTGGCCATGCCGGCGATCGCGAAGGTGGAAAGGAGTACTGCTGTTCTCATCATGTTCGGGTTTCGAAAGGGAGGGAGATTAGTTTACCTGTACGTTATCGACGCGGTACGTGGTGCTGTTGGTTGCATCGCCCACATACTTGAAGGCCACCACGAAGGTACCATTGTAGCCGGAAGGCAGCACGCCGGAAAGCGCGATGTTGCCGGAGGACACCCAGGCGTTGTCGGCATCAGCTTGGCCGGCAATGGTGCCACCGGTCACTTGTGTCCACGATGCGGCGCCTACATCACCGGTGAAGTTTGTGCTCACCCACACGGTGAGGCCGTCATGCACCCAGCTTTGGCGGGCGCTGGAGAAGGAAAGGTTTTGCGCGGCCGGAAAGTTGATCTGCGGAGTTATGAGCCACATGGTGCTGGCTTGGCCCAGCGAAAGGCGCGCCTCCGCGCTGAAGTCGGAGCCGCTCACTTTGCCTCGCCAGGCCACGCTGCCTTGGGTGAACGTGTTGGTCCAGCAATCCAGGGTCACGGTGGCGTTGTTGGCCACGGTGGAAAAATCCTCGCTGAGGCTGTTCACGGGTGCGCAGTTGGCCGCTGCCCCGCAGCGCGGGCCGTTCAATTGCACCTC
>JAFDZG010000035.1 GCA_018267065.1 Bacteroidota bacterium
AGCCTGCACGCGGCAACGAGCACGCCTTCCTCATTGTGAACGCGGATGTCCCATACGTGCATGGTGCGGCCCTTGTGCAGCACCGTGCCGGTGGCGGTGACCACGCCGCTTTTTACTCCTTTCAGATGATTGGCGCTCACCTCAATGCCCACCACCGCATGCTTATCAAGATCGATCAACATGGCCGAACCCATGCTGCCCAACGTTTCGGCCAGTGCGGCGGTGGCGCCTCCGTGCAACAGTCCCATGGGCTGCTTGGTGCGTTGGTCCACCGGCATGGTGGCTGCAAAGGTTCCCGGCGCGCTGGGGACGAAGGTGATGCCAAGCCCTTCCACCATCGTATGCTTCCCCATGGCATTGGCAAATGCGATCTGTTCTTCGCTGAACATGCCGCGAAGGTAGCTTTGGCGCATTGGAGGGCTCGATCCAACGGTAAGAATGGACACGGAGGAAAATCGGAGAAAGCGCTTGTTGCTGGTGGAGGATGAGGAATCCCTGCGTTCCACGCTGCGCATGAATTTTGAGCTGGAGGGCTATGACGTGACCACGGCGGTACGGGGAAGCGAGGCACTGGAACGCATGCGCGGGGCCCGCTTCGACGGTATTGTGCTGGACGTGATGCTGCCCGATGTGGACGGCTTCACCATTTGCGAAACCATCCGCTTGGAGGGCGACCGCACGCCGGTGCTGTTCCTTACTGCACGCACGGATGCAGCCGACCGGGTGCGGGGTTTGCGCACGGGCGATGACTTCCTGGCCAAACCGTTTGAACTGCAGGAGCTGCTGCTGCGCGTGGAAAAGTTGGTGGGCCGGGCCCGGAACAGGTCCAATTCGCCGGCAGCAACCCGGTGTGTGTTCGGAAGCAATTCAGTTGATTTCGAAACCTATGAGATCGTGGGCCAGCGCGGCCTTAGGAAAAGGTTGACCCAGCGCGAACTGATGCTGCTGCGCTTGCTGACCGACCGGGCCGGGGAAGTAGTGTCGCGGGAGGAGATCTTGCAGAAAGTTTGGGGCTACGATGTGTTTCCAACCACCCGTACCATCGATAACTTCATTGTTTCCTTTCGCAAATACTTTGAAGTTAACCCACACGAACCCAGGCACTTTCAGTCTATAAGGGGAGTTGGCTACACATTTACGCCATGATTTTATCAGGCTCATAGGCAACCCTTTTGCCCTGTGGCCGTCTTTCACTCGGATTGAAGGTTCTTCCTTGATCCGGTTCCTAATCCTTGCAGGTTTACCGCACAGGGGTCCAATTGGATCCCTGTTCGGTTTTCAGGGGGGTCAAGCCACCTCCGGGGCCAAGCAGAACTTGCAGTATTTGCTGCTTGCGCTGTGCTCCATGGGGAGCGTGGGATCCACCATTTCCCGCACCACATCCGTGAGCAATTGTGCAATGGCAGGCAGGTCCGTGCGGGTAACGGTGTCCGCACCGTTCAACCGCAGCAACATGGGTTCGTTGCTGGTGCCGCGCTGCAGTGGAAGGATGCCGGCCTGCACCGCCTCCACCGCAGGATGCTGCATCAGGTAGAGCCATGCATACATCATCAGCTGCACGGCGTAGCCTTTGTTGCCCTTGATCGAATCCCGGTCCAGGTCATTCAATGTGAGGTCTTCCGGTTTCACCCGGCCTGTCTTCATGTCCAGGATGCGCATCACCCCGTCTTTTCGGTCCACGCGGTCCATGCGGCCTTTCAGTGCCACCGTTGAACCGGCATCGCCCGTGGCGGACGCCAACGGCATGTGCAGCTCCAATTCCAGGCCCAACGGCGTGATCACTGCTCCTGAGCGCACCAAATTGGCCTCGTTCCGTAAAAAGCGCCGTGCGGCGTGCACGGCCATGCGCAGTTGGAGCAAGGGTTGGCCCTGCATGAGCTGCTCCCGGGGAAATTTCTTCAGCAGTTCCCCGGTCACCAAAGCCTCAATACCCTCCCCTGCTTCCAGCAACGCCGCGCTGTCCAGCGGATGGCCAAGCCATGGCCTGAACACTTGTTCCACGGCATTGTGCAAGGCTTCGCCCAGCAAATTGGCGGCGATCCGCGCCCCGGCATCCTCGCTTTCGCGCAGCCCGAGCACATGTCGGAAATGGAAATCGAGCGGGCACCGCAGCCAGCAGCCCAACGCTGAAGGGGAAAGGCCGGCTTCCAGGCGCCTGCGCATGGCGGCGATCACTTCCGGGCTTTTTACCACCACCACCCGTGAGGCATGCACCACCGGCAGGGGCACATGCAGGTCCATGGCTTCGATCTGCCCGGGTGCTTCCTTGAACAGTTCATGCCCCAATTGAAGAATGAAGCGGCTGGGCCCGGCGGAATCTTCGCCAGCGGGCCAAATGAGCACCGCTTCTTCCGCCCGTTGCAACATGCGGAGGAAATTGTACGCCTGCACCGCATCATGGCCATCGCGCAGCGGCATCTTCAATTCTCTGCGCAGCTCGAACGGAATAAACGAGCGTTCACCGCGCGAGGCCGGGAGCGTGCCTTCCTGGGCACCGAGCACGATCAACCGTTCCGGGTCCAATGCCCTTGCCTCCAACATGCCCATTACCTGCACACCGGCCAATGGCTCGCCAAAAAGCCCGATGCGGGCCACGCCGAGCAAGCGGCGAAAGATGGTGGCATAAGCCTTCACGTCCAACTGGTGCGCGTATTTTGCCAGCAGCACGTGCATGCGGTGCAGCGCCAATGCAGCTTGGTACACCTGCTCGGTGGCCAGTGCGTCTCCTTCAACCGCCACCTTCGCCCAAGAGAGCGCGGCGGCGGTGATCGTTGGCATTTCCGCGCACACATCCCCCACTTCGGTGAAAACGGCCGCATGCGCTGCGGGAAGGCCGGCATCCAGCGCAACCTTGCGCAATGCCTGCGGGTGCACATGGGTACGCGGTTCCTTGGCCATGTATTCCAAAACCCTGGCCGCGGCATTGCCCTTGTTACTTGAACGCAGAAAGGGATGGCCCAGGAACCTTGCCACGTCCGCATGGAAGAAACCCGCCCCGGCCTTGGCCCCGGCATACAGCCGGTGCAGCGCGTCCAGGTAAGCGCCCACGGGCAATTGCGCCACCGGCAGGCCCATGGTGATGTTGATCGGCCCGAGGTTGGGTGGCAATGCCTCCATCAATGGTTGGAAAAGGCTTTCATCGGCGAGGACGACGGCCGTGCGGGACTGGTCTTCACCAGTGGCCGCTTTCAACAGTTCCGCGGCGCACCACGCTTGGGATGCCTCACTTGGCGCCTTCACGGTGCGCAGCCGCAGCGATCGCTGTTCCAAGCCGTTTGCCATGGGGACCTTGCCTGCGCCGAATGCTTCCACCGCCTTGCGCAAATGGGCCCCGGCCTCCTGTTCGGCCCTGTCGAAATAGTAACGGTCGCCATCCCAGGCGAAGCGCGCCAAGCCTGCCGCCTGGAAGGAGTTGCACACCCTGGCCTGCGCCGGCGTCAAGGCATTAAGGCCCGCAAACCACACGGCTTTCCACCGGCCTGCCCCCGCCGCCGGGATCCCTGCGGCGGCCTCTTCGATCATTCCCGCCGTGCCCGCGCCTTGCGCCAACAAACGCTCCTTGAGCAGGCGGTGCACCTTGCCCGCCGTGGCCCAAAAGAGCACCATGCGTTGCTGCCCCCGGCTCAGCGGGCCGTTGTTGAAGGTCCATCCGATCTCTTCCCAGGACCGCAGGTCGCGGTAGAATCTGTCCAACGGCTGCAGGTGCGCATCCACTTCACTGATGTCCGCCAGCATGGTGCCGCCCCATTGCAAAAAGTCGCCGAACGGTTGTGCACGGCTGCCTTCCGCGAGGCGGTATGCCTCATAGCCTTCAAACAACAATTCCTCGGCGGGCAAGGCCCGCAGGCCGGACAATTCTTCCAGGAAGCTGCCGATGGTGAACACCTGCGGGCTCCAGATCGAACTACCCGCCTCCTGCGCGAGCCATTTGCGCAAATAGAGGCCGGCGCGCTGGCTGGGCAGCACTACGGCCACATCACGCAAGGCGGTGCCATGCTCCGCCAGCACGGCGCGTGCCACAAGCTGAAGAAAAGGTGTTGCGTTCCGCTGCTGCGCCATGGCCGATCTTTGCGCAAAGTAGCCCCGGATGGAACAAACCGGCTTTCCCCTCTATCGCTGCAGCACCAACGGGTTGAACTGGTACCGCATCGATTCGCCCACGGTGTTCACGGAAGTGCAGCGGGTGGGCAGCCGCTACGTGGTGCACCGCATGGAGGCGGTGATCTATCCGGAGAAGGCGCGGGTATTGGGCTTGATCGCCATGGACGACGGGCATGTGCATGCTTGCCCGGCGCAGGAAGTGGAAGCTTTGCTGCGCGCTGCGCAGTGATCCCATCAACGCACGGCAAACCGCTTCACCACAAGCCCATTTGCCGTATAGGCCCGCAGGAAATAAGCTCCGGGCTTGAATGTGGAGACATCGATGTGCAGGTCCGTGCCTGCCAGGTTCCCTTGGGCGTGCACCACTTTGCCAAGGAGGTCCAGCACTTCAACGCGTTCCAAAGCCCCGCCCCCGTCGTTGCGCAGTTCAATGAAGCGGTCCGCGGGATTGGGATACAGGGAGGGCGACGATCCCGCCACAGCTGGTTGGATGCCAGTGCTCCCGTTCAGGGTAAGTTGGATCACCGGGCGCAAATTGTCAATGTCGACGTTGTTCTGCATGCTTGACAAACTGGATGGCAGGCTGGAGGCGCCCATTCCGTAGATCCGGTCCACCACGGTGGTGTTCTCCCACTCAAACGATCCGGTTGCTATCGGCGATGCCGCTGCGGAAATGTTCCATTGGGCAAGGATCTCCAACGAGCCGCCCGTATAGGTGAACGGCGAGGTAAGCGTGAAGTTGATGAAGTTGGGCGCGGCCGTCATGGGTATGGCCTGGGCTGCATTGTGGTACACCTCGGTGGTGCCCGCGCTCAGATTGTCCCACAGCTCGGTGGCGGCGGAATAGGCCGCGGTGGTGGAGTTCTTCATGTAGAGATCAAACACTGCGGGCCCTGCCGCGCTGCTGCCGGAGCTTTTCATCCAGCCCACGGCCGTGATCACCGCGCCTGGCTGAACGCCGGCGGCCGCCAGTTCATCACTGGTGTACAAGTAGGCAAAGCGGCTGTATTTATAATACATGGTGGACGATAAGTAGATCGGCCCCACCGCGTACAATGGAGTTCCCGGGGCGCCCGAGTTGATCACCACGGTTTGTGCCGATGTGCGGAGCACGCCCATGCCTGTTGCAAACAATACCAGGAGCAGGGTGCACCGTGCAAAGCGGGTAATGTGTTTCATCGCGGAAATTTGTTTTTGTTCAACAGGCCAAGGGCGGATTTGGCTAAT
>JAFDZG010000036.1 GCA_018267065.1 Bacteroidota bacterium
GCGGATCGACGGCGCGCTCTACGCCGACGGCGGCATCACCAACAACTTCCCCACGGAGCCGCTGGTGGCGCATTGCGACCGCATCATCGGCGTGTTCGTCAACCCGCTGAAGCACATCACAGCGACCGAGCTGGGCTCCTCCTTCGCCGTGATGGAGCGTGCCTTCTCCATGGACCGCGCCAGCGCGTCGATCCGGAAATTCGTGGATTGCGACCTGGTGATCAGCCCCGATGAGCTGGCCGCGTTCGGCACCTTCAGCACCAGCCACGTGGACGAGATCTTCCGCATCGGGTATGAAGCGGCGATGCGGAAGCTGGAGGAAGCACGCCAAGGCCCGGAATAGCGGAGGCATTCCCGTGTGTCCCGAAATGGCGGGTTCCCATTCCCTTTCAGAAAACTTTCACCCTTCAGGCAACCTTCCCCGGTCATCTGCGTCTTTCCCTCCCATAGCAAGCGCTGCCTCCCATTTCCCCCAATGTCCGAAGGATACCAAGTAGGCTGACCATTGATCGCAACCGGCAAATGCTGACCACACGGATAAAAGGCACGGGCACCCAAGCGCAACCGGGTAGTGGCACAAGCATCGCGCTGCTCCGGCAGGATTTCTTTAGTGGAAACAAATACCGGTGTTCCCGTCGATGAGGTGAACGATCACCCGCGTTGCGAACCCGGTCCGATCAAGGCCGGGTTTTTTCTTGGCCATCAGCGCAAGAACAACACATGAAGGAGTAGCTCCAATGGTAGAGCAGCCGGTTGAAGCCCGGTGCGTGCAGGTTCGATCCCTGCCTCCTTCACCAACCGGAAATGAGAAAGACCTTTACCAACCACACGGATGAAACCGCTTGAACTTCACGGCAAGGACCTGCTCGGTGTCGGCTTCCCGGAAGGGTTTGCCATCGGGATTGCCATTCGCACCATGGCCCAGCACCACGCCGGAATGGCGCGGGAGGATGCCTTGGCCTTGCTGGCCAATATCGCGGCCGACCCTGCGGCCTACACAGGGCACGAGCAATATGCCCCCATCGCCAATGCGCTCACCGGTGCCGACCGCCGCAACCCGGACATGAACGAACTGGTGCCCGGCAAGACCTACCGCACTTACGGAAGCGAGTACATCGAGGGCGGTGCGGTCCGTCAGATGGAAGTGGCCATGCAGCTGCCGATCACCGTGGCCGGGGCGTTGATGCCCGATGCGCACCAAGGATATGGCCTGCCCATCGGCGGGGTGCTTGCAGCGGAAAATGCCGTGATCCCTTACGGGGTGGGCGTGGACATCGGCTGCCGCATGTGCCTGAGCATCTTCCACATCGCACCGGAAGAGTTGCAGCAACACCGCACGGATTTCGTGCAGTTGCTTCTGGATCACACGCGGTTCGGCCTCTCCGTGCATGACGAACGCCTGGATGACCCCGTGCTGGAACGTGGCGAGTTCAGCACGATCCCCATTGTAAAGTCCTTCAAGGACCGTGCGTGGAAGCAGCTCGGTTCCAGCGGAGGTGGCAACCACTTCGTGGAATTCGGTGAAGTAAAGATCACCGATCCCGGCAATGAACTCAACCTGCCCGCTGGGCGCTACCTCGCACTGCTCTCACACAGCGGATCGCGCGGCATGGGGGCCGGCATCGCGCAGCATTACACGCGCTTGGCAAAGGAACTGTGCATGCTTCCCCCGGAAGCCAGGAACCTCGCATGGCTCATGCTGGACAGCGCGGAAGGCCAGGAATACTGGGCTGCGATGAACCTCGCCGGTGACTATGCTTCGGCCTGCCATCACCAGATCCACGCCCGCATCACCAAAGCCCTGGGTGAAACTCCGGCGGCAACGGTGGAAAATCACCACAACTTCGCGTGGAAGGAAAAGCATGGCGGCAAGGAGGTGATCGTCCACCGCAAAGGCGCCACCCCGGCCGGCAAAGACGTACTGGGCGTGATCCCAGGGAGCATGACTGCGCCGGGCTACATCGTGCGGGGTACCGGTCAAGCAGCCAGCCTTGCCTCCGCCAGCCACGGAGCAGGCCGCGCCATGAGCCGCACCCAGGCCAAGAAAACGATCGATCCGGGATCGATGGGAAAACACCTTGCCGAACATGGTGTGGAGCTGATCGGCGGCGGGTTGGACGAAGCACCCATGGCGTACAAGGACATTGCTTCAGTGATGGCCAGCCAACGTGACCTGGTGGAAGTGATCGGTTCATTTCTGCCCAAGCTCGTGCGCATGAATGATGACGATAGCCCGCCCGAGGATTGAGCTTGTAGACACACCAATGATCTCCCATTCCCGCCGCCTGTCGCAAGTTTGCAGCATGCGCCCCCTGCTCCTTTCGCTGCTGTTGCTCGCCACGCCCCTGTTCGTCCGCGCCCAGCACAGCTTGCACATCATCTCCCACAACCGCGCCACCATCGTCACCGATCCCCACCGGGGTGTGAAGCAGTATCCGGTGAACGTGGCCTTCCCCGCAGCGGACGTGCCCGTGCGGCAAGTGCTTCTCCACGTCACCTTCGGCTGCCCGGACACGATGCGCTGCGCCGACTGGGACTACTTGGACCGCATCCTGGTACACCGCATCGGCACGGCGGACACCTTCGAAGTGAGCCGCATGCTCACGCCCTACGGCGGCTTCTTCGGCAAGGATTGGCACTTCACCTGGACCACCGACCTCACCGACCTGCGGAGTTTGCTGCGCGACAGCTGCACGGTGATCTACGAGCACGGCGGCTACGAGCCCAACACCGACCGGGGCTGGGCCGTCACGCTGGATTTTGCCTTCATCCTCGGCAAGCCAGCCCAGCCCGTGCTGGCCGTGGTGCCGCTCTATGCCGGCGGATTCGCCTACGGCAACAAGGCGCGCCCCATCGAGGCCGACCTGCCGCCGCGCACGGTGGACGTGCCCGCCGGCGCCACGGACCTGCGCATCCGCGTGCTGCAGACCGGCCACGGCATGAACCCGCAGGACGGCTGCGGCGAGTTCTGCGCCA
>JAFDZG010000037.1 GCA_018267065.1 Bacteroidota bacterium
CAGTTGCTTGGCGGTGAAACTTTTGAAATCGCGCAACAGGTCCGCCAGCAAGCCCTCACGGCGCCGCAATACGAAGTGTACGTGGTTGGACATGATCACGTACGCAAACAGCTCCATGCCCTTGTGCTCCTGGCAATACCGGATGTTCCGCACCAGCTCATCGGCCAGTTCCTTCCGTGTGAACACATCCACCCAACCGACCACCGTGAACGTGACGAAATAGGTGGCGCCTTCCACGTTGGCCTTGCGGATCTCGGACATGAACCGAATGTAACCTGCACCTGATGATCATTCACGAAAGCGCGCGCTCGGCTTTTTGCCGAGTGCGTGCATGCATAGGGCCTCCGGCCCGCCGGATGCACTACTTGCAAGCAGTTTTATAGACGGGCCGGAGGCCCTAACAGGCCCACTCGCTCGGGAAAAAACCCGAGCGAGGGCTCGCGGTGATACACGCGAGCGAGTGCGGGGGTGCGGGCATTACACGACAGCGCGTTCCATCTTAGGGCCTCCGGCCCGCCGAATGCAACGTGTACGCGTGGCTCGTGGACGGGCCGGAGGCCCTATAAAGCCCACTCGCTCGGGAAAAACCCGAGCGAGGGCTCGCGGTGGACACACGCGAGCGAGTGCGGGGGGAACTCGCGGTGGACACACGCGAGCGAGTGCGGGGAACATGTACATTTGAATGAGCGCCACTCGGGCGCCAATTGTGCAACGATGAGGGTAAGGTCTTCTATGGTCAGGCTTCACGGGTTATGGGCAGTAGCCACCGCCGGGGCACTGTTGGCGACGCCATCGGCCCATTCACAGTCGTTGTTCAACAAGGCCTTTGGATACTCGAATATGATAGGGAACTTGGAGCCAGTAGCCGATTCATCAGGCTTCATTATCTGCTCAACAATTCGATACGACCTTGGATATATTGATGGCTTTCAATTCACTCGCATAGATTCAATGGGCGATGCCATTACAACAAGTGGATATTCAACAGGGTCATTGGTCAATGTCATGCAATATGGAGCATTATCCCTTGCTCGTTCGGACGGGTCTTTTGCCTTTTTATTCGGCAGTTTTCCAAACAATGGGAGCCATCCGATCTCGTTACGCATATTCCACTCCTCCGCATCTGGCAGCATCATTTGGAACAGGCAGATCCGATATGTCAGCCCAAGTAACTCCTTCTCTTTTTTGGGGCACATGGAACAATCGTTTGACGAAACCCCTGGTGACGGCTATTTGATCACCGGGCTGCGAACTGTCGCTAGTGATTCCAGTTCGCCTGCTATTTTGAAGCTGGATGGCCTTGGGAATGTCCTATGGAACAAGACTTACCACTTGAACAAGCCTCATGCTTTTCATATCGCATCCTATGTCGACCCGGAAGGCAGGACATTGCTGGGATTCCATGCTGATAGTACGTTGAACGCCATCAGCGATAACTGCATACTGACGAAGGTCGCTGCTGACGGGACCACCCTATGGTCAAGACGCATTGATGGTATCGAGGGACGGATCACGGGGTGTGCGAAGGACGGCGGGCAATATACCGTCAGCTTGGAGGACTCCACGAGCATTTACCTTCTGAAGCTGGACACGGCCGGTGTTCCGCTGTGGGGTAAACGCTACGTCTATCCTTTTTCTTGGTCAACTTGGGGCGGAGGCATCATCTCAACGCTTGACCACGGTTATGTTCTAAGAAAGTTGGTATCGGACGGTTCTGGATGGAACACGTTTTTCTTCAAGGTGAATTCCGAGGGGGAAATACAGTGGGAGCGCAGCTATGGCTGGGGATACCAATTCCCAATTGACCTTGTGCAGAACCCGGACAGTACGCTGACACTGCTGACTTATGGACAAGGTTTTTACCTGAGCGGGATGGACCCGACAGGGATGAATGTTTGCATGACGCCTGTTACCGGCATTTTGACCGAGATGCCAGTACCCTATTTGTTGGCGGCCATTACGCTGGATGAGTTTGAAGCCCTCATGAGCTCGGAGTCCCTTTACTTGGGTGATTCCATCGCCACGAACCCGGTGATGGTGGACACGTGCCAGTTCGTTGCTGGAGTACCTGAGCATTCTGGGCTGGTCACCTTGCAGGTCTATCCAAATCCTACCAACGGTTCATTATCTGCACGCATCAACTCTGATCTACTTGGGTCCAAACTTTTGCTCTTTGATCAGCTGGGTAGGGAGGTGTTAAGTCTAATACTCTCTTCACTTGAGAATATCATCCCGTTTGAGGAGCAACCTGCGGGCCTTTATTTGTATCAAGTGGTAACCCCCAAAGGCAACATGCTGTCGGGCAGGTTGATCAAGAATTGACCCGGGCATGCTGCATCAAACCTCTGTCCGTTGATGTGAATGGCACATACGGATAACAGCGTGCCGGAGGCCCTACAACACCTGCCATTCGGCAAATAGCCGAGCAGCAACTTCAACCTATTCCTACGCCCCGCACATCTCACACCCCTCCGGGTCATCCAGTGAGCAGGCGATCCCCGCCTTGGCCACCGCTTCAGCCTCCATTTGTTCAGGCGTTTGCGGCGCGGACGTTGCGCCTGGCATTGCTGCTGCGCCGGGCTTCACTTCGTTCAACTTGCTCTTGTCCAGCGTGAACTTGATCGCGTCCGTGGCGGCCTTGGTGCGCAGGTAGTACATGCCGGTCTTCAGGCCGCTCTTCCAGCTGTGGAAGTGCATGCTGGTGAGCTTGGCAAAATTCACGTTCTCCATGAAGACGTTGAGGCTTTGGCTTTGGCAGATGTAGGCCCCGCGGTCGGCGCTCATGTCGATGATGGTCTTCTGGCTGATCTCCCAGGCGGTCTTGTACAGCTCCTTGAGGTTCTGCGGGATCTCCGCGATGTGCTGCACGCTGCCGTTGCCGGCGATGATCTTGTCCTTCATCTTCTCGCTCCACAGGCCCAACTTCACCAGGTCGCGCAGCAGGTATTTGTTCACCACGATGAACTCGCCGCTGAGCACGCGCCGCGTGTAGAGGTTGCTGGTGTAGGGCTCGAAGCATTCGTTGTTGCCCAGGATCTGCGCGGTGCTGGCCGTGGGCATGGGCGCCACCAGCAGGCTGTTGCGGATGCCGTGCTGCTTGATCTCGTCGCGCAGGATGTCCCATTCCCAGCGGTCGCTGGGCTTCACGCCCCAGAGGTCGAACTGCAATTTGCCTTGGCTGGCGGGGCTTCCGGCGAAGGTCTCGTAGGGGCCGTCCTCCTTGGCGATGTCCTTGCTGGCGGTGAGGGCGGCGTAGTAGATGGTCTCGAAGATCTCGCGGTTCAGCACCTTGGCCTCCACGCTCTCGAAGGGGTGGCGCATCAGGATGAAGGCGTCCGCCAGGCCCTGCACGCCGATGCCGATGGGGCGGTGGCGCATGTTGCTGCGGCGCGCCTCGGGCACGGGGTAGTAGTTGCGGTCGATCACGCGGTTCAGGTTCCGCGTCACTTCCAAGGTGACCTCAAAGAGCTTCTGGTGGTTGAAGCGGCCCTTCTCCACGAACTTCGGCAGGGCGATGCTGGCCAGGTTGCACACCGCCACCTCGTCCGGCGCGGTGTATTCCATGATCTCCGTGCAGAGGTTGCTGCTCTTGATGGTGCCGAGGTTCTGCTGGTTGCTCTTGCGGTTGGCGCTGTC
>JAFDZG010000038.1 GCA_018267065.1 Bacteroidota bacterium
CGTCATGTGGCATTTAGTTGGAG
Organism: Bacteroidota bacterium; assembly: GCA_018267065.1. Taxonomy (GTDB): domain Bacteria; phylum Bacteroidota; class Bacteroidia; order Flavobacteriales_F; family PHOS-HE28; genus PHOS-HE28. Next base: position 24 of record JAFDZG010000038.1, read on the forward strand.
CAGTGCGGGATTATATCGGGAAGCCGCGCTTAACGTGCTTGTCCTTCCTGATCGTATTTCTGCATGGGACGGCCTCTGCGCAGACGGATGTTTTTCCGTCCTCGGTGGATATCCGATTGGTTCAGGGCACCACTGCCGATCAATTGAAGGTGCAATTGATGATCCACAGCACGGCACCGTTCGGTGGCATACTCAGCGCGGTGACGGTAACTATCCGATATGATGCTTCCTCCGGTGCATCGCTGGGGGCAGGAAGCAGTTTTTGCACGGCATGGAGCAGCTTCACACCCTCCCCGACAACAGTGAACAATGGCATTGCCTACCGCACCTACAACGGGTTTGGTGTGAACAGGCTGGAGGATGCTGCATTTGACGGTGGTTGTGACACGGTGCTGACACCGGAGCAATGGTTCACGATCACCACCATACCGGTTAGCGGGAATTGCACGGCCTTCACGTTGGGCAACGATGGCTGGACAGCGCAGAACAACCGGAACTATTACCTGTCCATGGGCGGGTTCGACCTTACCGGCCAAGTGGTGGGAGGGCCGGTGAGCGCCGGTGCCTGCGGAACGGATTGCCTTGGAGTACCGGGAGGGACTGCCTTGCCGGGAACACCTTGTGACGACGGCGATCCCAATACAACCAATGACACATGGACCGCAGATTGCCAATGCGCCGGTTCAGGTTGCATGGCACCTACTGTTACCGGCACCAGCTCCAACACGCCCGTTTGTTCCAATACGGACCTGGCGCTGGGCGTTACAGCCACAGGGACCGGGCCGCTGAGCTATGCTTGGACCGGGGCCGGCACGTTCAGTCCGAATGCAACATCAGCGGATGTAACGGTGGGCGGCGCTGCTTCGGGTTCCTACCAAGTGGTGGTTTCCAATGCCTGCGGCAGCACGAATGCTTCGATCTCAGCGGTTGTTACCAACGCGCCAAGTGCTTCCATTGCTTATTCGGGTTCACCATATTGTTCCTCGGCGGGCACGGTGCCAGTAACACGCACGGGCACTTCCGGGGGCACATACAGCGCCAGTCCATCGGGTCTTGCGCTGAACACGGGCAACGGGAGCATCAATCCGGGCAACAGCACGGCAGGCAGCTATACGGTTACCTACACGATCCCGGCATCGGGAGGCTGCACAGCCTTCAGCACCACGGCCACGTTGGTGATCACGGCGGCGCCCAGTGCAGCGATCAGCTATGCGGGAAGCCCGTACTGCAGTTCCGCGGGAACGGTACAGGTGACGCGCACGGGCACTTCCGGAGGCACCTACAGCGCCAGTCCATCGGGCCTTGCGGTGAACACGGGCAACGGGAACATCACTCCGGCCAACAGCACCGCCGGTAACTACACGGTTACCTACACGATCCCGGCATCGGGAGGCTGCACAGCCTTCAGCATCACGGCCCCGGTGGTGATCACGGCTGCGCCCAGTGCGGCGATCAACTACGCGGGCAGCCCGTATTGCACCAATTCGGGAACGGCACAGGTAACGCGTACGGGCACTTCCGGAGGCACATACAGCGCCAGTCCATCGGGTCTTGCACTGAACACCGGCAACGGCAACATCAATCCGGGCAACAGCACGGCAGGCAGCTACACCGTGACTTACACAGTGCCTGCATCGGGTGGTTGCGCAGCCTTCAGCACCACGGCCACGGTGGTGATCACGCCGGCGCCGAATGCTTCAATCAGCTATGCGGGCAGCCCGTATTGCAGCAGCTCCGGCGTTGCGCAAGTGACGCGGACTGGCACCGGTGGTGGCACCTTTAGCGCCAGCCCATCGGGCCTTGCGCTGAACTCCGGCAACGGCAACATCAATCCGGGCAACAGCACGGCAGGCAGTTACACGGTTACCTACACGATCCCGGCATCGGGAGGCTGCACAGCCTTCAGCACCACGGCCACGGTGGTGATCACGGCGGCGCCCAGCGCAACGATCAATTACGCGGGCAGCCCTTATTGCACCAATTCGGGAACGGCCCAGGTGACGCGCACAGGCACTTCCGGAGGCACATACAGCGCCAGTCCATCGGGCCTTGCGCTGAACACCGGCAACGGCAACATCAATCCGGGCAACAGCAGTGCGGGCAGCTACACCGTGACTTACACAGTGCCTGCATCGGGTGGTTGCACAGCCTTCAGCACCACTGCCACGGTGGTGATCACGGCTGCGCCGAATGCTTCGATCAGCTACACCGGTTCACCCTATTGTGGAACTACAGGTACGGCTGCAGTTACAAGAACAGGCCATGGCGGTGGCAGTTACACTGCAGCCCCGCCCGGACTGGCCATAAATGCAAGTTCGGGTGCCATCAACTTGGGCAACAGCAGCGCAGGTACCTACACGGTCACTTACACGATTGCGGCTAATGGCGGCTGTGGTGCGTTCACAACCACGGCAACAGTGGTGATCAATGCACCGGCGACCTGGTACGCGGACACGGACAGTGACGGTTTCGGCGACAACTCGGCAACGTTGCAAGCGTGCTCACAGCCCCCCGGCTATGTGGCAACGGGCGGGGACCTGTGCCCCGATGACGGCAACAAGATCGAACCCGGTGCATGCGGCTGCGGCGTGCCGGACACGGATTCCGACAAGGATGGCATCGCGGACTGCATCGATAGCTGCCCCTTGTTGGAAGGCCAGGTTGGTGATCCCTGCGATGATGGGAATGCGGGAACGGAGGACGACGTGATCACGGCAGATTGCACGTGTGCGGGCATTCTCACCGCAGTGGCAGAGCAAGGAGCCATGGGCGGCTGGCTGCTCTGGCCCAACCCGGCGCACGGGCAGGTAATGCTCCAGGCACCGGTTTCCGGTCCGGTGGTCATTGAGGTGGTGGATGCAGAGGGTCGCTTGGTGCAGCAACTGGACTTCACCATCACCCATGGAACAGTGAGCTGGCCCACTTCATCCTTGGCGCGGGGCGCTTATGCGGTGCGCGTCCTTGCGCCGCATGCGGTGCGGGTGTTGCGGTTGGTGGTGGAGTAGGGGCGGCTTGCGCACGGCACTTGATGCACTGTACCCTGATGGCTTGAGCTGCGTTGCACTGAGCTGTGTTGCACCGAGCTTGCCGAAGTGCCGATGGGCCCAAGGGTAGCGGACTCCTGCTCTATTCGGCATGTATTCGTGTATGCACCTTGAAGTGGCCCCATACAATCGGAGACCGCGAAAGAGCGGATATTCCGCTTCGAATCTGGTGGCCGGGTGGTGGATACAACAAGGGCCGCCCTTGTAGGAACGGCCCTTGCATGCGTTTTTGGGTGGCTCAGTAATACACCAGGCGGCGCACCTTGGCAATGTACTTGGCGAGGCGGATCACCTGCTTGGTGTAGCCGAACTCATTGTCGTACCAGGTGTAGAGCACCACGTTGCGCTTGTCGTTGCTGGCGATGGTGGCATTGCTGTCGAACACGCTGCAGCAGGTGTCGCCGATGATGTCGCTGCTCACGAGCTCAGGGTCCACTTGGTAGTGGATCTGGTTCACCAGTTCGCCGTCCAGCGCCGCGTTGCGGATCAATTCGTTCATGCTCTCCCGCGTCACATCCTTTTTTACCGTGAGGCTCATGATGGCCAAGGAGCCGTTCGGGGTGGGCACGCGCACGGCGTTTGCCGTGAGCTTGTCCTTCAGGCTGGGGATGGCCTTGCTAACGGCCGTGCCGGCACCGGTGCTGGTGATCACCATGTTGATGGCGGCACTGCGTCCGCGGCGCGGCCCCTTGTGGTAGTTGTCCAGCAGGTTCTGGTCGTTGGTGTAGGCGTGCACCGTTTCGATGTGGCCTTTTTCAATGCCGAGGTTGTCCTCCACCACTTTCAGGATGGGGGCGATGGCGTTGGTGGTGCAGCTTGCGGCGCTGAAGATGCGCTCCTTCTCCAGGTCCAGGCCCTTGTGGTTGATGCCGTACACAATGTTCGGGATCTCCTTGCCGGGCGCGGTGAGCAGCACGTGCTTCACGCCTTTGGACTTGAGGTGGCGCTCCAGCGCGGTGCGGTCCTTGAACACACCGGTGTTGTCGATCACCATGGCATCATGGATGCCATAAGCGGTGTAGTCAATGTCCTCCGGGTTGTTGGCGGCGATCAGTTGCACGCGCTGGCCGTTCACGATCAGGGCCTGGTTCTCCAGGTCTTCCACCACGGTGCCCTTGAATGCGCCGTGCACGCTGTCATTGCGGAGCAGGGCGGCCCGCTTCACGATCTCCTCGGCGTTGATCTTGCGCAGCACGATGGCACGCAGGCGCAACTGCTGGCCCTTGCCGGCCTGCTTGATCAGCTCGCGGGCAGCTACGCGGCCAATGCGGCCGAAGCCGTAGAGCACCACGTCCTGCGGGTGGAATTTGTGCTTGTCAAGCCCGATGAAGTCCTTCAGTTTGTCTTTGAGGAAGTCGGCTGCGGGGACTTTTCCGGCCAGGGAGAACTCGTAGGCAAGGCGGCCGATGTCGATCTTGCTGGGCGCCAGCCCCAGGCCGAGCATGGTCCGGGCCAGTTCGGCGGTGGCGGCAATGTCCAGCGGCTTGTGCACCACCGTGTCGGCGTAGTTGAAGAGTTTGATCACCTCGGAGGTGTTGATGTCCAACAGGTGGTTGCGGAACAGAACGAGTTCCACGCCGTGCCCGAACATCAGTTGGCCCACGGAACTCAGCAGGTCCACCGCGTTCTTTTCGTTGTCCACGTAATTTTTCAGCCCAGCCTCATAGCTGGCCTTTTTTTCCAAGGTCTCCATGATCGGTGTATGTGTTGAAGAAAGCTTGTGCCACGGCGGTATCAGCCCAAGTAAGCCTTGAGCAGCTTGCTTCTGCTGGTGTGGCGCAGGCGGCGGATGGCCTTCTCCTTGATCTGGCGCACGCGTTCGCGGGTCAGGTCGAACTTGGCGCCGATCTCTTCCAGCGTGAGCCCGTGGTTGATGTTGATGCCGAAGAAGAGCTTCACCACGTCGCGTTCGCGCTCGGTGAGGGTGCTCAGCGCGCGGTCGATCTCCTTGGAAAGGCTCTCGTTGATCAGCACGCGGTCGGCGGGCACGCTGTCGTTGTTGGGCAGCACATCCAGCAGGCTGTTGCTTTCGCCCTCCACAAAGGGGGCGTCCATGCTGATGTGGCGGCCGCTCACCTTCATGGTGTCGGCCACTTTTTCCGGCGGCAGCTCCAGCAGGGTGGCCAGTTCGTCGGCGCTGGGCGGGCGCTCAAATTCCTGCTCCAGCTTGGCGAAGGCTTTGTTGATCTTGTTCAGCGAGCCCACCTGGTTCAGCGGCAGGCGCACGATGCGGCTTTGTTCGGCCAAGGCCTGCAGAATGCTCTGGCGGATCCACCACACGGCGTAGCTGATGAACTTGAAGCCGCGGGTTTCATCGAAGCGTTGTGCAGCCTTGATCAAGCCGAGGTTTCCCTCGTTGATCAGGTCGGGCAGGCTGAGACCTTGATTTTGGTACTGCTTGGCCACGGAGACCACGAAGCGGAGGTTGGCCTTGACGAGCTTGTCCAGCGCCGCACCGTCGCCCTTCTTGATCTTGCGGGCGAGCTCGACCTCCATTTCGGCATTGATGAGACCTTCCTTGCCGATCTCCTGCAGGTACTTGTCCAGCGATTGGCTTTCCCGGTTGGTGATCGACTTGGTGATCTTGAGTTGGCGCATTCTGCTAGTCACGGGCGTCGGGGGTGTTGGTGAGTGGAGGAGTGGCGGCTATGATCGATGCCGGTTCCTGAAAACATGCAGGGCGGCTGAATCGTTCGGGCTGCGAAGGTACATCGGTCCCCGCGCACGGGGCAAGCCGGTGCGCAGGGCTGATGCTGATGTTGTTAAAATAAGCTCGAAATCAAGCGGTTATACGCCAAGGCCATAGTAGGCCCGGACACCGTTGGGGTAAACGCCCTCGATCAGTACGCCACCTTGTTTGCCGGACAGGGCTTTTTCAATGTCCTGCGGGTTGTTCATGGGCTTTTGATCGATCTTGGTGATGATGAACCCTTCCCGGATGCCGATGCTGCGGAGCTTTCCGCCGTTGATCTGCACCACCTTCACGCCGTTGTCCAGCTTCAGGGCTTTCAGCTCATCATCCTTGGCCGGTGCCAGTTCCGCGCCAAGCGTTGCGGAGGTGGCGCTGGGCGCCGCATTGGAAGCCAAGGTGCCGGCGCGGCCGGTCAAGGTGATGTCCTTCACCAGGTCTTTCCCGTCGCGCATCAAGGTCACGGTCACTTTGTCGCCAGGGCTGAATTTGCCCACTTGTTCCTGCAGTTCGGGCACGTTGTCCACGTTCATGGCGCCGATCTTCACGATCACATCGCCGCTCTTCAGGCCCGCCGACTTGGCCGCGCCGTCATCCGTCACATCCTTCACGTACACGCCCTTCAGCACGGAGAGGTCGAACTTCTTGGCCATGTCCTGGTCGATGTCGCTGATGGTGATGCCGAGATAGGCGCGGCGCACGCTGCCGAACTGCATCAGGTCGCTGGTGACCTTCCGCACAATGTTCACCGGGATGGCGAATGAATAGCCCGTGTAAGCCCCGGTGGTGCTGGCGATGGCGCTGTTGATGCCCACCAGGTTGCCGCTGGCGTCCACCAAGGCGCCGCCGCTGTTGCCGGGGTTCACGGCGGCATCCGTTTGGATGAAGCTTTCAATGGGGAAGATGTCCTTGCTGGGGTCGTATTGCAGGATGTTGATGTTGCGGGCCTTCGCGCTTACGATGCCGGCCGTTACGGTGCTGGTGAGGTTCATGGGGTTTCCCACGGCCAGCACCCATTGGCCCACCTTCACGTCATCGCTGTTGCCATAGGGCAGCACGGGCAGCTTGTCGGCTTCGATCTTGATCAGCGCAAGGTCCGTGCTGGGGTCGCGCCCGATCACGGTAGCGGGGAATTGCCGCTTGTCATTGAGGTGCACGGTGATCTTGTCGGCATTGTCCACCACGTGGTTGTTGGTCACGATGTAGCCGTCATCGCTGATGATCACGCCGCTGCCCGCACCGCGGACCTCTTGGGGGGCCTGTTGGCGGTAGCCCCAGAAGAAAGCCATCGGGTTCTGTTGCTGCACGGTGGCTTCCGTGGTGACGTGTACCACGGCATCAATGCTTTTTGCTGCTGCATCCGTGAAGTCGGGCACGGACACGGTGGCGGCGCCGCTGCCTGACATGCTGACGAACCGGGCCGCGGAAGAGCCTTGTTCGCCGGCCACTTGCACATTGTTGTTCACTGGTGCGAGGCGGTCATGCAGCCCCAATGCCAACAATCCGCCCGCCACGGCCATGCCGAAGTAGCCGATGGCACGCTTGAAAAATCCTGGTTGCTTGTTCATTTTGTTCGGTTCCGTGCCTTTTGCACATCAAAGTAACGCACGCGGCATGGCCTTGTTTGGCCCTTCGCTGTTAACAACTGTTGATCGCAATTGCATGGGAAGCCGCGTCTGGCAAGGGATGAAACAATATCCGTGCCTTTTGCAACAATTGGCATGCGATATTTGGGGCGGCACCCGAACGCATTGCCGCACATGGAACTTTCATTCTCGAAATGGCACGGCACCGGCAATGATTTCATCCTGGTGGATGACCGGCAGGGCTTGTTGCCCGCGGATGCTTCGGACCTGGCGGGGCGCTTGTGCCACCGGCATTTTGGCATTGGCAGCGACGGGCTGATCCTGTTGCGCAAGCCGATCGCCGCAGGCGCGGATTACCACATGGAGTTCATGAACCC
>JAFDZG010000039.1 GCA_018267065.1 Bacteroidota bacterium
CCGAAGGGCTCATACCCCTGCAATTCCGCCCTTTCGCGCCGCATGCCACGAAGCTAAACGAAAAAGCCCCCGCCGCGTCGGCGAGGGCTTTTTGAATTTTGGAGCAATTCCGGCTTAGAGGCCGAGGCTGTCCTTGAAGTTGCGGAACTCCAGGTCCTTCATGGCCTTGTCCTTCAGGCTGGCATCCTTGGCCACGGCGGCCGCGAGGTTGCTGCGCACGCCATCGCCATTGTTGGTGCGGGCGGCGATGATGGCGGCGAGGTAGTGGCCCTTGGCGCTGTCCTTGTCCGGGCTGGCGGCCAGGATGGTGCCGGCGCCGGCGGCGTCACCGCCGAGCATTTTGGCCAAGGCGGCGTTGAAGGTGTTCTGGCCGGCCATGCTGCTGTTGGCGCTGGCGTAGTCGCCGTTCTGGATGGCGATGATGCCTTGGTTGTACTTCACATCGGGACCGGCGGCGGTGGCCTTGGCGAAGAGTTCGGCGGCCTTGGCGCGGTCACCCTTCTGGCGTGCGATCACCCCGAGGTTGTTGGTGCTGATGGGGTTGTCCATGATGCCGTTGGCCTTTTGGAACTCAGCTTCGGCCTCGGCGCTCTTGCCTTGCTGGAAGAGCACGTAGCCCGTGTTGTTGGCGCAGCGGTAGTCCTGCGGGAAGAGGCGCTCGGCCTCACGGTAGATGCGCAGCTGTTCGTTCAGGTCGTTGGTGAGGCTGGCGGCCTTGAGGAGTTCCTCCACGTTGAGCGTGTCGGGGTTGCTCTTGCTGAGGGCGGTGAGTTCCTCGTCGCTGTAGCCGTTCACATCGTAGTTCAGGCTCACTTCGCTGCGGCGCAGCTTGGGCAGGATGTCTTCGGAAAGCTCCTTGTAGGTGGCTGCCATGTTCTTGATCTCCTGCTCGCGCTTGTCCACGTCGGGGTACATCTCCAGCACGCGGAGCACCAGGTCCTTGTCCTTGAAGCTGCTGGCCTGTGTGGCTGCCTTGAAACCGGCCCAGTCCTCACCTTTGGGGTTCAGCTTGAAGAAAGCATCATTCTTGGCGGAATCCACCTTGTTGGCCTTGAGCACGCCTTGGATCCAGCGCTTGGCGGTGATGGCCCGCTTATCAGCAAGGTTGTCGTTCATCTTCACTTCACCTTCCGGGGAAGCGTAGGCATCAATGCTTACACCCTTCCATAGGATGCGGGGGTTCTTCATGCCGTTCTTCACGAAGGTGTTCATGTCCTTCACGTCCTGGTCCTTCAGTTCGCTGGGGCGCACCACTTCGGAGGCCACGAGGTAGTTGATGGTGGCGTTGGCGCTGTGGCTGGTAACGCGCACGAACTTGTCGGGGGCCATGATCACGCGGTCGTCGCTGAGCATGAGGTAGGGCGTGGTGATCACGCCGTCGGCGAGCTTCACGGCGGTGAAGGGCTTTTCCTTCTTGCCCTGCTTGCCGAGGATCTTCAGCATGAGCTGGCTTTGCTCCATGGCGGGCGTGTAGGCCACCTTGTCGCTGTAGCTGAAGCTCTTGCCGCTTTCGTAGGGCACCACGGTGTAGTTGCCGGCGGCTTTTTCACCTTGGAACCCGGCCATCTTCAGCGGGGATTCGCCCGTTGCATAGGTGATGGTGGGGGTGAGTTCCACCTGGGCCTTTTTGTAGAAATATTTCCCCGGAAAATTCCCGTTTACGTTCACATGGACCGTATCTCCCTGCACGATGAGGGGATCGGGGTCCACGGTGTGGGTGATCGTAGAAGCATACTTGTCCATCTTACCGAGACCGCCGCAACCGGCGACCACCAAGGCAGCCGCGGCCAATGTGGCGAAGCCCTTCAGGTGATTTTGTTCCATGAGTTGATCTGTTTGTTTTTTCCGGATCTTGGCAAACTTAACCACCTATCGTGCCAAGGTTTGGAGTGTTCGGGGCAACAGTTGTCCACATGGCGAAGTGTGTGAAAAAGGCACCGGAGCAGCTTCGGGAAGGCCGGTGGGGCAGTTGGCTTGTGGATAAGTAGGTGTGGGGCGAGGGTGAGAGGGTGAGAGGGTGAGAGGGTGAGAGGGTGAGAGGGTGAGAGGGTGAGAGGGTGAGAGGGTGAGAGGGTGAGAGGGTGAGAGGGTGAGAGGGTGAGAGAGTGAGAGGGTGCGAGGGTGCGAGGGTGGGGAAGAGACGAAGAGAGGAAGAGAGGAAGAGAGGAAGAGAGGAAGAGAGGAAGAGGAAGAGAGGAAGATGAGGAAGAGAGACAGATGATGGAGTTAACCGGATGATCGGGCATCCGTTGAGTAACCGGGTGTGGTGAAGTTGGGGGAATGGGAAGATTACAAGTGCTCCACGTAATGGCCGGGCTTCCGTTCCAGCGCCACCAGTTGCAGGAACCGCTGATAAGCCTGCGGGTCCTTCAGCAGGTCGTGTTCTTCCAAGTCCACCACCAGCACACGCACGCCGTCGATCTTGCGAAGGTGGTCGAGGTAGCGCTCCTGGAGCTGCTCCAGGTATTCGGCGCTGATCTGCTGCTCGTAGGAGCGCCCGCGTGAGCGGATGCGCCCGCGCACGGTGTGCATGGGCAAGTGGAGGTACACGAGCAGTTCCGGTTTGGGCAGGCCTCCGTACATAATGGTGTACAGGTCGCGGAACAGGGCATGTTCATCCGGCGGCAGGGTAACGCTGGCAAAGACCAGGGATTTGCCGATGGAATAGTCCGCCACCGTAGCGGGATGGAAGAGGCTGCGCTCCCCCACCCTCTTGAGCTGGTGGTAGCGTTGTGCCAGGAAAGAAAGCTCCAGGCTGAAGGCGTGGCGGGCCGGGTCTTCATAGAAACGCGGCAGGAAGGGATTGTCGGCGAATTCCTCCAGCACGGTTTCTGCGCCCCACTCCGCGGCGAGGCGCTTGGCCAAGGTGGTTTTCCCGGCACCGATCAAGCCTTCCACGGCGATGTATCCGTAGGGTGGGATCATGCCTGCCTCAGCACGTTGTTCAGCAGGTCCAGCACGGTGCGTTGCAGCACGGGGTGTACCAGCCCCGGAACAATATCGGCGGCGGGGCCCAAGGCAAACGCCCGTTCCTGGACCCTGGGGTGCGGCAACTGAAGGTCCGGGAGATCGATGGTGAGGCTCCCTGCAAAGAGGATGTCGATGTCGATGGTTCGGGAAGTGTAACGGATGCCTTCTTCGCGGACGCGGCCGAGCTCCTGCTCAATGGCCAGTAGCTTGTCCATCACGTCGCGGGGATTGTGCGGGGAATCCACCAGGATTGCGCGGTTCAGGAAGAGTCGGTCGTCGTCAAAGCCCCAGGGCGAGGTCCAGTGGTCACGGCTGGATGCGAGGATGGGGCCGATGCGGTCCTCGATGAGGGTGGTGGCGCGTGCGAACGTGGCGTGCGGATCGCCGCGGTTGGCGCCCAGCAGCAGGGTGATCTCGGCCATTGGGCCAAAGTAAAGGGCAATTCAATTGGGCAATTCGCCAAGTTGCCAATTCGCCAAGTTGCCAATTCGCCAAGTTGCCAATTCGCCAATTCGCCAAAGAGCTCAAATGCAATGAGGCAAAGGGACAATTCGCCAAGTTGCCAATTCGCCAATTCGCCAAAGGACTCGAATGCAATGAGGCAAAGGGGCAATTCGCCAAGTTGCCAATTCACCAATTCGCCAAAGGGCTCGAATGCAATGAGGCAAAGGGGCAATTCGCCAATTTGCCAAGGGTCAATTTGCCAAAGTTGATGTATCTGCGATAAGCCATTGGCAAATTGGCAAATTGCTCAATTGGCGAATTTTTACCTGTCAAGAGGCTTCGCCTGCCTTCAGTTTTTCCGTGCGGTCGGCCAGTTGGAGCGCATCAATGATCGGTTCCAAGGCTCCGTCCATCACTTCGGCCAAGTTGTGCACGGTGAATTCGATCCGGTGGTCGGTGATGCGGCTTTGCGGATAGTTGTACGTACGGATCTTGGCACTGCGGTCGCCGCTGGAGACCTGGCTTTTGCGGTGTGCGGAAATGGCGTCCTGTTCGGCACGTACCTTTTCCTCATAGAGCTTGTTGCGCAGCATCTGCATGGCCTTCATGCGGTTGCCGAGTTGCGAGCGTTCCGTTTGGCACATCACCACCAGCCCTGTGGGGAGGTGCGTGAGGCGCACCTTGGTTTCCACCTTGTTCACGTTCTGTCCGCCCGCGCCGCCGCTGCGCGCGGTCTCCATCTTCACGTCGCTCTCCTTGAGGTCCACGTCGAATTCCTCCGCCTGGGGGAGCACGGCCACGGTGGCGGCGCTGGTGTGTATGCGGCCGCTGGCCTCGGTGCGGGGCACGCGCTGCACGCGGTGAACGCCGGCCTCGAACTTCAGCACGCCGTAAGCACCTGCGCCTTCCACGTTCAGCACGGCTTCCTTGATGCCTCCAGCACTGTTCTCGCTGCTGTCCGCCACTTCCACCTTCCAGCCGCGACCTTCGCAAAAGCGGGTGTACATGCGCAACAAATCGCCCGCAAAGATGCCCGCCTCGTCCCCACCGGTGCCCGCGCGGATCTCCATGGTGCAGTTGCGCTCGTCGTTCGGGTCCTTCGGCACCAGGAGCATGCGGATCTCCTCTTCCATCGTTTCGATGGCGGTGCTGAGTTCGGCCTTTTCGGCCCGGGCCATTTCCAGCAGCTCCGGGTCGCGCTCGGCGCGCAGCATTTCCTCGGCGCCGCGCAGCTGCTCCACCACGCGGCGATAGGTCAAGTAGGCTTGGTCCACGGGTTCCAGGTCGCGGTACTCCCGGTTCAGGGCCACGAAGCGCTCGCGTTGGGCGATCACGGCGGGGTCGGCGAGTTGCTTGCCCACTTCCTCGCGGCGGTCGTGTATGGCGGAGAGCTTGGAAAGCAGGTCGCTCATGGTGTGCCGTTGCAGCGGGTCAGGCGGTATAGCTGAAGGTGCCGTGGGGGCTTGAAAGCAGCACTTCATTTTTGGGCGCGGCCTCCACCCTGCCTATGACCTGCGCGCCGATCTTGAACCGGGCGGCGATGGCCAGCACTTCCTCCGCCCTGGCGGCAGGCAAATAGAACTCCATGCGGTGGCCCATGTTGAAGACCTTGTACATCTCCTGCCAAGGCGTTCCGCTCATGTGCTGGATGGCGGCGAACAGTGGCGGCACCGGCAGCAGGTTGTCCTTCACCACGCGCAGTCCGTCCATGAAGTGCAGCACCTTGGTTTGCGCGCCTCCGCTGCAATGCACCATGCCGTGGATTTCCCTTCCAACGGTCTTCAGCACTTCCTTCACCACCGGAGCATAGGTGCGCGTGGGCGACAACACCGCTTTCCCGTGGTCCACCGGGGTTCCTTCCAAGGGATCGGTCAATTTGGCCTGGCCGCAGTACACCAGCTCCGCGGGCGTACCGGGGTCGAAGGTTTCGGGATAGGCGCTGGCCATGTAGTTTGCGAACACATCGTGCCGCGCACTGGTGAGGCCGTTGCTGCCCATGCCCGCGTTGTAGGCGTGCTCGTAGCTGGCCTGCCCGTAACTGGCCAGGCCCACCACCACATCACCGGCCTGTATGCGGGCGTTGTCGATCACCTGGTCGCGGCGCATGCGGCAGGCCACGGTGCTGTCCACGATCACGGTGCGCACCAGGTCGCCCACATCGGCGGTTTCGCCGCCGGTGCTTTGTATGCCGATGCCGAGGTCGCGCATTTGCTGCAGGAACTCCTCCGTTCCGTTGATGATCGCGGCGATCACTTCACCGGGGATGAGGCGCTTGTTGCGGCCGATGGTGCTGCTGAGCAGGATGTGGTCCGTGGCGCCCACGCAGAGCAGGTCGTCCAAATTCATCACCACCGCATCCTGGGCAATACCCTTCCAAACGCTGATGTCCCCGGTTTCCTTCCAGTAGGCATAAGCCAAGGCACTTTTGGTGCCGGCGCCGTCGGCGTGCATCACGATGCAATGTTCGGCGCTGCCGGAAAGGGCATCGGGCACGATCTTGCAGAACGCCTTCGGGAAAAGGCCCTTGTCGATCTTGGCGATGGCGCGGTGCACTTCTTCCTTGCCGCTGCTTACGCCGCGTTGGCCGTACCGGGAAGTATCCTCTTTCATGGGTCTTAAACAAAAGGGCACCCCGCAGGAACGGGATGCCCTTTCAATGCATGGTTGCGCTAGTTGGAGCCGGGTGCCGGGGCTTCGTTGGCCTTGGGCACGAAGTCGAAGCTCTTCACGCTGAATTCCACGCGGCGGTTCTTCTGGTGCGCGGCCTCCTTCTCCTCGGTGGTGGCCATCTTGGCGATCTCCGCGTCGGTGATCTTCGGGCGGGTTTCGCCGTAGCCCTTGGCCACCATGCGGGCGGGGTCGATGCCTTTGCTGATGAGGTAGTTCACGCAGCTCTGGGCGCGGTTCTGGGAGAGGTTCAGGTTGTACTTGTCGGAACCACGGGTGTCGGTGTGTGCGGCCAGCTCAATCACGATGGTGGGGTTCTCCACCAAGGTGTTGTACAGCGTTTGCAGGGAGTCCTTGCCTTGGGGGGTGAGGCTGGCCTTGTCCAGTTCGAAGAGCACTTCCGGCAGGGCGATGGCCACGTTCTTGGCGGCGGGCTGCAGCAGGTATTCCTTCACGAAGGTGGTGCTTTCCTTGAGGCCCACGGTGGTGATCTGGTCATTCACCACCAAGTACTCGTCCTTGCTGGCCCGGATGGTGTAGCTGGTGTTTTCCTTGATGTAGCGGTCCTTGCCGTTCTCCTCGAAGTTGAATCCGCCGTTCTCGTCCGTGAGGGCGCTGAAGTTGGACCCGTCGGTGCCCACCACCTCGATTTTGGTGCCGGGCAAGGGGTTGCCGGTGACTTTGTCCTTTGCCACGCCTTGCAGCGCGAACACCATGTCCGGCACATAGAAGCGCCAGATGTCGTCCTCGCCCTTGCCGCCGGGGCGGTTGGAGGTGAAGAAGCCGCGCTCCTCGTTTCCGTCGAAGATGATGCTGAAGTCATCCCCGCTGCTGTTGAGGGGGTACTTCATGTTCTCCACGTGGCCCCAGGTGCCTTCACCGGTTTTGGCCGCATGGTAGATGTCCATGCCGCCCATGCCGCCAATGACGTTGCTGGCAAAGTAGAGGTCCCCGTTTTCACGCAGGAAGGGGAACATGTCGTCCTTGGGTGAATTGACTTCCTTGCCCAAGTTGGCCGCTTGGCCCATGGGCATGCCGTTCTTGTCCAAGCTCACCTTCCAGAGGTCCTTGCCGCCCTGGCCTCCCTTCATGTTGCTGCTGAACACCAGCATGGCCCCATCCTTGGAGATGGCCGGATGGCCGATGGTGATGGTGGTGGTGTCCTTCTTGTCCTGTTGCGGCTTCAGGGGCAGCATCACCGGTTCGCTGTAGTTGTTGCCCACCTTCTTGCTCACCCAGATGTCGCAGCCGAAGGCCTTTTTCTTTTCGTGGGGGCAACGGGTGAAGTACATCATGTTGCGCTTCTCATTGAACACGGCCGGGCCTTCAGCGCCGGCGGTATTGATGGTGGGCTCCAAGCGCACGGGCTCGCTCCACTTGCCGAGCTTGTCGCGGCTGCTGGCATAGAGGTCCGTAAAGCTTTCCCCGGCAATGCCATCGGTTTCGGTGCCGGTGGAAGCTGGGCGGCTGCTCACGAAGACCACATCGGAATTGCGCTTGTCGGAGAAGGTGGCGCTGAAATCATACTGGGGGCTGTTCAGCAACACTTCGGGATCCACTTTGTAGCGGGTGGGCGCATCTTTCCAGGCTTGTGCCTGCTGGCAGGAAGCGAGACTGGCATCGGCGCGGGTGTCGCCGGGGTTCTTCTCCTTGTACTTGTTGTAGGCGGCGATGGCTTCGGCATACTTGCCCTGGTCCTTCAGCGCTTCGCCGATGTAGTAATAGGTGATGGGGTCCGGGTACTGGGCCTTGTTGGCCTTTTCATACCACACTTCGGCATTGGGGGCATCGCCCAAGGCCCGGTAGGCTTCGGCCACCTTGAAGATGAGCACGGCCTTTTCGCTGGCCTTTTTTTCGGTGGTGTAGGCCTTCTTGTAAAGCTCTATGGCGTTGAAGAAGAACCCTTTCTGGAAGGCAACGTCGGCCTCTTCAGCCTGCTTTCCCTGCGCCAAAACCCCGGAGGCACACGCCAAAATGAATGTGAAGCAGGTCAAGAACTTCCTCATGCTCATGATCGGTTCGTAGGTATGTGAACGGAAACGTTCCGGGCGAAAATAAACAAAGTCCCATACCGCCGACCAAGCCGCCCTTCATTTTTCTCCCCCGGGCCTTACCGGGTGAAGAGCAGTTCGCGCATTTTGGGCAGTGGCCACAGCTCGTCGTCCACCATCAGTTCCAGCTTGTTGCTGTGGTAGCGGATCTTGTCCAGGAACGGCTTTACGTTGTCGCAGTAGGCAATGGCCTTGGCGCGTTGGTCGGCAATGACGTTGGCGGCCTTGCGGGCCTCGGTCATCGCTTGGCACAGGGCGTGGATCTCGGCGATGTGGCGGCTCATTTTGCGGATCTGCTCCATTTGGGTGGCGCTGGCCTTGTCGGCATCCTTGCCCAGCACGTCCTGGAGGCCCTTCACATTTTGGATCAAGCGGTTCTGGTAGTGGATGGCCGCCGGCAGCACGTGGTTGGTGGCCATGTCGGCGCATACGCGGGATTCGATCTGCACCTTCAGGGTGTAGCTGTGGAGCTCGATCTCGTGGCGCGCATCGAGTTCCTTGCCGCTGAGCACGCCCATGTCGGCGAACAACTTCTTTGTGGAGGCATTGCCCCACGCATCCAGTGCGCGGGGGGTGTCCACCACGTTCGGCAGCCCGCGTTTGGCGGCCTCTTCCTTCCAGGCATCGCCGTAGCCGTTGCCTTCAAAGCGCACGGGTTTGCTGGCCGTGATCAGGTCGCGGATGACCCGCAGGATGGCCTCGTCCTTTTTCACGTCCTTGGCGATCAAGGCGTCCACGGCGGCCTTGAATTCCTTGAGCTGGGCGGCCACAATGGTGTTGAGCACGGTCATCGGGGCGGCGCAGTTGGCGCTGGAACCCACGGCCCGGAACTCGAACTTGTTGCCGGTGAAGGCCACGGGCGAGGTGCGGTTGCGGTCGGTATTGTCCAACAGCACCGGGGGGATGCGCCCGATGTCCAACTTCAGCTCGGTCTTGCTGGCCGGGCTCATCTTGCTCTTGATGTTCTTCTCCAGTCCGTCGAGCAGTTCGGTGAGGTATTCGCCGATGAACACGCTGATGATGGCCGGCGGGGCTTCATTGGCGCCGAGGCGGTGGTCGTTGTTGGCCGAGGCGATGCTGGCGCGCAGCACATCGGCATGGGCATGCACGGCGGCGATGGTGTTCACGAAGAAGGCGAGGAACTGGATGTTCTCCTTGGGGGTGCGGGCGGGCTTCAGCAGGTTCACGCCGGTGTCGGTGGCGAGGCTCCAGTTGTTGTGCTTGCCGCTGCCGTTCACGCCGGCGTAGGGCTTTTCGTGGAAAAGCACGCGCATGTCATGCTTGCGGGCGGTCTTTTCCATCACGTCCATCAGGAGCATGTTGTGGTCCACCGCCAAGTTCATTTCCTCGTACACCGGGGCGCATTCAAACTGGTTCGGGGCTACTTCATTGTGGCGGGTCTTCACCGGAATGCCGAGCTTGAGCGCCTCGGTCTCAAAATCCACCATGAACGCCTGCGTGCGTTCGGGGATGCTGCCGAAGTAGTGGTCCTCCAGCTGCTGTCCGCGTGCGGGGCCGTGGCCGAAGAGGGCGCGTCCGGACATCATGATATCTGGCCGGGCATAGTAAAAGGATTCATCGACCAGGAAGTATTCCTGCTCCCAGCCCAGGGTGCCGATCACTTTCTTCACATCCTTGTCAAAATACTGGCAGACGGCGGTAGCGGCCTCATCCAGTGCGCGGATGGAGCGGAGCAGCGGGGTTTTGAAATCGAGCGCCTCGCCGGTGTAGCTTACGAAGATGGTGGGGATGCAGAGCGTTTGGTGGATCAGGAAGGCGGGGCTGCCGGGGTCCCAGGCGGTGTAGCCGCGGGCCTCGAAGGTGTTGCGGATGCCGCCGCTGGGGAAGCTGCTGGCGTCGGGTTCCTGCTGCACGAGCATGCCGCCGTCGAAGCGCTCGATGCTGCGCCCGTCGCCCAAAGGCTCAAAAAAGGCATCGTGCTTCTCCGCGCTAGAACCGTTCAGCGGCTGGAACCAATGGGTGTAATGGGTGGCACCCTTGCTGGCAGCCCATTCCTTCATGCCGCTGGCCACCTGGTCCGCCAGCTTGCGGTCAATGCGCTCCCCGCGGTCAATGGCCGAGCGTACAGCCCGATAGGCATCCTCGGTGAGGAACATCCGCATGGCTCCCTCATTGAACACGTTGGTGCCGAAGTAGTCGCTGATGCGGTTGCTGGGGCGGGTGACCGGCTTGGGCAGGCGGCCGAGTACATCGTGCAGGGCTTTTCCACGGAGATTCGGGGGGGTCATGCGCTATTTTTTGTGTTTTCGGCGGCAAAGGTATGTTCGCGAGGGGGGTGTGGTCATTAAAGGTGGATATTTTTTCTTCACCCCCCCTTATATTGGATGGTATCACGGGGTATACGGAACTGATTTGCTCGGGGACTCGCTCGCAATGACGGTGAGGCTTCGCCCGGGGACTCGCTCGCAATGAGGTTGGGGGGCGGTGCCACGGCGAGTGCGGTACCGCTTCGGCCCGGGGTGGCCTCGCGAAATAGCTGGAGGCGGGCTTACCCGCCGTTGGAAGCGGAATCCGCAGGTTTCTCCGGCGGCGCGGCAAGAGGTGCGGAGGCCGATGGGTGTTCTGCCGCCGGTGATGTAGGCACGGCCATGGAGCCTTGGGACGTTACGTGCTCCGGCGGCTCAATGCGGAAGGTCTTGCGCTGCTCCTCAAAACCTTTCTTTACTTCCCCCGCACCTTTCTCGATCTCCCGCTGCACCTCGGCGGTGGCATCGCGGAACTGGCGGAGTGCGCGGCCCATGGTGCGCGCCACTTCAGGCACGCCCTTGCTGCCGAAGAAGAGCAGCACAAAGAGCAGGATCACCAGCAGCTCGCCGCCGCTTACGTCCAGGAAGAGAAGCACGTGCATCCGGGGCGTAAAAGTAGGAAGCCCCACCGAGGCGGGGCTTCCCAAGAATGTTCAAAAGCCTCAGGCCTTGGCCGGTTGGGGCAGTGCGTCCTTGTGCAGGTCCACCACAATGGCCGAAGCGATGAAGATGGAAGAGTAGGTACCCACGCCGATGCCCACCAACATGGCGAACACGAAGCCGCGGATGGAGTCGGCACCGAAGAGGAAGATCACCAAGAGCACGATCACCACGGTAAGGGATGTGTTGATGGTACGGCCCAAGGTGGAGTTGATGGCCTTGTTGAACACAACCACCCAGGGGTCCCGCTTGTGGTCCTGGAGGAACTCACGGATACGGTCGAACACCACCACGGTATCGTTGATGGAGAAACCGATCACGGTAAGGATCGCGGCGATGAACTGTTCATCCACCTCCAGGCTGAACGGCATCACACTATAGAAGAGTGAATACACGCTCATTACAATGAGGGCATCATGCATCAGTGAGAGCAGGGCACCCAAGCCAAATTGCCAGTTGCGGAAGCGCACCACGATGTAGAAGAAGATGAAGAGCAGGGCCACCCCCACGGCCCAAATGGAATGGTTGCGGATATCCGTGCTGATGGAGGGTTCCACTTTGCGCGATTCCAACGGAGGGGCCGCTCCCATGGGTGCCAATGCTTGGTTGAGCTTGTTCTCCACCACCTTGTCCGCGTTGGGGTCGGTTGAATTGATCAGGTAGTTGGTGGTGATCTTCACCTGGTCGCTTCCGCCGTATGTCTTCACGCTGGTGGAGCTCTTCACGTGGCCTTCGGCCTCAAAAGCATGATCGAGCACGTCCCGTACCTGCTCCACCTCCACGGGTTTGTCAAACTTCACCACGTACTGGCGGCCGCCGGAGAAATCCACCCCGTAGTTGAAGCCGCGGGTGGCCATGGACACGATGCCGGCGAGTATGACGCTGCCGGAGATGAGGTAGTACACCCAGCGGTGCTTCATGAAGTTCACCGTGGTGTGGGCGAAGATGTCCTTGTTCCAATTGTGCCAGAAAGACATCTTCTTTCCCTTTTCCAGGCGGCGGTCGATGACCAGGCGGCTGATGAAGATGGCGGTGAACAGGGAGGTTGCAATGCCAATGCAAAGCGTGGTGGCAAAGCCTTTTACCGGGCCGCTGCCGAAGAAGAGCAGGATAACGCCGGTGGCAAACGTGGTGATGTTGGAGTCCAGGATCGCCGCCAGTGCATGTTTGTAGCCAAGGTCCACGGCGGTTTTCATGGCCTTTCCCGCCCGGAGTTCCTCCCTGATCCGTTCATTGATGAGCACGTTGGCGTCCACGGCCATGCCCACGGTAAGGATGATGCCCGCGATGCCGGGCAGGGTAAGCGAGGCCTGAATGGATGCCAAGGTTCCCAAGAGGATGAAGATGTTGGCCAGCAGGGCCAGATCGGCCACCCATCCGGAACCGTTGTAGTAGATCACCATGAAGGCGACCACCATGAGGATGGAAAGCAGGAAGGACCACATGCCCCTGCTGATGTTCTCCGCGCCGAGCGAGGGGCCCACCACGGTTTCATCAATGATGCGCGCCGGTGCGGGCAGGGCGCCGGCCTTGAGCACGTTGGCCAAGTCGGTGGCTTCCTCCAGTTGCTTGTTGCGGTCGTCGGCGCCGCCCATGGTGATGCTGCTGCGCCCGCCGGGGATCTCACCCATGACGTTGGGGGCCGAAACCACGCTGCCGTCCAGCACGATGGCGATCTGCTTGCCCACGTTTTCACCGGTCATGAGCTTCCACTTCTGCGCGCCTTCCGGGTTCATCTGCATGCTCACTTCGGCATCGCCCTTCATGTCGAAATCCTGGCGTGCATCGGTGATGTAGCTGCCGTCCAACTTTGGCTTTCCGCCGCGCGGGCCGCGCAAGGCATAGAGGGCCATGAAATCCTTGGACGCCCCGTCCGCCGTGCCCATGCGCACCGGCTTGGCACTCCATGCCAGCTTCATCACTTGGCTGGGGTCCGGGCTCTTGGGCGGGGCCATGCGCAGCAGCTTGTTCACGATGGCGGTATCGGCCACGGCGGCATAGCCCACGACTGAGCCGGGCACCACCTGGTTGTTCATGATGTTCAGCTGCAACCGGTTCTTGTTCAGGAGCGGGCTGCGGGCCAGGCTCTGCGCATCGGTGAGGTTGGAGTCATTTCCCAAGCTATCGGCGTTCAGCGCTTGCGCCAAGCTGTCCTTGGCCGTGTTCAGTGTATCCGTGGCGGCTTTCAGGCTGTCCACCTTGGTGGTATCATTGGCCAAGGCGGCTTTCGCGGCTTTCTTGAGGCTGTCCTGGCGTACCAGTTCCGGATGTTGCAAGGCAGCGAGCTTGTCGTTGGCCTCGCTGAGCTTCATGTACACGTTGCTGTTGTCGAAGGTTTCCCAGAACTCCAGGTTGGCGGTGCTCTGCAGCACATTGCGCACGCGCTCCTTGTCCTTTACGCCGGGCAGTTCGATCTGGATGCGGCCATTGAGGCTCTGCTTCTGGATGGTGGGCTGGGCCACGCCGAACTTGTCGATGCGGGTGCGCAGGATCTTTTCGGTGTTGTTCAACGCAAACTGAGCCTGTTCGCGCAGGGAGGCGATGATCTGGGCATTGGTGCTTTCCCGCGGGAACATGGTTGCGTTGTCCTGCGTGCTGAAAATGGCCGCCAGGGAACCGTTGGGCGCCACTTTCTTGAACTGTTCATCGAACAGGGTGATGAAGTCCTTGGTGGAGGTTGGGAGTTCCTGGCGGGCTTCGGCCATGGCTTGGCGGAAGGCGGGGTCCTGGCTATTGCCACTGAGGTTGTCCACGAGTTCCGGGATGTCCACCTCCAAGGTAACGGCCATGCCGCCCTTGAGGTCGAGGCCCAGGTTCATTTCCTTCTCCTTGCACTCCTTGTAGGTGTATCCCAGCACCGGGTATACCACCTCATGGTCGTGCTGTTGGAGGTAGCGGTTCTCAAAGGCGAGGTGGACCGAATCGTAGTTCAGGTCCTTGTTGGCTGGCACCGCCATCACGGAATCGGCATACTCCGCGGCCAGTTTGGCGGTCTTGTGCTCAAACTTGTTCGTAAAAATGGAGAACGACAACTGCCAAAGGCAAGCGAGCGACAACAGGATGGTAAACACCCAGAGCGCACCTTTATTCTGCATGAGGAAAAACTGGTTGGTTGTTCGAATACGCACCCTGAAACAGGCTATTGCCCGTCCAATTGGGGCGGCAAATATAGAAGGATAGCCGTGCGGGCCATCCTTGTGCGCCATTGCCCGTGCAAATACCGGCATGGGCCTGCCTTCCGGCCCGGCCGGATGCCCCTATCTTCGCACGATCCGGCGGCCAGTCCCCTTTTTTCTTGGGGCTGCGCGGCTGCTTCCCTATGAAAGCCTTTCTGACCTGCGCCCTCGGCACGCTCCACTTGGTATCGGCGGCCCAAACCGATCTCTACTTTGCGCCCAGCATTCCGGTGGAGCGCAACGGGGCACTGCTGCCCATGGCATGGGGCGGTGGCTTGAATTGCCCGGAGGTCTCCGCGATCGATCTGGACCAGGACGGCCTGCAGGACCTTTTCATGCTGGACCGATCGGGGGACAAACCGGTATTCCTGCTGAACACGGGCACACCGGGCCAAGCCCAGTACAAGCCCACGCATGCCTATGACAATGTGTTCCCCTTCCCCCTTCTGCACGATTGGGCATTGCTGCGCGATTACAACTGCGACGGCAAGGCGGACATCTTCGCCTATACCAACGGCGCATTTGCGGTATACCGCAACACCAGCGACGCCAATGGCCTTTCCTTCACCTTGACTGACGACCAGGTGGGCAGCAACTACGTACCGGTGTACAGCCCCAACCTCTACATCAGCAACGTGGACCTGCCGGGCATTGCGGACATGGACGGTGACGGCGACATGGATGTGCTCACCTTCAGCATTTGGGGCTCCAACTACCTGGAATTCCACAAGAACTTGAGCATGGAGCAGTACGGCACCTGCGACAGCTTGATCTATGAAGTGCGCAGCCGCTGCTGGGGCATGTTCCAGGAATCCATCAGCGGAAACTCCATCGCCCTGAACTTTCCATGCACGGACAATGTGCCCAATCCGGAACTTGGCCCCCATGGTGATGAAGGCATCCACATGCCAACAGGGGAACGCGCCCATTCCGGCAGCACCGTGCTGCCGTTGGACCTGGACGGGGACGGGGACATGGACCTGATCCTGGGCGATTACCTCTCGCCAGACCTGATGAGCCTGACCAACGGGGGTACACTGGCCCATGCCCAGATGATCTCCGTGGACACCTTGTTCCCGGTGTACGACCAGCAGGTGTACTTCGAGCAATTCCTGGCGCCGTACCAAGTGGACATCGATGGGGACGGCATCCGCGACCTGGTGGTGGCGCCAAACTCCGCCACCGGCTCCGAAAATGCGCATGGCGTTTGGTATTACCGGAACACGGCAACGGACGCGGCACCGGTGTTCCATTTCCAAATGAACGACCTGTTCCAACGGGACATGCTGGACTTTGGCGAAGGTGCCCGGCCCGTGTTGTTCGACCACAACGGGGACGGGCTGATGGACCTGGTGGTGGCCAACGAAGGGTACTTCCAGTCCGGCGGCACCTACCTGGGGCGCTTGGCGCTGTTGGAAAACACCGGCACGGCCGCCCAACCGGCCTTCAATCTGGTGGACACGGACTATGCCCAGCTTTCAGGGTTGGCGCTTGGACCCGGCCTGCAGCCCACCTTCGGCGATGTGGACGGCGATGGGCACCCGGACATGATCATTGGCGATGTGAACGGGAACCTGTACTTCATGCGCAACACCTCCGGCGGACCGGTGGCCCAATTCCAAATGGCGCCGGCACCGATGAACGGGGATGACGGCACCGCCATTGACGTGGGGGCCAACGCCACGCCCCAGTTGTTCGACCTGGACGGGGACGGCCTGCTGGACCTCGTGGTCGGCGAGCGCAGCGGCAACCTGAACTACTACCGCAACAGCGGTAACGCGCAAGCGCCGGCGTGGCACTTGGTAAGCGCCGCCCTGGGCGGGGTGAACGTAAGCGACTACTGGAGCAGCACCGGCTACAGCGTGCCATTTCTTTACGTGGACGGCGACGGCCAGAAGATCTGCCTTTCGGGCAGCGAAAGCGGCGGCATTCACCGCTATGACAACATCAGCGGGAACGAAACGGGCACGTGGAACTTGACGGACAGCGTGTGGAACGATTTCCATGAAGGATACCGCGCGGCCTTGGTGTTCCACGACTTCACGGGGGATGGCATCCCGGACGCAGTGGTGGGCAACTACCGGGGCGGCTTGGGCTTTTGGAGCAGCGACGTCAACACAGGCATCAGCGACCCTGCGCGAAGCACGGCTGCCAGCATCTTCAGCTTGGCCCCCAACCCCGCGCAGGACCAAGTGGAGGTGCAGCTGCATACAGCGGCCACTGCGGGCATGGGGGTGGAACTCATTGATCAGATGGGGCGCACGGTGCGCAAGCAGGAGGTGCACGGGCCGGTGGTGCGGCTTTCCTTGGCAGGCATAGCACCCGGGGCTTATGCGGTGCGCGTGGCCAACGGCATGGGCCAATGGGTAAAGCACTTGGCGGTGATCCGATAAGGAATGCGGACCAGTGCGCCATCAAAGCAGGAAGGGGCACCGCAATGGCACCCCTTCCTGCACAACAGGTATTTCAATCTTAAGCCGGCACGTTCATGCGGTCCAGCACGGCCATCACTTCCTTCACGGCCTTGGCGCTGGCATGGGTCAGTTCCATTTCCTCCTTGTTGAGCTTCAGTTCGATGATGCGCTCAATGCCATTGCGCCCCAGCACCACGGGCACGCCGAGGTACACGTCCTTCAGGCCGTATTCGCCCTGCAGCCATGCGCACACGGGGAACACGCGCTTCTGGTCGCGCACGATGGCCTCCACCATTTGGGCGGCAGCCGTTCCGGGGGCGTACCAGGCGGAGGTTCCGAGGAGGTTCACGATCTCGCCGCCACCCTTCTTGGTACGCTCCACAATGGCGTCCAGCTTGTCCTTGGCGATCAACTCTGTTACGGGGATCCCGCCCACGGTGGTGTAGCGGGGCAGCGGCACCATGGTATCGCCGTGGCCGCCCATCAGCACGGCTTGGATGTCCTTGGGGCTCACGCCCAGTTCGGTGGCCAGGAAAGCGCGGTAGCGGGCGGTGTCCAGGATGCCGGCCATTCCGAACACGCGGTTGGCGGGGAACTTGCTGTTCAGGAAGGCGCAGTAGGTCATCACGTCGAGCGGGTTGCTCACCACGATGATCACGGCATTGGGGGAATGCTGCACCACGTTCTCGGTAACGCTTTTCACGATGCCGGCGTTGGTGGCGATAAGGTCATCGCGGCTCATGCCCGGCTTGCGGGGCAGGCCGCTGGTGATCACCACCACATCGCTGTTGGCGGTCTTGGTGTAATCGTTCGTGCTGCCCACGGGGCGGGTATCGAACAGGCTGATGGGGGCGGTTTGCCAAATGTCCAAGGCCTTGCCCTCGGCAAAACCTTCCTTGATGTCCAGGAGGACCACTTCGGTCCCCAGTTCCCAACGGGCACAGGCATCGGCGCAAGTGGCGCCCACGTTTCCGGCCCCAACAACAGTGATCTTCATTTTTTCTTGACTGCTTTTTAGAAGTGATGCGGGCCGTACGGTCCGGGGGCAAAATTAGGTTTCGCAACGGAACCAATGCGCGGGAGTCCCCTGGAACCCGGAATATGCAGCAGCATGACCACTACTACCCGGAAACGCTTTGCCACAGTGCGTTTCACGCATTCTCGTTCCCCAGGGGAACGTGGCCCCGCTTTCGTCACGAAAATGCCCGTGGCTGTGCGTTTCCGGCTCTCACTACGTCAGCTGCTGCACAATTCGGGTGGAACGCAGCAACGCCCCCGAAGCACCATGGCACCAAGGGGAAGCAGCAAATTGCAGGAAGGCATCCACGAATGGCCGGGATTTAGGCAAGCTGCACCGGAACAGCGGGAATGGCGGCCAAGGCCGGTCTGTACGCAACGCTTATCTTAGTGCCGGAGAGCGCCCATGGCAACTGAAGCGGCAACCATTCGCGAAAGTGTACGTCTTGACCCTGCATGGCCAACTATGGAACCAGCGGAACCGGCGTACAACGCCCTGTTGGACGGTTGCTTGGCGGGAGAGCGCCGGAGCCAGCAGCGCGTGTACGAAATGTACTACGGCAAGATGCTTGCCGTATGCCTGCGGTACACCAAGAACCACGATCAGGCGAAGGACATCCTGCAGGACGGTTTCATCAAGGTGTTCAAGAACTTGGAGCACTTCAACCGTGCGGGGAGCTTGGAAGGCTGGGTGCGGAGGATCATGGTGAACACGGCGATCGACCATTTCCGCAGGGCCCAACACTCTTACCTGTTGCTGGGGGAAGACCGCAGCATGGAGGAATTCGGGGATGTGGCGGAGGACACCGATCCGGAACCGGAGGACCTGCCGGATTTCAAGCCGGCGGACGTGATCAACGCCATGCAAAAGTTGACGCCTTCCTACCGGACGGTGTTCAATTTGTATGTCTTCGAGGAAATGACCCACAAGGAAATAGCGGAACTGCTGGAGATCAATGTGGGCACCTCAAAAAGCAATTTGGCCAAGGCCAAGGCGAACTTGAAAAGGATCTTAAGCAAAGAACACCACTTACGGTGACCGATGGCGGAAAGCACGAACAATAATGGATGCTTTTGAACAAAAGTTGAAGGAGAGCCTGGAGCACTATGCGGTTCCGTACAACTCGGCGGACTGGGCCCAGATGGAGCGGGCGCTGAGCAGCGGTGTGCGCGGTTGGGGCCATGGGCGTGCCTTGGTTGCAGGCCTGTTGGTGGCCGGCGGCCTGCTGATCGGGGGCACGGCCTATTTCCTGGGCCGGGACAATGCAACCACGCAGCAAGCCATTGCCGCAACTCCGCAACAATCCTTGGCCACGGAGGCCCAAGTACACACGGGCCAAACGGCCCAAAGTGAACCGGTGGAGCCCCAAACAACGCCGACGGCAACCACGGCCGGTTCAACACGGGTCACTACTGAAAGCACATTGACAGCCGGTGCCCCCGCCCCCACTCAGGCGGCACACATGGCCTCCGCCCATAAGGCCGCCGCCGGCACGGCACCGCATGCAGCAGTTCCCCAAGCGAACCCGCAGCCGGAACATGGCACGGCAGCACCCGCCCCCGCCACTTTGTTCCGCACCAGCACCAAGGAATCGTGCACGGGCAGCCCGGTGGACTTCACCGTGGAACACATGCCCGAGGACGGGATCTACCTCTGGAACTTCGGCGACGGCAGCTTCAGCAACAAGCCCAACCCGCAGCACACCTTCACCAAGCCCGGCAGCTATCAAGTGATGCTCTCCTTGTCCAACACCGGCATGGGCACCATCCACAACAAGCCGAGCAGCGACATGATCGTGATCCACGAGGCACCTGCGGCCAACTTCAACGTGGTGAAGCAGGACTTCCCCGGGCTGTTGCCTTCGGTACACTTCGAGAACCGCTCCTTGGGCGCCAAGAGCTACCACTGGGACCTGGGCGACGGCACGGTGAGCACGGAGGCCCATCCGGACCATATTTACAAGGTGAAGGGCACCTACAAGGTGGAACTGACCGTGACCAATGAAACCGGCTGCGAGGACCGGCGGATGAAGGAAGTGCGGATCGACAAGGACTTCAACTTGGGCGCACCGGCGAGCTTCTCGCCGAACGGCGACGGCAAGGATGAGACCTTTATGCCGGAATCGCTCCTGAGCCTCAACAGCAAGTTCGAGCTCACCGTTTACGATCCCGCAGGTCAACCGGTGTACAGCACCAGCAATCCCACCCATCCGTGGTGCGGCAAGGTGAAGAACCAAGGGCCGGTTTGCGCTCCGGGCGAGTACGTGTGGGTGGTGGACGTGGAACGTGGCAGCCAAGCTGCGGAAACCTTCACCGGGAAGGTGAAACTGCTGCCATAGAAAGCTGAGCACTGCCATCCGGCCTGAATTGTCCTGCTTGTGGGACTTGTTTGTCTGCGTTCCAAGAATATCGGCTTAGTCGAACCGGCGAAGCACGACCAGTACCGAACTTCGGGCACCGAAAATGCCGCACTTTACGTCTTAGCACTGCAGCCGACCGAAGTGCTTGACCTTTAAATGAAATTGTCCGCCGCCCTGATCCGCCCAGCATTGTTCACCTCGTTGCTGGCATCGGGCAGCACAATGGCCCAAACACCCACCGTGCTCATCTCGGCGGGAGGCACGCAGACCTACTGCAATGTGAATTTTTTCGACAGCGGCGGCCCCAATGGCTCATACGGGAACAACGAAAACCAAGTGATCACCTTCTGCCCCGGCACTCCGGGTGACAGCATGCAGATCACCTTCTCCCAGCTGGACATTGCCCCCGGAGACCAGATCACGGTGTACGACGG
>JAFDZG010000003.1 GCA_018267065.1 Bacteroidota bacterium
TGGAACATGCAGGCCGGGCTGCGGGTGGAGCAGAACGGCATGGATGCGAAGCGCACCGACAAGGCGTTGGACTTCAGCTACAACTACCCGGGCAATTTGGATGACCTTGGGCGGATACTTTTTCCCGGAGTTTACCTGAGCCGCAAATGGGACGCACCCGAAGGCGAGCTGCAGCGGGAATTGCAAGTAAACGTGTCGCGCAAGGTGGACCGGCCCAACTTCTACCAGATGATGCCGTTCATCATGAGCACGGATGCGCGCAGTTACCGCATCGGCAACCCGGTGCTGCGGCCGGAGATGAGCACCATCGCCGAAGTGAACCACCTGTTGCCCTTCAACGGGAAAGGCAATTGGCTTTCCTCGCTCTATGGCCGGTTCACCACGGATGTGATCACCAGCTTCACCTCCCCGTTGCCCGGCGACCCGAACATCCTGGTGACCACTTACGTGAACGGCAGGCAGAACCAGAGTTTCGGATGGGAGAACACCGTAAAGCTCACGCTCTGGAAAGGCTCCGAGGCCACGTTGAACGGCAATGTGCAATGGATCAGCATCGGCTTGGCACAGAACGGCGTGAACTACAGCAACTCCGGCACAAGCTTCGACGGCAAGGTGAACATCTCACAGAAACTGCCCAAGGGCTTCACGCTCCAGGTAAACGGTGATTACGACGGCCCGCAAACCATTCCGCAAGGGCATTCATTGGAGCGGTACTCCATGGACGTCACCCTGCGCAAACAGTTCGGCAAGCAGTTCTTCATCACGGCCAGTGCCAACAACATCTTCAATTCCCGCGGCTGGGGCAGCTTCTATGAGACGCCCTATTTCGAGCAGGAGGGCTTCCGCAGTTGGGGGAGCCGTGAGTTCCGGATCAATGCCACATGGCGGTTCGGAAGGCAGGATGTGCAGCTCTTCGGCAAGCGGCCGGCACAGTCCGATCGTCCGGAACCCGGCCGCAGGAGCGGTGATGAAGGAGGCGGCGAGTGATCCCGGTCCGGCGGCACCGCGCTTCAGAGCGGTGCCATCTCGAAGGTGGGCGATCCGCGCTGGCCTTGGGCATCGTAGTAATCGATGAAGTGCAGCTTGCGGAAATAGCCCAAGTGGTCCTGGATGATGTACACCATGTTGCTGTACACGATGTACTCCCCGGTATCGAAGGAATAATCCTTCCAATTATACCCGATGGCATCCTGGTCCGTGCTGAACGGATGGGCCAGCGTATCGCTGAGCGAAACGGTGTTGAAGTCGCCGTTGACCTTTGCCACGCGAATGCCGCTGAAGCCGTCCAGCACGCCGGTGACCGAATAGGCCAGGTAGGGATCGGGCGCATAAAACTGCTCGGTGTATTGCGTGAAGACCAGGTCGTAGGTGCCCAACGGAGGTGCGATGGCCACCGCGCTTCCGGAGGTGAAGCTGAAATGCACATAGGCCCGCGCGGGGTCCTTCTGCACCGTGTACTCCTGCACCCCGGAGCCGTTCAGGGCGGCCGTGCTGAACTGGAATTCATTGCCATTGACGGAAACGATCTGCACCTTGCGCACGCCCATGGGCAGGCCCCAGGTGTTGAAGCCCATGTCCACCACGAACACCGGGTGCTCGGTGCGCCAATCGCCGAACGCCAGGCTGTCCGGGAGGCCACTGGGGAGGTCTATTTTCCAGGTATTGCCGTAACCGGTGGTGTCAGTGGCTTGGGAGATCCCGTCCGGCGCACGGTGCGCCCGCATCAGGCGCGAGGAGTTCAACCGCACCTGCCAACCGTTGGTGCCGCATTCAAAGGCCAAGTCCCAATCCATTTTGGTGTTGGTGGAAACCACGCTGTTGGAGCCCAGGTCATACCACACCTGCGCACCATAGTCGGAACCCACGTGGGCAACTCCTTCCACCACGCCGCCGCGTGCCTGCTTGGGCACGGCAACCTCTTCACGCATGCAGCCGCAAAGCGCGCAAACCACCACCAAAGCGCCGACGGGCGCGGATGCTTTCATCATTGCACGCTTCCAGTGTTGCTTTTCAGTTCCATGGTGACACGCAGGAAATAGGTTCGCCCAGTGGCAAGCGGCACACTTCCCGTGCCTGCATCGCTGTGGGCCCCGCCATTCCCAAGGGTGGCATTGAGGTCCGTCACATTGCCGATGTTCTTGCAGCCAGCGGTGATCATCAACCGGTCATGCCACAGGTGCTTTGCCACGGATGCATCGGCCATCACGTACGCCGCGATGCGCCCGCGCCCCAAGCTGCCATCTTCCATCAGGATGTAGTTCTGCTGCTCGCCCTGGTACTTCGCAAATGCGGTGATGCTCCAGCCTTGCTTGCGCCAATTGCGCGTGGCATTGATGTTTGCCTGCGGCGCAAAATCGTAAGTGGCGCCGCCGTTCGCAAGCCCCAATGTGTCATACCTGCCTGTAAGGGCCGCGCCTGCCCCCAACAGCCAATGGCCGCCATCCCAGTTAGCGCCAACGCTTCCGCCCAATGTGCGGTACTCGCCCACGTTGGCATAGCTGTACAGGGTGGCCCCCTCCTGCACCAGGGTGATCAAGTTGTGCACCCTGTCGTGGAACGTGGCCAATTCGGCACGCAGCACGCCCTTGTCCATGGGCTTCCGGAAACTGAGCGAGAGCGAGTAGTTGTTGGACGATTCTGCGGTAAGGCCGGGATTCCCGTGGATGTCGTGGTTCACATCCACGAAAAAGAGGTAGAGCTCCTTCAAGGATGGGGCCCTGAAGCCCTCGGCATAAGAGGCGCGCAGTGCGAGGGCTGTGTCCAGCTGCCACCGGAGGTCCAGCGAAGGCACCAGCGGCGCGGTGTATTGCGTGTTGTGCGCAACGCGCAGGCCCGGGCGCACAATGAGGCCGGCAACCGGTTTCCACTGCATGGTGCCGAAAGCCGCGAAATCGCTGATGCGTTTTCCCGTGCCGTCCGCCAAGCGTTCGCCTGCCGCGGTTTCCATGTTGATGTCCGTGCCCAGCTCATAGCCGATGCGGGAACTGTCACCTGCGGCGGCCCAGGTGGCGCGGGCGTTGGTGAGGGTGAACCGCGTGTTGTCCGCCTCCCCTGGAACGGATACTTTGTCCATGGTTGTCAGGTCGCGGATCCACGTGCTGCGTGTGCGGTCATAGAGATCATGGGCGATGAGTGCATCCACGTGCCCGTTCCTGCCTGTGTTGCCTTTTGCAAAAACAGCATTGTCTATGCGGGTGGTGAGGAACTGGGAATCAAATGCACTTTCCGCATACGGCGCGCGCGGCATGCCAAGGTCGAAGATGCGGTCCTGCATGGCCTCTCCCTTGTAGTTCAAGGTCCAACTCTTGCCCAAGGAATAGCGGTAGTTCAACCTGCCGAAGTACTGTTCACGTGGTTTCCAAGGCTGGTACCGGGATGAATCGGCAAGGCGCCGGGAGAAATCATACACGGTTTCCTGGCCGGGGGCCCAGCCGCCGAAATAATTGCGGCCCACCGTGAGCAGCACGTCATTCTTGCCGAACTGCTTCCCGGCGGCAACCGAGAGGTTCAAGCGGCCCACCAGTTCCGAATAGGCCACCGCCTTGAGCGAGGATCCGTTGCGCGTCCCCTTTTTGGTGATCAGGTTGATGGTGCCCGCAAGCGCATTGGTGCCGTAGTTCACGCTGAGCGGCCCCTCGATGACCTCCACACGCTCGATGCTGGTGAGGTCCAATTGGGCCAGGTCCAAGTTGCCGTCCTGCCGGCCGATGACGGGTACGCCATCCACGAGGATCTTCACGTTTTCGCCACCCAGGCCGCGCATGCTCATGGAAGTGCCCAACACATTGTCCTGGGCCAGGCGGATGTTCAATTCCTGCCCGAGCACATCGGCCAGGTTCTGGGCGCCCATGCGCTCTATCTGCGCGGCGCCGATCACGTGCATGCGCTGCACGGCACGGTCTGCCGTGGTGGGACGGTACTGGCCCGTTACCACCACGTCATCCAGCTTGAACTTCTGTGACGTCTCCAAGCTGTATGTGCGTGGCGCCATGGAGTACAGGGTATCCGCAAGCGGCTTGTAGCCGATGAAATCGACCCGAAGGGCCACGCCGCGCAACACGGCAGCCTGGTCAACCGGAATGGTGAGCCTGCCGTCGGCCCCTGCCACCTCCACGCCTTTTCGCTGGCTGCCCAACACTTGCCAGGCCACATGCGCATAGGCCACGGGCTCCTTGGAGGCGGCATCCTGCACCTTGACCGGCACCTGCGCGGCAATGTTGAATGCAACTACCAGGCTAAGTGCAGCAGTGGCGGAACGGAACATGGCATCGGCCTGTACATTCCGCCATTCACGTGCAAGCACCGAACAGGGGAACGCGCGGTTAATAAGGGCACGAATTTCAACTTGTGGTTTTGAACGTGCGTCATCGTTGCGTCATACCTGCCGGCCAGCAAGGTTCCTCCTTGTGCTTGGGGCAATTGCCGCGATGAACACGGTGTTCGGCACAGTCACTCCACGATCAGTTTGGCCGAGGTGCTCCCTGCTGCCGCATCAAAGCGGAGGATATACACGCCCTTGGCCAAGTTGCCGAGGTCCAGTGTGCGCGAGGTGAGGCCGGAAAGACCCGCGAGTTGCTGCTGGAACACCTGTTGGCCGGTGGTGTTGAACACGCGTGCCACACCTTCACTGGCAGGCACGTCCAACACCAGTTGCACGTGTCCGTTCGATACAGGATTTGGCCAAGCGAACATGCGGCCCTGCGCTCCCTTGTTCTCACCAATGCCCACGGCACTGACCATCTCCTGGTTGAAACTGACGTCCCCGTTGGCCGCTCCGCCGTAACCGGTGAAGACGATCTTCCAGATGTTGCCGGGCACGTCCTTCACGAAATAGGTGCGGTCCGGCTGGATGGTGTACATCCCCAGGTCCATGTCATACGTTTTCCAGTCGGAACCCAGCACGTTCATGTTCACGCTGAAGGGAGCCGAGGTCCATTGGGCCTCGTCCGTGGGAACGCCGTCCACTTGGAGTGCGGTAACCCCCTTGTTCTGGAGTACGCCCACCACCGTGTATTCGTAAGGCGTCAACTGATGGTACTTGGTGAAAAGCAGGTCCCAATTGGTGGCGGCAGGCTCACGGTCGAGGGTGGCATTGGTATCAAAAGACCAATAGCCGAAATTCTTGCCGGCAAAGTCGGCCTTCACCAAGGACGCATCATGAAGATCGCTGCCGTCCAGGTTGGCATAAGTGAAGTGGAACACGCCGGCGCTGAGCGCATCGATGCGAAGCTTCCGGTAGGTTTCGCCGTTCTGGACCACATAGATGCGGTTGCCCGCGATTACATGGGTCACCATGTTGTAGATGCCCCAGCCCACGTTCACGCCATCCGGGTTATCCAGATCATTCCCGTGATTGAGGGCGCCGACGGTCCAGCTGCTGTCGCTGTTCTGGAGCAAGGTCCAGTTGGCGGTGTCGGGTGCGCTCACATTGTCCCAATCGGCCAAGGCGTTGGGCGTTTCGTACACGAACAAACCCTTGGCCGTGTTCACCCGGATGGAAGAAGTAAAGCCTGCCATTTCAAAGGCCAGGTCCCAATTGGCCAAGGCCTGGCGGCCCACCTCTCCGTTTTGCATGCTGTACCAAACTTGGTCCGTATAGCCCGCATGGGTGGAAACCGTTTCAGCGGTTTGAGCGCAAAGCGGCGTGAGCAATACGGGCGAAAGGATGAGGAGTAATGCTTTTTTCATGATGCGGCAAAGGACCGGCGGAAGCCTTTGCCCAGCCATACCTTGATCAAGGTATTCGGGCGGCGTTTTGTCATGGCAATGTCCGTGCCTGCCTTCCATCGAACGCAACCGTGCAATAGCGTCGTGGCCTCCAAGCGGGTGCACTTTCCAAGAGCTGTGAAGATTTCGGCCCCCAAGGCAAGGCATGCCTTAACATTGTCCTTCGCGGACATTCCATGCACAGGCGCAACCTCGGCATACTTGTATTGCTGGCCACATTGAGCTTGGCGGGCGTGGTGCTCACGCAAGTGATCTGGCTGAACCGCGCCAAGCAGTACGAGCAGGAAAAAGTAGCCCTCCAGGAGCAGCAGCAACGGCAATTGGACAAGCAATTCAGCGACCGGGTGACCATTGCCCTGACGGACGTTACCGAGCGCATCCTCTCCATCACCAAGGACCCCAGCGACCTGTTTGATGCCGTGAAGCAGGAGCGCCCGAACTACTATGCGGTCACCATCAACGACACCATTCATCCCTACCTGCTGGAAGCCCTGCTGAAGCAGGAATTCAAGCGGCGCAACATCAACGAGGATTTCGAGTACGGCATCTACGACTGCTTCACGGACAGCATTGTGTACGGCAACTACGTGAGCTTGCACGACAGCATCACGGCGGATACCTCCAAGCACACCAAACTGCTGAAGCTGAACAAGGACGGACACTACTTCGGCGTGTACTTCCCGCGCCGCACCAGCTCCATCTGGAAGCCGAAAAGCGGCGGGACCATCACATGGATCTACCCCGCGGTGGTCAGTTTCATCGTTTTTGCCTTTTTCGCCTACAGCATGTGGGTGATCTTCCGGCAAAAGCGGCTGGGTGAAATGAAGAACGACTTCATTGGCAACATGACGCACGAGCTGAAGACCCCGATCAGCACCATTGCGTTGAGCAGCGAGGTCCTTTCAGACCCGGACATAGCGAAAGAGCCGGACCGGCTGCACAACTACGCCCGCATCATCCGGTCAGAAAATGAGCGGTTGCGGCAACAAGTGGAGCGCGTACTGCAACTGGCCAAATTGGACCGCGGCGGGCTGAAACTGAACATGGAGCCCGTGGACATGCACGAGGTGATCATGGAGGTGGCTCAATCCTTTGAGGTGCTTTTCGATGAGCGGTCCGGACATTGCAGCCTGGACCTCAAAGCTTCCAACGCAGTGGTGGATGGCGACCGCATGCACCTTTCCAATGCCTTGTTCAACCTGGTTGACAACGCGATCAAGTACTCAAGCGGTCCGCCGCAAGTGCGGATCTCCACCTCCAACGATCACCGCAAATTGTACATTGGCGTGGCGGACCGCGGCATCGGCATCCGGAAGGAAGACGTACGGAATATCTTCGAGCGCTTCTTCAGGGTACACACCGGCAACGTGCACGATGTGAAAGGCTTCGGGCTTGGACTGCATTACGTGGCTGAAACAATGCGTTCCCACGGCGGCAAAGTGACGGTAAAAAGCACCTGGGGGGATGGGAGCACCTTTACATTGGAACTGCCTTTGGGAAAAGCAATCGCGAAAACATGAACGACAACAAAGCAGAAGCGCCGGTTGACAGCAAAGGGACGCTGCTCCTGGTGGAAGACGATGAGAACCTCGGGTTCGTGGTGCAGGATGCGCTGAAACGCAAGGGCTATACCGTTCACCTGTTCCGCGACGGGAAGGAATGCCTGCAGCACTTCAATCACAACACCTACGACCTCTGCCTGCTGGACGTAATGCTTCCCCACAAGGACGGGCTCAGCTTGGCGGAGGACATACGCCTGACGGACGCGCGCGTGCCGATCATTTTTCTTACCGCAAAAAGCCAGACGGAAGACCGCATTGCCGGCTTCAAGGCGGGCGGTGACGATTACATCACCAAGCCCTTCAGCCACGAGGAATTAATACTTCGCATCGAGGCCATCCTGCGCCGCACCCAAGGCAAGGGCTCGGAGGACCGGAACCGGGAAGTGTTCACACTGGGCGAATACACTTTTGATGAACGGAACAAACTGCTGAAGCACCCGGCGGAAGAGCGCAGGCTGACCAAGAAGGAAGCGGCCGTACTGCGGCTGCTGTGCATGCACATGGACCAAGTGCTGCCGCGCGAACTGGTGCTGAACATGGTGTGGGGCGATGACAGCTACTTCCTGGGCCGCAGCCTGGATGTTTTCATAAGCAGGCTGCGCAAATACCTGCATCACGATGAACGGGTGCGCATCGTGAACGTGCACGGCGTGGGTTTCAAATTGCAGGTGGAGTAACAAAAAACCAGACCTGCTTAGCCGGTGAGAAAGTTCCGACCTTCCTGCGCGACCTCCATTTTGTGAAAAGGAGAAGAAGTGATGATGTGCATGGCTTCCTCACATCTTCACTTCTTCACGAGTTTGCAGCAACGGGTCCTCTTTGTCACCGTATCATTAAAACAGCGGCGACGTACATCTTTCGACGCACGCCGCCACCGTCCCTACCCAACAAAAATGCTCAGCCCCCGCTGAGCATTGCCTTCACGGCAGCGGCCACGGCACTCCCGTCCGCCCGCCCTGCCACCTTTGCGTTCACGGCCTTCATGGCGCGGCCCATGTCCGCCATGGAGGTTGCGCCGATCTCAGCCAGCGCCGCCTTTACCTCCGCCATCAATTGATCTTCGCTGAGGCGCGCGGGCAAATAACCTTCGATGATCTTTGCCTGTGCTTCATCCTCCGCGGCCAGATCGGCACGGCCCTGCTGGTGATAGATGGCGGCAGCCTCCGAGCGCTGCTTGTGCAGCTTTTGCAGGATCTTCAGGCCCGCCTCTTCGCCCACCACATGCGCGCCGCCTTCCTTGGTCAACTCCATCAGCAAGGCACTCTTGATGGCGCGGAGCACGTTCAGCCGGTCCTTCTCACGGGCGAGCATGGCGGCCTTGATGTCCGCGTCGATGCGATGCTGGAGGTCCATGGCGCTTAGTCCACGTTATCGTGCAGGAACGGGTTGTTGCGCCGCAGTTCCACTTGGCGCTCGCCGTTTTCGTTGCTGGTTTCCGTAAGGGTGTAACGGCTCACGTTGGTATCCGTGCTGTGCGGGCCGTCCAGTAGTTCGATGTTCCGCCGCTTGTAGGCGGGTTCACGCTCCATTTCGGCCAGGCCATTGGGCGTGCGCAGGCGCATGTTCACCTCGCGCATGTGGGCAAGGCGCTCCTCCACGCGGTTGTGGTTTGCGGCCGGGGCCAGGTTCTGGGGCGGATTTTCGGCATGCGGTTGCGCACTTGGGCGGCCGGGGGCCTCGCCCAATACCGGTGCCGGCACCACCCCCGCTTCTTCATGCAGGTTGTGCACCACCTTATCCGGAGTGGTTGCTTCCGCAGGGGGTTCCGCCTTCGGCTGCACGTTCACCACCGGTACCGTTTCAAACTGGAGGCGGGCCTGCTCCTTCGCGGGCTGCTCCACTTGCTTGATGTAAGGCTCCGCTACCGCTTCCGGCGCCGCCAACACTGGTATATTGACCTTGAGCGGGTTGGTGATCGGGGCGGTGATCATGGTGGGCAGCTCGCTGTTGAGGTCCACCACCGTCCGTTCGGGCATTCGCTGCTCCAGGGTAGCGGTGAGGTCCTTGGATTTGAAACCCGTGGCGATCACGGTAACGCGGACCTTTTCGCCGAGGCTTTCATCGGTGCAGAAGCCCCAGATCACATCGGCGGAACTGCCGGACACCTGCTGGATGTGGTCGGTGATGCCGTTCATCTCATCCATGGACATGGACTTGGTGCCTTGGGAGATGTTGAGCAGCACGTACGTGGCACCGGTGATGTCATTGTCGTTGAGGAGCGGTGAAGACAAGGCCTCCTGCACGGCACGCATGGCGCGGTCCTCGCCTTCTGCTTCCGCAACACCCATAAGGGCCACTCCGCTGCCTGCCATTACCGTGCGCACGTCCTCAAAATCCACATTGATCTTGCCTTCCTTCATGATCACCTCCGCGATGCCGCGTGCGGCGGTGGAGAGCACATTGTCCGCATGGGCGAAGGCATCCTCCATTTGCAGGTTGCCGTAGAGGTCGCGCAGGCGGTCGTTGTTGATCACGATCAGGGTGTCCACGGCCTGGCGCATTTCCTCCACGCCAGCAGTGGCCTGTTGCAGGCGTTTGCGCCCCTCCCATTGGAAGGGCATGGTAACGATGCCCACGGTAAGGATGCCCATGTCGCGCGCCACGCGGGCCACCACCGGCGCCGCACCGGTTCCGGTACCACCGCCCATGCCGGCGGTAACAAAGACCATCTTGGTGCGTGTGTTCAAAAGTTCCCGGATCTCCTCGATGCTCTCTTGGGCTGCTGCGGCTCCGCGCTCCGGTTTGCTGCCCGCGCCAAGGCCTTCGGTGAGGGCCGTGCCAAGCTGCAGCTTCACGGGCACATGGCTCATGTCCAGGGCCTGCTTGTCGGTGTTGCAGATCAGGAAATCCACGCCGCGGATGCCTTGTGCGTGCATGTGATTGACGGCGTTGCTGCCGCCGCCGCCCACGCCGACCACTTTAATGATGGAGGAAAGCTCGGAGGGAAGATCGAATTTCATCGTTGGGTTGTTTCGGTTGGGTATGGGACCGCAAATGTCACGTTCAAGCTTCGTCGTCGCTAAAAATTTCCGAGGCACCTTTCAACACCTTGTCGAAAAAGCCTCCCACCTTACCGGAATGGCTGTGTGATTTCACCTTGGGCATTTCCGTTTGCGGCTGGTGGTTCCTGCGGCGCTCCAAGTAATCGAAACCACGCAGCACCAAGCCCACGCCGGTGGCGAAGAGGGGGCTTGTAACATCTTCCACCTTGCTGTTCGCCAAGTGCTCATTGGGATAGCCGATGCGGGTGCTCATGCCGGTAACGTATTCGGTGAGCTGGCGCAGGTGCTTTAGCTGGGCGCCGCCGCCCGTAAGCACGATGCCACCGCTGAGCTGCTTTTCCAATCCGCTGTTCTTGATCTCGAAGTACACATGGTCCAGGATCTCCTCCATGCGGCTCTGGATGATGTTGGCCAGGTTCCTAAGGCTGATCTCCTTGGGGTCGCGGCCCCGAAGACCCGGGATGCACACCACTTCGTTCTCCTTGTTTTCGCTGGCCAAGGCGCTGCCGAAACGGCTCTTGAGCAGTTCCGCCTGGTCGCGCAGGATGGAGCAGCCCATCTTGATGTCATCCGTGATCACGTTGCCGCCGAATGGGATCACGGCGGTGTGGCGGATGATGTGGTCGCTGAAGATGGCGATGTCGGTGGTGCCGCCCCCGATGTCCACGAGCACGATGCCCGCCTCCTTCTCCTCCGCGCTCAACACGGCATCCGCGCTGGCCAACGGTTCCAGGATCAGCTCGGTGACCTCCAGGTTGGCACGGGCCACGCACTTGTTGATGTTGCGCGCGGCGGTAACCTGGCCGGTGATGATGTGGAAGTTGGCCTCCAGTCGCACCCCGCTCATGCCGATGGGGTCCTTGATGCCGGTTTCGCTGTCCACCATGTACTCTTGGGGCAGCACATGGATGATCTCCTCGCCGGGCACCATGGCGAGCTTGTACATGTCATCGATCAACTGGTCGATGTCCTGCTGGCGGATCTCCTGCTCCAGGCTTTGGCGCGTGATCATGCCCCGGTGGTGCATGCTGCGGATGTGCTGGCCGGCGATGCCCACGTTCACGGTGGTGATCTCCACGCCGGCACTGTCCTCGGCCTGTTGCACGGCAGCTTTGATGCTGTCCACGGTGCGCTGGATGTTGGTGACCACGCCGCGGCTCACGCCGTCGCTCTTGGCCTTGCCCATGCCCATGATCTCCAGCTTGCCTTGCTCATTCTTCCGTCCCACGATGCAGGCGATCTTGGTGGTTCCGATGTCCAGTCCGGCGACAATTTCCTCGTTCTTTTCCATGTTGGTAGGCTCAGGTAGTGTAGGGGGTGCTTTGGTGGGGGCTGTTCAAAAGTTGGTCCGCTTGGTGCAGACCACTTGGTCATTAAAGCGGAGGTCAATGGCGGAATAGCGGCGCCAATCCGTTTGGGGAATTCCTTCGGCGTAGAAGCTGCGCAGCTTGTCCAGCCGTGCTGCCAGCAGGGATCCATCACCGACACGCAAGCGCATCATGCCCACGGAGGGGATCAACGTGAAGTCACCGCCGGCATCCACCACGGCCTGGGTGAACAGTGCGCTCCACAAGGGATCGGCCTGGATGGTCCGGGCCATGGCGTGGATGGCACGGCTGCGCGTGTTCAACACCAGGCTGTCACTGCCGGCACACACATTCACAGGGGCACATTCGGCAAACGGTTCAGCCAGTTGCCCGGTAACCACCAGCACGCGGGCCGTGTAGTTGGCGTTCAGCGGCATGGTCCATCCGTCCTTGTCGATGTAGAACCCGGAGCCATCGGCGTTCACCACGCGCACAATGGGCTCGCGCTGGCGGGCCTTCACGTGCAGCACGCCGTCCATGGTATGGTACACGTCCGCCTCGGCAACGCAGGGAATGGCGCGGAGCCGTTGCTCGATGCCCGTTTCGTCCACTTGGTCGATCGGGGTTCCGATAACGGGTCCGGCTCCTTTGATCACTTCTTGGCGCAGGGCATCCGTATCGATGAAGTGCATGCCGCCGCCCTTCTCCATTTCCACCGCGATGTCGCGCACGGGCATGGTGCCGCTCTTGTGCTCCACGAAGCCGAGCGCGGCCAGCACGGCGCAGCCTCCGGCCACTTTGGCCGCAATGCGCAGGATATGCCGCCAGTTCCTCATCCCCTTTTGTTGACCATTGCCGCAATGCCCGGCACCAGCCTGTCGATGTCCCCGGCGCCAAGGGTGAGCAAGATGCTGAGATCCCGGCCTTCCAAGAGCGGCACCAGTTGCTCCTTTGTGCACAGCGTCTTGTTAGTCATCGGCACCTGTTCAAGCAGCCAAGCGGAGGTGATGCCGGGAATGGGCTCTTCCCGCGCGGGGTAGATCTCCAGCAGGACCAACTCGTCCAATTGGCCCAAGCTCTTGGCAAAATCCGCGGCCAGGTCGCGCGTACGGCTGTACAAATGCGGCTGGAAAATACCTGTGACCTTGCGCCCCGGATACAACTCCTTCACGCTGCGGATGCAGGCATCCAGTTCAGTTGGATGGTGTGCATAGTCGTCGATGAAAGTGATTTTTTCAGTGCTAGCCCGCAGCTCGAACCGGCGGCTCACGCCGCGGAAGGTGGCGAGCCCTTTGCGCACGGCCTCAGGCTTCACCCCGGCATGCAGCGCCATGGTGGAGGCTGCCACCGCATTCTCCACATTGTGCCTGCCGGGCATGCCCAATACCAGGTCGGGCAGCACGCGGCCTTCCGCAACCAGGTCAAAATGGTAGGCACCGTCCTTCACGGCCACATTGGCCGCATGCGGGCCGTCCGCCTCATCAATGCCGTAAGGCACCGCATCGCGGAGGCGGCTTGCATGCGCTTGCAGGCGGGCCAGCACCCTGCGGTGCACCAACATCCGGCCAGTGACCAGCATGGCAAAATCGGCATAGGCCTGGTACATGGCCTCCGGTGTGCCATATATGTCCAAATGATCAGGGTCCATGGCGGTTACCACGGCGTTCTCCGGATGCAAGGCAAGGAAACTTCGGTCGTATTCATCGGCTTCCACCACGTTCACCACGGCTTTTGAATTGAGCAGGACATTGGTTCCATAGTTGGCGCTGATGCCGCCGAGGAAGGCATTGCTCGGCACCCCTCCCTCCATGAGCAGGTGCGCCAGCATGGTGCTCACGGTGGTTTTCCCGTGCGTGCCGGCCACGGCGATGGTGGGGCGGTCCTGTGTTACCAGGCCCAATACTTCGCTGCGCTTCTTGATCGGCGCACCGCGTTGCCGCCAATAGGCGATCAATGGATTGGACATGGGCACCGCCGGGGTGCGCACCACCAGGACCTTGGCGGGGTCCGCATCGCGGAACGTCGCCGGAATGTTGGACAGGCCGGTGTCATAGCTTACCTCAATGCCTTCCAGGGAGAGTTGCCCGGAGAGCTCGCTCGGCGTGCGGTCGTAGCCGGCCACCGCTGCGCCCTGCCTGCGGAAATAGCGTGCCAGGCCGCTCATGCCGATGCCGCCGATGCCGATGAAATACAGGAAGGAAGGCCGCTCCATGCTATTGCTCCATGTTGCTGTTCAACGATGCCGGGCGGGCGATGCGCACCACTTCAGCCGCAATGTCATCCGCCGCACCGGGCTTGGCCAAGGCGGCTATTGCATTTCCCAGCCGTGATCGTTCGGCGGGATCTCCGACCAGCCGCAGCACTTCGCGTTCGAGCCCTCCGACCGCATCGGCATCTTTCACCAGTACGGCAGCGCCCCTGTCCGCAAGCACCCGGGCATTGCTTGTTTGATGGTCTTCAGCCGCGCTGGGAAGAGGCACCAGCACCGAAGGCAGGCCGGTGATGCACAGCTCGCTCACGCTGATGGCCCCGGCCCGTGCCACCACCAAGTCCGCAACGGCATATGCCAGGTCCATGCGCGCGATGAACTCATGCACGTGTGCATCCGTGCAGCCCGCCTCCAGCACGGCTTTCCGCGCTTGTTCAAGAAACGGGGTTCCCGTTTGCCACAGCAATTGGACACCCTGTGACTTGAATGCCCCCAGTGCCGCCTCAATGCCGCGATTGATCCCGCGCGCACCCAAGCTTCCGCCGGTGACCAGCACCACGGGTGCGTTTCCCTTCAGGTTGAAATGCCCAAGCCCTTGCTCGCGTTTGCCTGCCAGGCGTACCATGTCCTGGCGCACGGGGTTGCCGGTGATGTGGATCTTCTCTTTCGGGAAATAGCGGTCCATGCCCGGATAGGCCACGCAGATGGCTGCTGCGCGCTTGGCCAGCATGCGGTTCGTGGCACCGGCGTGGCTGTTCTGTTCCTGGATCAAGGTGGGAACCTTTGCGCGCTGCGCTGCGGCCAGCACCGGGCCACTGGCATATCCGCCCGTGCCCACCGCCACATCCGGCTTGAAGGTGCGCACGATGCGCCGGGCCTTTACCATGCTGCGCAACAGGCGCCATGGCAAGCCGATGTTCTCCATGATCTTGCCCCGCTGGAAACCACGGATGGGAAGGCCCGTGATCTCAAAACCGGCCGCGGGTACTTTCTGCATTTCCATTTTTCCGAGCGCCCCCACAAAGAGGAAACGGGCATCA
Source organism: Bacteroidota bacterium (assembly GCA_018267065.1). Classification (GTDB taxonomy): domain Bacteria; phylum Bacteroidota; class Bacteroidia; order Flavobacteriales_F; family PHOS-HE28; genus PHOS-HE28. The sequence goes on from JAFDZG010000003.1 coordinate 14,848, forward strand.
GGCACGCGTTCCTTCACCGCGTTCGCGATGGCAATGGCCGGGAAGATGTGGCCGCCCGTGCCGCCGCCCGAGATGAGCACCTTAAGCGGCTGCGGCATGGTGTTCATCGTTGGTGCGGGCCTTCTCCTGCTTGGGCGCCGCAGGGTCATCGTACACGCTTCGGCTTACACTGAGCATGATCCCCAGCGATAGGCAGGTAAACCACATGCTGGTGCCGCCCATGCTCACCAAAGGCAGCGGCTGGCCGGTAACGGGCACCAGGTTCACGGCCACCGCCATGTTCACCAGTGCTTGCAGGACAAGGCTCAGTGCAAGGCCCACCGCCACCAGGGAACCGAACCGTTTCTCACAACGGTTGGCAATGCGCATGGCCCTGGACAGCAGGATCAGGTACAGCATCAATAGCCCGAGGCCGCCGATCACGGATCCGTATTCCTCAATGATGAAGGCATAGATCATGTCGCTTTCCGGGTGCGGCATGAAATTGCGGGAAGTGCCCGTGCCCGGGCCGTTCGGCAGCAAGCCGCCATGCACGATGGCGATCTTGGCATTGTTCACCTGGTAGTTCGCGTCGCGGTCATCGCCACCGTGGGTCATCAGTCGCGAACGCCAAGTTTCCAGGCGGGGCAGCAGCTCGGGGTTTGCCTTGGAGAGCAGGAGCAGCAGCCCGAATGCGGCAATTGCAATGCCCACCACCAGCAACAAATGGCGCACGGGCACTTGGCCAATGAACATCACGATCATGCACGTGCCGAAAAGCAGTGCCGCAGTGGAGAAGTTGGCGGGCAGGATAAAGCCGCAAACGGCGCCCACGGGAAGGATCACCTTGAGCAGCACTTCGCGGAAGGTCCATTCCTCCTCGCGGTGCCTTCCGAGGATGCGCGCCAGGTAGACCACGATCACCACGCGTGCCAGGTCGCTGGTTTGGAATGTGATCCCCACGCCAGGAATGGCCAACCAACGCGATGCGCCGTTCACGTTGGAACCGATCAACAAGGTGAGCAGCAACAACCCGATGGTGGCGCCAAGCAGCACTTGGGAAAGTTTGGAATACACGGTGTACTTCAGCTTGCTTGCGGCATACATGATGCCACCGCCTGCAGCGAGCATAAGGGCATGTTTCACCAAAACCTGGAAAGTGCCCCAATCATGTCGCCATCCCATCCAGGAGGAAGCGCTGTAAACGGCAAGCAGGCTGGTGGTGCCCAGCAACAGCGCCACCATCCAGATGGTGCGATCACCCTTGAGGTGGTCGTTGAAGAGATGGCCCGGATGCTCCATGGTCGCAGGTTCGTTCAGAGGTCCAGCACCGCCCGTTTGAATTCAACGGCGCGCTCGGCATGGTTCGCGGTGCCGTTACCGCTTGGGCAGGCCGGGCTGAAGAGCACCTTGGCGCCCAGGCAGGCCAGTTCCCGTGCGGCGAACACGGCGGTGCGCAGATCGCCGGCAGCATAAACGCCGCCAATCGCGGCATCCAGGGCATCCACCGCGGCGGCATCCGCCGGGCCGAAGAATACGGTGCCGTCCACATGCTCCCGCATGAACTCCAGCATGCGCTGGTCCAAGGCCTTTGCCATGGACCCGTCGATGATCCAGACCAATGGCTTTCCGAGGTCCAGAATGGCGCACAGGCTGGCGTCAAGGAAGGTGCTCCGGCTGTCATCGATGTACTCAACGCCGCCCACCACAGCCACGGTGCGCAGCCCATCCGGCGCATGGCCGCGCAGTGCCCGGAGCAGTTGGGCCATTTCCGATCTGCGTTGCAGTTCCATCGGTGGTGCAGGCGGTCAGGTTCAAAGACCGCGCACGGCAGCCTTGAACTTGCGGCCGCGGTCCTCATAGTTCTCAAACAGGTCGAAGCTGGCGCAGGCGGGGCTTAGCAGTACCACATCGCCCGGCTCGCTTGTTTCATAGCTGGCCCTTACGGCCTGCTCGGCTGAAGCCGTGTCGGTGATGTTCGCCACAATGTCACCAAACGCCTTGTGGATCTTGGCATTGTCCGTTCCAAGGCAAACAATGGCCTTCACTTTTTGCCGCACCAGTTCGCGCAGCTCAGAGTAGTCATTGCCTTTGTCCACGCCGCCTACCACCCAGATCACGGGCTTCTCCATGCTCTCCAGTGCATACCACGTGCTGTTCACGTTGGTGGCCTTGGAATCGTTGATGAACTCCACTCCGTTCACCATTCCGATGCGCTCCAGGCGGTGCTCCACGTTCTGGAAATCGCCGAGTGCCTCGCGGACCACGTCCTTGCGGACTTCCAGCACGCGTGCGGCAATGCCCGCGGCCAATGAATTGTACACGTTGTGCTTGCCTTGGAGGGCCAGTTCGAGGATGCTCATGTTGAACGTGGTTTGGTTGGTTGTGATGTGGATGGATCCGTTTTCGAGGTAGCCGCCCTGCTCCACCGGCACTTTGATGGAGAAGGGCCACTGGCGCGCCTTGATGGTGTGGCGGCGCATGCCGGCGAGGGTTTGCGGGTCGTCCGCGCAGTAGATGAAATGCTCCTGCGGCCCCTGGTTCATGGTGATGCGGAACTTGCTGTCCACATAGTTCTCCATGCGGTTGTCGTAGCGGTCCAGGTGGTCCGGCGTGATGTTGGTGATCACCGCGATGTAGGGCCTCAGGGTGCGCGTTCCGTCCAACTGGAAGCTGCTCAGTTCAAGCACGTAGATGGGATGCTTGCCCGCCGCCACAAGGCCCGCGAACGAGGTGCCCACGTTTCCGCCAAGGCCGGCGTCCACTCCCGCCTTTTTCAGGATGTGGTGCACCAGCAGGGTGGTGGTGGTTTTGCCGTTGCTGCCTGTAATGCCAATGATGGGCACGTCCACATGGCGGGCCGCCAGTTCGATCTCGCCGATCACGGGCACCCCCTTCTGCCGCAACGCGCGCACGATGGACGCCGTTTCCGGGATACCGGGGCTCTTCACCACCTCCTCCGCATCCATCACTTTGGCAACGGTGTGGCCGCCCTGTTCAAACTCGATCCCGGCATCCGTGAGTTGCTTGGCGTAGCGTTCGGGAACGCGGCCCGCATCGCTCACGAAAACGGGCATGCCCAGCTTCGCCGCCAGCAATGCCGCACCCACGCCGCTTTCCTGTGCACCAAGCACCACCAGCTTCTTCATCGCAGCTTCAGTGTTACGAGGGTGAGCACGGCGAGCATCACGCCGACGATCCAGAAGCGGGTCACGATCTTGCTTTCGTGATAGCCCTGTTTTTGGTAATGGTGGTGAAGCGGCGACATGAGGAACACCCGCCGGCCCTCACCGTACTTGCGGCGTGTGTACTTGAACCACGACACCTGGATCATCACGCTGAGGTTCTCCACCAGGAACACGCCGCAGAGCACGGGTACCAAGAGCTCCTTGCGCACCAGGATCGCGAGGGCCGCGATCACCCCGCCCAAGGCCAGGCTGCCCGTGTCGCCCATGAACACCTGGGCGGGATAGGCATTGTACCAGAGGAACCCGATGCATGCGCCCAACAAGGCCCCGATGAACACCACCAGTTCACCAATGCCCGGGATGTACATCACGTTGAGGTACTGCGAAAACACGATATTGCCCCCGATGTAGGTGAGCACGCCCAGGGCAAGGACGATGATGGCGCTGGTTCCCGCAGCCAATCCGTCGATGCCATCCGTGATGTTGGCACCATTGCTCACGGCGGTGATGATGAAGACCACCACGAGCACGTACAAGATCCAGGTGTACTGGCGGGCTGAGCGGCCAAACAGGCCAAGCACGGAGGAATAGTTGAATTCATTGCCCTTTACGAAGGGAATGGTGGTGCTGGGTTGCCGGCGGTCCAGCAGGTAGTGCGTGGTTCCGTTGTCCTCCACATAGGTGCTCACCTCCGCAGGGTCGAACTGCTCGGCCAACACCTGCGGCACTTCAACCTTGGTGCGGATCGCCGGATGGAAGTAGACCGTGAGGCCGATCACCAGGCCGAGCCCCACCTGCCCGATGATCTTGGACGTTCCGGCCAGGCCGCGCTTGTCCTTCTTGAAAACCTTGATGTAGTCGTCGATGAACCCGATGGTGCCGAGCCAGAGCATGGCCACCAGCATCAGCAGGATGTAGATGTTGTCCAGCCTTGCAAACAGCAGCGCAGGGATCACCGTGGCAGCGATGATGATAAGGCCGCCCATGGTGGGCGTGCCCTGTTTCTGCAACTGCCCTTCCAAGCCCAGGTCGCGCACGGTCTCCCCCACTTGCAGGCGCTGGAGCAGGCGCACGATGCCCTTGCCGAACCAGAGCGAGATCACCAGGGAAAGGAAGAGCGCCATGCCGGCGCGGAAGCTGATGTAGTTGAACACGCCTCCGCCCGGGATGCCGGGGCCAAGCCAATGGAACAGGTGGTAGAGCATTACTTGCGCAGCAGTTCAAGCGTTTCCCTCAGCACTTCCACGTCGTCGAACCGGTGGCGTTCCCCGCGTACCTCCTGGTAGTTCTCATGCCCCTTGCCGGCCACCAGCACCACGTCACCCGGCCCGGCCATGCCCACGGCCTGGCGGATGGCTTCCCTGCGGTCCGCGTTCACGAACACGCGCGCCATGTCGGCATCCAGCAAGCCCTTGCGCATTTCATTGATGATGGCCATGGGGTCCTCGCTGCGCGGATTATCGCTGGTGAGGACGACATTGCGGCTCATGGACGCCGCGATCGCGGCCATCAGCGGGCGTTTTGTGCGGTCGCGGTCGCCCCCGCAGCCCACCACGGTGAGCACGTTGCCGCGATCGCCGGTTACATCATTGATGGTGGCCAGCACGTTCTTCAGCGCATCCGGCGTGTGTGCATAGTCCACGATGCCGATAACGCCGGAGGAGCCGCGCACCACTTGGAACCTGCCGGGTGGCGGCTCCAAGTCGCTCAACGCGGTAAGCACGTCCACGGGCTCCATGCCCAGCAGCACCGCCCCGCTGTACACGGCCAGCAGGTTGCTTGCATTGAACTCGCCCACCAGGCGCGAGTACACTTCGCGCCCGTCGATGTTGAGGTGCAGGCCCGTGAGCTGGTCCTCGATGATGCGCGCGCGGTGGTCCGCAAGGTTGCGCACCGCGAATGACGCCTTTGCGGCCTTGGTGTTCTGCACCATCACGGCGCTGTGGGCATCATCGGCGTTCACCAGGGCGTGGGCTTCCGCCGGCAGCGCGTCGAAGAACCCCTTCTTCGCCTTGATGTAGGCATCGAAGGTGCCGTGGTAGTCCAAATGGTCATGGGTGATGTTGGTGAAAATGCCCAACACGAAGTGCAGCCCCGCGATGCGCTCCTGCACCACCGAATGGCTGCTCACTTCCATGAAGCAGTGCGTTACACCGGCATCCACCATGGCGGCCAGCAGCTCGTTCAACTGGATCGGGTCCGGCGTGGTGTGCGTGGCAGGGACCACCTGCGCACCGATCCGGATCTCCACCGTGGAGATCAGCCCGCACTTGTGGCCGAGGGCGCGGAAGAGCTTGTAGAGCAGTGTGGCCACGCTTGTTTTCCCATTGGTGCCCGTAACGCCGGTGAGCTTCAGCTTGCGGTCCGGATGATCGTGGAAATTGCCGGCCATGATGGCCAAGGCATGGCGGGAGTCGGCCACGCGCACGTAGGCCACGCCCTCATGCAGCACTTCGGGAAGCTCCTCGCACACGATGGCTGATGCGCCCTTCCCTATGGCTGCCTCAATGAAGCCGTGGCCGTCGCTGGCAGTTCCGCGCACGGCCACAAAAGCAGTGAAAGGCACCACCAGCCGGCTGTCGAACGCCAAGTGCTCGATGGCCATGTTGGTATCGCCCACCACGTGTTCCAGGCGCGTTTTGTACAGGAGGTCCTTGAGCAATTTCATATCGCGAGTTCAAGGGTTACCGTTGTTCCCTTCACCGATCTGGACCCGGGCGCAGGCGATTGGCGCTTCACCATCCCGCTGCCGCTCAGGCGTACGCGGAGCCCCTGGTTCTCCAGGATGTACATCGCATCGCGCAGCCCCATGCCCAGCACGTTGGGCACCATGCCCGTTCCCGCCGGCGGCACGCTGCGTTCCGCGATCACCACGTTGCTGTCGGTTGCTTGCGTGCTGGCCCATTCCCCATCGCCCTGCGCCACCGCCGGAATGTCCAATCGCGACATCACGGTGAGCAGGTCCGCGCGATTGCCGCCGAAGGACACCGGCGTGCGGTGAACGGTGTCGGCTTGCGCCACAAGGGTCTGCATCTCCAGGCGGTTGCTGTAGATCTTGTCGGCGATCTCGCGGAACACGGGGCCGGCCACCACGTTGCCGTACACGCCGCGCATGCTGGGCGAGCTCACCACCACGATGCAGGTGTAGCGCGGTGCATCCGCGGGGAAATAGCCCACGAAAGAGGCCTGGTAGCTCACGCCGTTCACCTTGTAGCCCGCCTTGTCCGATGCGATCTGCGCGGTGCCTGTCTTGCCGGCGATGCTGAAGTGCGCACTGCGCAGGTTCACCGCGGTGCCGGAATCCACCACGCCCTCCAGCATGCGGTGGAGCTTTTCCAAGGTTGCATCGGAGCAGATGTGGTCATTCAGCGTCACTGGCGGGAACATCTCGATCGTCTTTCCCTCACGGGTGATGGAACTGACGAACTGCGGTTGCACCATCTTCCCGCCGTTCGCGATGGCATTGTAGAAAGTGAGCATGCGCAGCGGTGTTTCGCCGACCTCGTAACCGATGCTCATCCACGGCAGGCTGGTGCCGCTCCATAGTTTCTTGTCCTCCGGGCCGCGCAGCACGGGGAGGCCCTCACCTGGAATTCGCAGCCCCAGCGTGGACCCGAAGCCCAGGCGCCGGAGGCCTTCCACGAACTTGGCGGGGTTGCCCTTGTAGGCTTTGTCAATGGCTTGTGAAATGCCGGTGTTGCTGCTCACCTCCAGGGCACGCTGCACGGTGATCAGCCCGTAGCCCTCATCGTGGGAATCGCGCATCACACGGTCGTAGTATTTCTTTTTGCCGCCGCGCGTGTCCACGATCTGGTCCGGCGTCACCAGCCCGTCATCCATGGCCACCATCAATGCCGCGGTTTTGAAGGTGCTGCCCGGCTCGGTGCTGGCACCGATGGCGTAGTTGTACACTTCGTCGTAGGTGCTGTCGTCCAACTGGGTGAGGTTGCTGATGGCCTTGATGTATCCCGTCTTGGTTTCCATGACCACCACGCAGCCATGGTGCGCGCCGTTCTTGCGCAGTTGCGCTTCCAAGGCGGCATCCGCCACGTCCTGGAGGTTCATGTCGATGGTGGTGTGCACATCGCTGCCAGGCACCGGGTCCTGTCCTTCCCCTCCGTCCACGGGCATCCACACGCCGCCGGTGAGGCGCCGTTCCAGCCGCTTCCCCGAGATGCCCTGCAGCCAAGGTGCATAGCCGGCTTCCAGCCCGATGGTGGTGCTGTCGCGCAGCAGGTAGCCCACGGTGCGCGAGGCAAGGCGCCCGAACGGGCGGATGCGCACCATGCGCTTGTCCGCAATGAGCCCGCTGCGGTGGCGCCCCAACCGGAAGAGCGGCAGCTCGCGCAGCGCCTTCAACTGTTCATGGTCGCAGCGCCTGCGCAACAAATGGTAGCGTTCGCCGCGCTCCCGTGCATCAATGAGCTCACGCCGAAGGTCCTGCATGCTGCGGTCCCCGAAAAGTTTTGACAAGCCCCAGGCGAGCGAATCAAGGTTGGCATTGAAGAGCGCGTCCGTAAGGCCATCAGCCCGCATGTCCATGCGGATCTCGTACTCCGGCACACTGGTGGCCAACAAGCGGCCGTCGTCACTGAAGATGTGCCCCCGCTCGGACTGGACACTGCGCATGGCGGTGGCCACGTTCACCGCTTTGGCGCGCCACTTGTCGCCTTCCGCCAATTGGATGGTGAAGAGCTTCACGGCGATGGCCGCACCGAAGAGCAGGACCAAGGCATACACCAGCGTAATGCGGAGGCCCAGAACCTTGTTGTCGTTCATGGCTTGCCGCGCTGTTCGTTCAACTCCCGCTTGTCCACTTCGATCCGCATGGGCGGCACGCGGCTTTCCCGCAGGCCCATTCCACCGATGTCATCCGCCACTTGGCTCTGCCGTTCGGCACGCTCCAGGTGGCTGCGCACCGTGATGTACTCCGAGCGCATTTCCTTGAGGTCACTGCTGGTGTGGTCCAGTTCGCGCACCGTGCGTTCGGTCCAGTAGCCATAGCCGATGTAGAAAAGCATCAACCCGGCCAGGAACAGCAGGAAGGGCATGTTGGCAAGCACCTTCTCGCGCGTGAGGAAGGTGCCGTTCATCACGTTCACCAAGCCCTTGGAGAAGGTGCGCTTGCCCTTGGGCCGTGCCTCGGCCTTGTTGGCCTGCGTGGTTTCCTCCTTGCGCCTGTTCATTGCCTTTCCGCCGTTCTGAGGCGCGCACTGCGTGCACGCGGATTTTCCGATTGCTCCCGTTCGCTTGGCTGCACCGATCTGCCCTGCAAGGGCTTGAAGGGGCGCTTGCTGTTGCCGTACATGTCCTTTTCCTCCTTTCCGCCCAAGTCGCCGGCACGCATCCAGTTCTTCACCAAGCGGTCCTCCAGCGAGTGGTAGCTCATCACCACCAATCTTCCGCCCGGGCGCACCACATCGGCACTTTCCCGCAGCAACTGGGCCAGTGAGGCCAGTTCATCGTTTACCGCGATGCGCAACGCCTGGAAAACCTGGGCGAGAAAGCCGTGCTCATCGCCTCGCCGCGCCATGGGGCGCAACACCGCTGCCAGCTGGCCGGTTGTTTCAAAGGGCTGTGTTGCCCGCGCCTGCACCAGCCGGCGCGCCACCTTGGAGGCTTGGCGCACTTCGCCATAGTTGGAAAGCAGCTCTGCCAAGGGTTGCTCGCCCAGCGTGTTCAGCAAGTCGGCGGCGGTGCGGCCGGCACGCTGGTTCATGCGCATGTCCAAGGGCGCATCAAAGCGGAAGCTGAAGCCGCGCCCTGCGGTATCGAACTGGTGACTGCTTACGCCAAGGTCCGCAAGCAGCCCGTCCACCGGCAATTTTCCCAGGAACCGCAAGTGGTTGCGCACCCAGCGGTAATCGGACGGAACAAAGGTGAAGCGCGGGTCCTGCGGTGCGTTGTGCCGTGCATCGGCATCGCGGTCAAAGGCGATCAGTTCACCTTCGGGGCCCAGCTCCTTCAGTATGGCACGGCTGTGCCCCCCTCCGCCAAACGTGGCATCCACATACCTTCCATTGGGCCTGATGGCGAGTGCTTCAATGCACTCCTTGAGGAGCACCGGTTCATGATATGTCGCCCGGGCCTGCGTCATTGCCCAAGCTTCCCATTACCTCCTCGGCCAGCGCGGAGAGATCCACTTTCTGCTTGCGCATCGCGGTATACCCGGCCTTGCTCCACACTTCCACGCGGTCGCCCAGCCCCACAAGCTTCAACTCCTTGCCCAGCTTGGGGTCGTCCATCAACGCCTTTGGCAACAAGAGGCGCCCGCCGCCGTCCAGGTCCAAATGCGTGGCCCCGGCGGTGAACCGCCGAATGAAGTCCATGTTCTTGCCCACAAACCGGTTCAAGCGCCCGAGCATCCGGTTGGTGGTCTCCCACACGGCATTGGGATAGAGCACCAGGCAGGGCTGGAACACATCCCTGTTGACCACGAAGCCCTTGGACAAGGAGTCCGCCAACTGCTTCTTCAGCCCGCTGGGCAGCACCAGGCGCCCCTTGGCGTCCAGCCGCACATCGTATTCGCCGAGCAGGTTGAGCATGCGTGTTCATCGGGGCTGCGATGGCTGCGAAAGTAGGAGGCTTGCCCCACTTTCCTCCCTATAACCCCACTTTGTTCAAAACTATTGTACCGCAAAGCTAAGATAAAGTTACCCATCATGCTCCAAATGCCTGATTTTACAGTCTTTTTAGCTTGTGGGTGAAAGTGGAGCATTCTACCAATCCGGATCATTCCAACGCAATTGTGGAAAACCTCCGCACGGCACTTGGGGCCCTTGATCGGCAAGGCCCATCCCGTAGGATGACAGGAGCTTTCGGAAACCGGGCAACCCGGGGCATTCAACGCTTCTGCGCTCCATGCCCTACATTTGGGCATCCACGGTACGGAATGGAGCAAGAGCTGAAGCAGGCGGGGGAATTCCGTTACATCGACGTGGGTGAAGGCCCGCCACTGCTGTTCCTGCACGGGCTGTTCGGTGCCTTGAGCAATTTCGGGGAGACCACGGCGCACTTCCGCGGCAAATACCGCGTGGTGATGCCGATGCTGCCGCTGTACGCGCTGCCCATGCTGAACACCAACGTGAAGGCGTTGGCAGCGTTCCTGGAACGGTTCATCAAGCACTTAGGCCTGAAAGACATCAATTTGCTGGGCAATTCCCTGGGCGGCCATGTGGCGCTCGTATACACCAGCCAGCACCCTTCACTGGTGCGCACATTGGTCCTTACCGGCAGCAGCGGGCTCTATGAGAATGCCTTCGGCGGAAGTTTCCCGCGCCGCGAGGACAAGGAATTCATCCGCAAAAAGGTGGCGGTAACGTTCTACGACCCCCGTTTTGCCACGGATGAGCTGGTGGACGAGTGTTTTGTGACCGTGAACGATCGATCTAAGCTGATCCGGATCCTGTCCCTGGCCAAGAGCGCCATCCGCCACAACATGGCAGCGGAATTGCCAAAATTGAAGATGCCGGTTTGCCTGATCTGGGGCAAGCAGGACACCATCACCCCGCCACATGTGGCAGAGGAATTCCACAGCCTGATCCCACACAGTGAGTTGTTTTGGATCGACCATTGCGGCCATGCGGCCATGATGGAACAGCCCAGGGAGTTCAATGCGATCTTGGATCGTTGGTTGGGGACAACGCTGGGGGGAGGTGAGCGTAGTTCGTAGTTCGTAGTTCGTTGTTAGTGGTTCGTTGTTAGTTGTTAGATGATAGATGAACGTGGCCAGTAACTGGGGAGATGGGTTCCGGGGCTCCGTGTACAGTACTCGCACCGATCCATGGAAAACCTGAAGGCGGAACACTTGGGCAGCGGCCGTGAAGCGAAGCATTGGCCCAAGCCCACACTTCCGGAGTATGCCTTCATCGGGCGCAGCAACGTGGGGAAGAGCTCGTTGATCAACATGCTGGTGGGCATCCATCGGCTGGCCCGGGTAAGCAACACGCCGGGCCGCACGCGCAACGTGGAGCACTTCAAGGTGGCTGCACCAAAAGGAGCCGGGCCGGACTGGTTGCTGGCCGACCTTCCAGGTTATGGATTTGCCAAAGCTTCAAAGGCGGAACGCGCCTTGTGGCAAACAATGATCGGATCCTACCTGCGCGAACGTGAAAACCTGCAATGCGTTTTCCTCCTGGCCGATGTTCGCCTGGACCCGCAGCAGAACGACCTGGACATGATCCAATGGCTGGGCACTGAGGGCATCCCGTTCGTAATTGTGTTCACCAAGGCCGACAAGCTGAAGCAACCATCCATTGTCAGCAATGTGGCGTTCTACAAGCGGACGTTGAAGAAGACCTGGGAAACGCTTCCGCACCTGATCATCACTTCCTCGGAAAACTCCACAGGGCGCGAGGAACTGCTCGAATTCATCGCCGAGGTGAA
>JAFDZG010000040.1 GCA_018267065.1 Bacteroidota bacterium
CACCCGTGTGGTGATCCGGTCGAACAAGGCCCCGCTTGCACCGCCCAGCAGATCCCGCCGGCTTTCTGCGCAAGCGAGCAATCCCAGGGCGGCAGTGGCTGCGGGATCAAATCGGCTGCTGTGCAATTGCTGTTTTTCCATGCCGCCAATGGTGTCAGCCACAGCTTTTGTTGCCGTGCCCGCCCGGCCCACCGGGCCATCTTCCGCTACCAGGTCCGTGGCCGCCGGCATGTGCAGCAGCAAGTAATCCGCCGTGATCCGCTCCTGCGCCAGGTAAGGAAGTGGCTTGCCCCCATCACGGGCCATTTGCACCAAGCGGATGCCGGGGGCAATGAGGGGCAGCGAATCCGCAACGGCCCTTGCGTACAGTGCATCCAAGGAACGCAGGTCCGCAGGGGCCAATACCATGCTGGCCATGCCCCGGAACAAATGTTCCGGCGGGAAGGCCAAGACCAATGCTTGTTCCGCCAGGCCGTTACCGGAAAGCGCCGACAGTGTAGCGCGGGCCGTATCCCCATCCGCGGCCACCACCACCGCGCCCCCGCTCCCTGCCGAATTGATATTGAACTTTTCGGCTTGGCCTTGCACATGTTGGCCCGGACGCCGGTCAAAGAGTTCCTGATAGGCCATCACTTCCTGCTGGCCAATGCCCCATGGCCATGCCTTCACCATGGTGGCATAGGGCATCAGGGAGAATAACATGAACAGTGCCACGGCCGGGATGGCCAAAGCGAAGAGCCAGGATTGAACCGGGGGTCTTGTCCGCTTGCCTTTCCTCATCGGTGGTCCGGATGGCCGGTCATCGCTTGGATACGGGGCTTAGGAAATACACCAGGAATGCAACCACCGTAAGGATGCACGCGCTGAGCACGAAGCCAAGGCCAAGCAGGGTGGCGATCAGCATCATGGGCACGCCGATGCCGCGCCCGCCCGAGTTCCTGCCGAAGAAGCCCGCGATGATCACGGCGGCGGCCACCACCAAGGTTTGCCACAGCTCGGAGTGCACGTGGCGCACCACCAGCGCAAGGCCGAAAGCCACGGTGAGCATGGGCAAGCGCACGATCGGCCCGCGTTCCATGGCGCGGAACCCGCGGTTGTAGGCCCAGCCGATGAGCGCCAAGGCCACCAGCAACTGGATGAGCAGCACCAAGGCGTCACCCGTGCCCGGTGGGATCAAATGCCACAGATGCCCCAGTCTTTCCCGCATTATTGCGAAGGTCCGCACCAATGGCGGCGGTTGCCGCATGCACCATGCAGCTTTCGCCAACAATACAACGTGGGAAAAGTGGGGAACTTAGAGATGGCGCGCCATCCACGTGCTGCGCAACGGCGTCAGGAAACGCGCGTCCATGTCCGCCTTGGTGGCCACAAGGTCATCAAACACCAGCGTGTCAGCGGTCAAGTCCCCGCGCTTCAGAAGCCCTTCCACCTCGGGCACACGGCAGCTTTTCACGACCCCGTCCTTTTCATACAGCACCACCATCCGGTCGGTGAGCGAAAGCCCCAAACTTCCCTCCAAACGCTTGATCAGCTGCACACTGGCATCAATGGCGCCGCCGCAGATCGTCATCTTCCGCAAGTCGGCAGCGATCACCACAAAGTGGTCCTTCACCACATCAAATCCGGCGATCACCGCCTCGCCATGGGATGTCCAGGCATTGGTGAAGGCCAGGCCTTGTTCTCGCAATGCAGCGGCTTGTTCCGCGGTGAACGGCACCGCGCTCTTGTAGATCCAGGTACGTGCATGGCCCGGAAGCGCGGCCAATGCCGAAGGGGCTGTCAAAGTTTCCATGGTGCAAAGATCGGGCAATCCGTCCATCACTTTGCTGCGGAACGATGCCCTGCCAGACCTAAGTTTGATCTTCCCTTTCCTCCATCATCCACCAAGCACTCCACCATGAACAGGTTCACCTTGCACTTGGCCTGCGCCTCCTTTCTGCTGCCGTTCGCCGCAAAGGCGCAAAACGATGCGCGCTGGCTCCGCTATCCCGCCATTTCCCCCGATGGAAGGACCATTGTCTTCAGCTACCAGGGCGACCTGTGGCGCGTGGACGCAGGCGGTGGCGCCGCCACGCTGCTCACCACCAGCGAAGCCTATGAGAGTGCACCGGTGTGGTCGCGCGATGGCAAATGGATCGCCTTCGCCAGCGACCGCCACGGGAACAACGATGTGTACATCATGCCCTCCGCAGGCGGGCCTGCCACGCGCCTCACGGAGAACAGCGCAGGCGACGTGCCCAGCGATTTCACGCCGGACGGCAAGGCCGTGATCTTCGCCAGCTACCGCATGAGCAGTGCCTCCGACAGGCAGTTCCCCTCCGGCATCTTTCCGCAGCTGTACAGCGTGCCTGTCAATGGCGGGGAGGCCCTGCGGATCCTCACCACCACCGCGCTCAATGCCCGGTACTCCCCCGATGGCCAAACGCTGGCATACACCGATGTGAAGGGCTACGAAGACGTGTTCCGCAAGCACCACACCTCCTCCGTAACACGTGACATCTGGACCTGGGCGCCCGCCACCAAGCAGTACACCAAATTGAGCACCTTCAAGGGGGAGAACCGCGAACCGGTGTTCAGCGCGGATGGCCGCACCATTTACTTCCTCAGCGAACAGAACGGTTCGTTCAACATCTTCAAGATCCCCGCTGCTGGCGGAGCATGCACCGCTGTGACCAGTTTCAGCAAAAGCCCCGTGCGCTATCTCTCTTCCAGCAACGACGGATTGCTCTGCTTTGCCTTTCGCGGGCAGTTGTACACCCTGCGCGACGGCGGGCAGCCGCAGCCGTTGATGGTGACCACGGCGGTGGACCGCCGGTTCATCGCTGCACGGACGGTACCCGTGAAAGGCGACGCCTCCGAGATGGCGCCCTCGCCCAACGGCAAGGAAGTGGTCTTCGTGAAGCGTGGCGAGGTCTTTGTCACTTCCGTGAAGGAGGGCACCACGCGCCGGATCACCAACACGCCGCAGCAGGAACGTTCCGCCAGTTTCAGCCCGGACGGCCGCAGCATCATTTACGCCGGTGAGCGCGACGGCAGTTGGAACATCTACCGCACCTCGATCGTGCGCAAGGAGGAACCCTACTTTTTCAATGCCACCGTCCTGAAGGAAGAGCCGCTGATCGCCACCCCCGCCGAGGAATTCCAGCCGGTATGGAGCCCTGATGGCAAGGAAGTGGCCTACTTGGAGGAACGCACCGCCGTAAAAGTGTACAACCTGGCGGACAAGAAAAGCCGGACGGTGCTGCCCGCAGACCGCAATTACAGCTACAGTGATGGCGATCAATACTTCTCCTGGAGCCCGGACAGCAAATGGCTGCTGGTGCAGTTCCTGGAGGACAAGCAATGGATCCAACAGTGCGGGCTTGTCTCCGCCACGGGGGATCAACCCGTGATCAACCTCACCAAGAGCGGCTACGGCGGCGGGCATCCGCGTTGGGCGCTGGACGGACAGGCCATGATCTGGTTCAGCGGGCGTGACGGCTACAAGAGCCAGGCCAGCTGGGGCGGGCAACAGGACGTTTACGCCATGTTCTTCACCCAGGCCGCCATGGACACCTTCAAGCTGAGCAAGGAGGATTACGAACTGCTGCAGGATGCAAGAAAAGAGAAGAAAACCGATCAGCCTGAAGTGGGAAACAGCAAGAAGGACCAGGCCAAAAAGGGCAAGAATGCGGGCAAGGACAGCACCATCGCCCCGCTGAAATTTGAGCTGGACGGCATTGAGGACCGCACCGCGCGCCTCACCGTGAACTCCGCGGACCTGGCCGATGCCATCCTCTCCAAGGACGGACAGAAGCTGTACTACCTCGCCTCATTCGAGAAAGGATTCGACCTGTGGCAAACCGACCTGCGCTCCAAGGAAACGAAGGTCCTCGCCAAGATGGGCACTGACAGTCCGGGCGAGCTGTGGATGGACAAGGAAGGCAAAACGCTCTTCCTGCTGAACAACGGCGGCATTTCCACGGTGAACCTTGAAAAAGGCGAAGTGAAGGCCGTGGGCATCAACGGCGAGATGACCCTGGATGAAACCGCCGAACGCAATTACCTTTTTGAGCATGTGTGGAGGCAGGTGAAAAAGAAGTTCTACCGGGTGGACCTGCAAGGCGTGGATTGGGACGGCTGCAAACAAGAGTACGCCTCCTACCTGCCGTACATCAACAACGACCACGACTTCGCCGACCTGCTCAGCGAAATGCTTGGTGAGCTGAATGCTTCACACACCGGTGCCCGCTACCGCAAGAGCGACCCCGAAGGTGACCGCACCGCATGCCTCGGCCTGATCTATGCCAACGACACCGCCCCCGGGCTCACCATTGCCGAGGTGATCGACCGCTCACCCGTGATCAAGGCCGGCTCCATGATCAAGGCCGGAACGGTGATCGAAAAGATCAACGGGCAGGCGATCACCCCCAAACAGGACCCTGCCGCCTTGCTGAACCGGAAAGCCGGCGACAACACGCTGCTCTCCCTCTTTGACCCGAAAACGGGCAAGCGCTGGGAAGAGGCCGTAAAACCCATTGACCGCGGCGCGGAGAACGAATTGCTGTACCGCCGCTGGACCGAGCGCAACAGGCACACCGTGGACAGCCTGAGCCACGGCAAGGTAGGCTACGTGCATGTGCGCGGCATGAACGTGGAAAGCTTCAAGACCGTTTACGCCGACGTGCTGGGAAAATTCCACGACAAGGAAGCCATCATCGTGGACACGCGCTTCAACGGCGGCGGCTGGCTGCACGATGACCTGGCCACTTTCCTCAGCGGACATGTGTACATCCACGTGCTTCCGCGCGGGCAGGACCTCGGCACGGAACCGATGTTCAAGTGGAGCAAGCCCAGTGCCGTGCTGATGAATGAATGCAACTACAGCGACGCGCACATGTTCCCCTTCACCTACAAGGCGCTCGGCATCGGCAAGCTGGTTGGCATGCCCGTGCCCGGCACCGGCACCGCCGTGTGGTGGGAAACCATGCAGAACGGCGTGGTGTTCGGCATTCCCGAAGTGGGCATGGTGGACAACAACGGCAACTACCTGGAGAACCAGGAACTGGAACCGGACGTGAGGCAGGCCAACGACCCGGCCTTGCTCAGCTCAGGTACGGACCAGCAGTTGGGGGCGGCGGTGAAGGCGTTGTTGGGCAATTGATGCGATTAATCAATTCGCCAATTTGCCAAGGTGCCAATTCGCCAAGGTGCCAAGGTGCCAATTTGCCAAAATGCCAATTGATCAATTGGCAAATTGAGGCTTTGGCGAATTGGCAAATTGACAAATTACAACTCCCCCGCCTCGGCGATCAGCTCGGCAATGTCCTTCACCACCACCTTGCCTTCGCCGCCCACGGCCTTCACGCCGTCAGTGAGCATGGTGTTGCAGAAGGGGCAGCCTGCGGCAATGATCTTCGCACCGGTGCCCACGGCCTCTTCCGTGCGTTCCACGTTCACTTCCTTGTCGCCTTTCTCAGCCTCCTTCCACATCTGCGCGCCACCCGCACCGCAGCACAGGCCCTTCTCCTTGCTGCGTTTCATCTCCACCAGGGCGGCGTCCAGCTTCAGCAGCACTTCGCGCGGGGCCTCGTACTCACCGTTGCCGCGGCCCAGGTAGCAGGGGTCGTGGAAGGTGATGCGCTTGCCCTTGAAGCTGCCGCCCTCCACCTTGATGCGCCCTTCCTTGATCAAGGCATTGATGAACTGCGTGTGGTGCATCACCTCGTACTGCCCGCCCAGCACAGGGTACTCGTTCTTGACGGTATTGAAGCAGTGCGGGCATGCCGTGACGATCCGCTTCACCCCGTAACCATTGAGGATGGTGATGTTCTGCATGGCCTGCATCTGGAACAGGAATTCGTTGCCTGCGCGCCGGGCGGGATCGCCCGTGCAACTTTCCTCCTGCCCCAGCACCGCGAACTTCACATTGGCCTTGTTGAGGATGCGCACGAACGCCTTGGTGATCTTCCGTGCACGGTCATCGAATGATCCCATGCAGCCGATCCAGAAGAGGACTTCGGGCATCTCGCCGCTGGCGGCGTATTCCGCCATGGTTTTTACTTGGAGGGGTTGGGTCATTGATTTGATTGCCGTTTTGTTAGTTGTTAGTTGTTAGTTGTTAGTTGTTAGTTGTTAGTTGATGGTTGATGGTTAATCGTTGTCTGCCTCCCCAAACTCATCATCAAAGGTTAGGTCATTGGGAGGAAAAGTGAAGATATCCTCCTCGCCATAGGCCGGAAACGGTTCCGCCACTGAGCTTCCCGACGATTCCATCCTCTGCAAGTAATTGATGTATCCGTTTACCACCCGAATGGCCTCGTCAGCCATTGCCCAGTGCAACTTGAGCACTTCCTTCGATATGAATTCTTCATCGTACGCAACGGTCAAATGATCCTTGGTCTCATTCAATGATCCCTTCGCCATGCGGCAGAATCGCGCATTGTCCTTTTCATGATACCGGCCGAACCCTTCGGCAATGTTTGCACACGGGCCACGGCTGGAGCGAATGATCTGATCAGTCAATCGATACTTTTCCTCAACCGGGAAACCTTTCGTCAACTTGGAGATTGCCTTCCTTAATATGCGGCACTTCTGCCAAGCAATAAGTTCCGTGAAGGAGTGGATGGCGGGGGTTCCCATGGTTTGTTGATATCTATTAGTTGTTCGTTGATGGTTGGATGTTGTTTGTTATAGGTTGATGATGGTCGGCAGCCTAACAACTGAAAACTGACAACTAACAACTCCCCCTCACTCCTTCATCCAATCCATCCGCTTGTCCGGCCCAAACGCCCACGCCGCGCCGTTGTTCTCAATGGTGGTGAACATGGCGTTCAATGAGGGGCTGGGCTTGCTCTGCTCCATCACCAAATAGCGGCGCATGTCCAGGATGATCTCCACCGGGTCGATGTTCACAGGGCAGGCCTGGGTGCAGGCATTGCAGGTGGTGCAGGCCCAAAGCTCTTCCTCGCTGATACGGCTGAAGAGGTCCTTGCCGTCATCTTCCCACTTGCCCTTGGAATCGATCACATGGCCCACTTCCTCCAAGCGGTCGCGGGTGTCCATCACGATCTTGCGCGGACTGAGCAGCTTGCCGGTGAGGTTGGCCGGGCACACGCTGGTGCAGCGCCCGCACTCGGTGCAGGTGTAGGCGTCCATCAGGCTCTTCCACGTAAGGTCGAACACGTCCTTGGCGCCGAAATGCTCCGCAGGCATGCCGGGCGCGGGCTCGGCGGGCGGCGGTGGCGGCGGGATGCTGGGATCGAGCATGCTCTTCACTTCTGCCGCCACGCGGGGCATTTCGCTCATTTCGGTCTTCGGCTTCAGCTTGCTGTACCACACGTTGGGGAAGGCCAGCAGGATGTGGAAGTGCTTGCTGTAGGGCAGGTAGTTCAGGAAACCGAGGATGCCGATGATGTGGAACCACCAGCAGAAGCGCTCGATGCCAATGAGCGTGGCCGCATCAATGCTTCCAAAGTCCAACCAGCCAGCCAACACCGCACTCACCGGGAATGCCCCTGCGCTGATGTAGTGCTCCGAACCCATGCCTTGCAGCGTGTGGTCCGCGGCGTTCATCAGCAGGAAGGCGCTCATGAGCAGGATCTCGAACGTGAGGATCAGGCCCGCGTCGGTGCGGGGCCAAGCGGTCATCTCGCGGCTCCAAAATCGCTTGATGCGCAGCACGAAACGGCGAATGAGGAAGATGGCGCAGGCTACCCAGGTGAGGAGGGCGAGGAACTCGAAGCTGCCGATGAGGAAATCGTAGAAGCCGCCCAGGAAGCTGAACACGCGGTGCGTGCCGAAGATGCCGTCGATGATGATCTCCAGCACCTCGATGTTGATGATGACGAAGCCTGCGTACACCACGATGTGCAGCAGGCCCGCCACGGGGCGCACCACCATTTTGCTTTGGCCCAGGGCCACCTTGGCCATCAGCGCCCAGCGTTCATCCCTGCGGTCGGTGCGGTCCACGTCGCGGCCCAAAAGAATGTTGCGCCGGATGCGCCGCACGTTGCGCGTGAACCACCATACGGCTGCCGCAAATACCAGCAGGAAGATGATGGATGCGATGCTCATGGCTTGGGCAGGTAGGCATTGCGGATGCGCTCCACATCCGAGTTGCTCAACTTGGGAAGCTTGTCCTTGCGGCCGAAGATGCTGAGGTAGCGGTGCGGGTTGAGGCGCAGGTCCTCCATCAGCAGGTCCATCTGGCGGGTGGCCGCGTTCAGGTTGTTGTACAGGCTGTCGTTCGTGGCCAACTTGCCCAAGGTTCCTTCCCCGCGGTGGATCTTCTCCAACATGGCCTTCAACTCGTTGGAGGTGGCTTCCAAGTTGGCCATCATGTGCTCCAGGCGCCCGTTGGCAAATGCCGCCGTGGCGCTGTCCATGTTGGTGAAGATGTGCGTGAGCCTGTCGTTGTTGGCGGCCAGGTTGGCGCTCACCTTGTCCGCATTGGCCATGATGTTGCTGATGTGGCCACTTTCCTTTTCGATGAGCGCATCCAATTTCCTGGTGGTGGCGTTGATGTTCTCCAAGGTGCTCCGCAGGCTGGTGAAGCTGGCGTCGATGTCCCGCCGCGCGTTGGGATTGAGCACCAGCTGCATCGCTGTCAGCACGGAATCAACACCGGCGAGCATGGCTTCCGCCTTGCGCTTGAGCGGGTCGATCTGTGAGCCGACGGATTCGGTGAGGCTCATTTCCGCCCCGCCGATCAGGGTGTCGCCGCGTTCGGCCGGCACGCCCGTGCCCAAGGTGATCCGCACCGCGCGCGAAAAAAGGTCCGCGCTGAATATGTCCGCATGGGTGTCTTTGGTGAGCTTCAGCCGGCGCTCGTTGATTTGGAACGTAACGGCGATCCTTCCGGAGCCGTCCGGCATCATTTCCGAACTGACCACCTGGCCCACGTGCAAACCGTGGAAGAGCACCGGTGTGGCATCATTCACCCCCGCAATGTCATGGTACACCGCCACGTACGTATTGCGGCCCGCAAGCAGGTCCAGGCCCTTGAGGTAGTTGAGGCCGAAGATGAGCAGCGCGATGCCGCCAAGGGCCATGAGCGCGATGGAATACTGGCGTTTGAACTTCGGCACGGGCTTATGTTTTAGCGGTCGCGGAGCAAATTAACGGCTTGCTGCAGATCGATGCGCTTTCCGCCCTGCCAGGCGGTGATGAAGGAGCCTTCAAAGCCCTTGCTCTTGCACAGGTCCTGCACTTTGCGCGCCCCGTCCAGATCAGGCTCGGAACCCACGCTGTACTTCCACAGGTCGCCCGCCTGCAACTCCTCCACCTCCAGCCCCTTGAACTTGGGGGAACCCTCCGGGATCCGCTTGCTGCTGGTGATGATCTGCACCTTGAACCGCACCCCGCTGTCCTTTGCCTTGCCCGTGGCTTCGGACACGCTGTCCTGGCCAGGGGCTTTCGTGGACTTGTCCAGCTCACTGAAGTTCACGTCCTTGTGCTCGATCCGGTCCTTGTATTCCTTGAACGCCCTGTAAATGGCCGAGGCCATGTACTCCTGGCCCTTTGTGCTCTGCAGGAAATCCTCTTCTTCCGCGTTGGTGAGGAAGCCCAGCTCGATCAAGGCAGCGGGCATGGTGGTGTAGCTGATCACCAGGAAGCCGGCCTGTTTTACGCCACGGTCCACTCGGCCCACGCGCCCCTTGAACTGCTCCTGGATCAGGGAACTCAGCAGCAGGCTGTGGTCCAAGTAGGCATTCTGGCGAAGGCTCAGCGCGATCATGCTTTCAGGGTCCTTCGGGTCGTAGCCGTCGTATTTCAGGGCATGGTCCGCCTCCAGCAGGATGGATTCGTTCTCCTTCATGGCCACCCGCATGTTCGCCTCGGTCTTGTGCAGGCCCATCACGTAGGTTTCGCAGCCATGCGGATCGGAACTTTTGTTTGCGTTGCAGTGAATGCTCAAAAACACGTCCGCCTTGGCCCGGTTGGCAATGTTGTCGCGCTCCATCAGTTCAATGAAGCGGTCGTCCTCCCGCGTATAGACCACTTTCACGTCCGGCAGGTTTTCATTGATGTACTTGCCCACCAGCAGGGTGATGGCCAAGGCCACGTCCTTCTCAGTGGTCTTGTACCGCTTGGTGCCCATATTGCCGGGATCCTTTCCCCCGTGGCC
>JAFDZG010000041.1 GCA_018267065.1 Bacteroidota bacterium
AAACCAAGGGTGTCACGGTAGAGCTATTGTCCACATTGGACCTGAGTGCGGAGATTCCGGGCATTACCGGTTACCAGTTCCGCATGCGCAAGGTCACCATTGAACCCGGTGGTGTATTCGGCCCGCTCCACGACCACATTGGGCGCCCGGGAATGGTGTACGTCCTACAGGGGACAATCACCGACCACCGAAATGGGATTGCAACCGAATATGGGCCAGGACCGGGTTGGCCAGAGGACCGGAACACCTTGCACTGGTTGGAGAACCGGGGTGCGGTACCGGCGGTGGAAGTCTCGGTGGACATCGTAAAGTTGCAGCACGCTTGAGCCTCTGGTGAACCTCACTGTGCTCCCGCGAAAGGCGCTACCCCAGCACCTCCTTCACCCTGTCGGCGGCTTCTTGCAACGCCACAGCACCAATCACCTTCAGGCCGCTCTTGTCGATGAGCTCCTTGGCCTCCTTGGCGTTGGTGCCTTGCAGGCGCACGATGATGGGCACCTTGATGTTGCCGATGTTCTTGTAGGCGTCCACCACGCCTTGGGCCACGCGGTCGCAACGCACGATGCCGCCGAAGATGTTCACCAAGATGGCCTTCACGTTGGCATCCTTGAGGATGATGCGGAAGGCCTTCTCCACGCGGGCCGCGTCGGCGGTGCCGCCCACATCGAGGAAGTTGGCGGGGCTGCCGCCGCTGAGCTTGATGATGTCCATGGTGGCCATGGCTAAGCCGGCGCCGTTCACCATGCAGCCCACGTTGCCGTCCAGCTTCACGTAGTTGAGACCCGCTTCGCCTGCTTCCACCTCGGTGGGGTCCTCCTCGGTCTTGTCGCGCATCTCCACATAGTCCGGGTGGCGGAAGAGGGCATTGCCGTCCAAGCGCACCTTGGCATCCACGGCGATGATCTTGTCATCGCTGGTCTTCAGCACGGGGTTGATCTCGAACATGGCGCTGTCGCTGCCTTCGTAGGCCTTGTACAAGGCGGCCACGAACTTCACCATCTCCTTCTTCGCCGCGCCGGCAACGCCCAAGTTGGTGGCGATCTTGTTGCACTGGAAGGGGCGCAGGCCCACGCGGGGATCGATCTCCTCCTTGAAGATCTTCTCCGGGTGTTTCTCGGCCACCTCCTCGATGTCCATGCCGCCCTCGGTGCTGTACATGATGATGTTGCGGGCCTTGGCGCGGTCCAGCAGCACGCTCATGTAATATTCCTTGGTCTCGCTGGCACCGGGATAGTACACGTCCTCGGCGATGAGCACCTTGTTCACCTTTTTGCCTTGGGGCGGCGTTTGCGGGGTCTTCAGCATCATGCCGATGATGGCATCGGCCTTTTCGCGCACCTCGTCGATGTTCTTGGCCAGCTTCACCCCTCCCCCTTTGCCGCGACCGCCGGCGTGGATCTGGGCCTTCACCACCCACCACTTGGTGCCGGTCTCCTGGCTGAGGCGCTTGGCCTGGTCCACGGCCTCGTCGGCGTTGTAGGCCACCAGGCCGCGTTGCACGGCCACGCCGTATTTGCTGAGGATGCTCTTGCCTTGGTACTCGTGGAGGTTCATGGAAAGGATGCGGTGATTCGGCGGCGAAGGTAAAGTCTGGACGCCGGAAGGTCCGGGGTAATTCCTGCGCGGCCTTTGCTTCTTTCCTTTGTACCGCATGCATGAACACGAATTGCCGCTGTTGTACAACGTACTGGTGACGGACCTGCAGGAGCTTTTGGCGGGCTGGGGCGTACCTCCGGGGTCCGTAAAGTGGGCCGGGGCAATTGTCGGGACCATCGTGGTTGCACTGGCCATGTTGCTGCTGGCCTACGCGGCCACCTGGTTGCTGAACACCTTGCTGCGCCGGGTTTCCCTCACCACGGTGACGCGTCTGGACGACAACCTGCTGCAGCAGCACACACCCGGCTACGTGGGGCGCATCATCCCGCTGGTGGTGGCCTTCAACCTGATCCCGTCCGTATTCGCGGACTTCCCATGGGCCATCAAACCCGTGGAACGGCTCTTTGCCATCTTTTTCGTGGTGCTTGCCATCCGCATCATCCGCTCGGCCATGCGCGCCGGCATCGACACGCTGAAGGCCATGGACAAGTACAGCGGGAAGCCGCTGGAGAGCTATGCCCAGGTGATCTCCTTGGTGCTCTACTTGATCGGGGGCCTGGCATTGGTATCGCTGCTCACCGGCCACTCGGTGCTCACCTTCCTGGCCACCATGGGCGCGGCCTCGGCGGTGCTGCTGCTCATCTTCAAGGACACCATCCTCGGCTTCGTGGCCAGCGTGCAGATCAGCGCCAACGACATGGTGCACATCGGCGATTGGATCGCCGTGCCCAAGTACGGGGCCGACGGGGAAGTGGCGGAGATCAACCTCACCACGGTGAAGGTGACCAACTTCGACAAGACGGTGACGATGGTGCCCACCTACGCGCTGATCTCCGACTCTTTCCAGAATTTCCGGTCCATGCAGCGCGCCGGGGCCAGGCGCATCAAACGCAGCATCCGGATCAAGATGAGCTCCATCCGCCACCTCACGGCCGAGGAACTGGAACGGCTGAAGCGCGTGGACCTGCTGCGTGACCACATTGCGGCAACCCAGCAGGAGATCGCGGCCCACAACGACCAACGCGGCGTGGACAAGGCCCTGGCGGTGAACGGCCGCAACCTCACCAACGTGGGCCTCTTCCGCAAATACATGGAACTCTATGCCCTGCAAAGCCCGGGGATCCGGCAGGACATGGAACGGACGGTGCGGCAGCTGCAACCCGACCAGCACGGCCTGCCGCTGGAACTGTACTGCTTCAGCAGCGACGTGAAATTCCTGGGCTACGAGCAGCTTCAGGCCGACCTGTTCGACCATTTGCTGGCAGCTGTCCCCACCTTCGGGCTGGAAGTTTTCGAGGCACCAGCATCGGACGACCTGCGGGCCATTGCCAAAGACCTTTCTTTGCGGCAAGCATGATCGAGGCCACCGGCATCCGCAAACGATTTGGCGACCTGGACGTTTTGAAGGGCGTGGACCTGCACGTGGCCAAAGGCGAGGTGGTGAGCATCGTAGGTGCCAGCGGCGCGGGGAAGACCACCCTGCTGCAGATCCTGGGCACCTTGGAGAAAGCAGATGGCGGGAGCTTGGCGATCAACGGAGAGGAAGTGACCAAGCTGGGCAGCAAAGCCTTGAGCATTTTCAGAAATAAGCACATCGGCTTCGTGTTCCAGTTCCACCACCTGCTGCCGGAATTCACGGCATTGGAGAACGCGATGATGCCGGGGCTGATCGCGGGGAAGAGCAAGTCCGAATGCACTCAGCGCGCGGAGGATTTGCTGGCCCGCCTGAACGTACTGACGCGCAAGGAGCACAAGCCGAACCAGCTCAGCGGCGGCGAACAGCAGCGCGTGGCCGTGGCGCGGGCACTCTTCAACAACCCGAGCGTGGTGCTGGCGGATGAACCCAGCGGCAATTTGGATTCCGCGCATGCCAAGGAACTGCACCAGCTCTTCTTCGACTTGCGCAAGGAACTGGGCCAGACCTTCGTGATCGTGACGCACAACGAGGAGCTGGCCCACATGGCGGACCGGCGGCTGGTGATCAAAGACGGGGTGATCTGAGCTTCCTTGTATCCGATTTACCTTTGATCCACGTCAGAGCCATGACCACCATCATCAAACGCACCACCACACGGCAACAGCTTTCCGCGCTCTTGAAGAGCAAAAAGCGCGTTCGCCGCAAAAAAGGCGTGGACGTGTTGAGCTTTGCCGGAAAGCTGAAGCTGAAGGAGGACCCTTTGGTCATCCAGAAGAAGATGCGCGATGGCTGGTAGTCGCTTGTTGGTAGACACCAACATCGTGCTTTACGCGCTGAAGGGCGACATGGCATTGGCCAAATTGATCGACGGCCAGGACCTGTACATTTCGTTCATTACACGCATCGAGTTGTTGAGCTACCCGAAGATCGATGCCCCGGCCATCGACCTGATCGAGAATTTCCTGGTGCAGGTTCCTGTGGTGGAAAGCAATCCGGTGATCAATGCGGATGCCATCCTGTTGCGCCGTGCTACCGGCTTGGAGGTGCCCGATGCCATCATCGCGGCATCGGCGCGGTTCCTGGGAGTGAGGCTGATGACCGCCGACAAGGATTTCAAGCGGCTGGAGGATGAATTGGACCTCCTCCTATACACCAGATAACCCGCGGAACTCCCTTAGTGCTGCATACAATTGGCATTCCCGACCAAAATGAACTCCCGCCACCTGATGATCGCCACTGCCGCCGTGCTTGCGGCGCTTGGGCTGCTGCTCTCCTTCGCGCCCGAAGAAACTTTGGCCTACCTGGGGCAACCTGCCACGGGCGCGGTTCCTGTACTGCTGCAACTGGCCGGTGCGCTGTACCTCGGCTTTGCCGTAATGAACTGGACCGCCAAGGGCTCCGTGTTGGGCGGCATCTATGGAAGGGCCATCGTGCTGGGCAATTTTCTTCATTTCACCATGGGGGCATTGGCGCTCCTGAAGGCTGCCATTGACCCCGGCTTCGGCACGATCGTTTGGGTGCTGACCGGCATCTATGCGGTATTCGCGTTGCTGTTCGGGCGCATGTTGTTCACACATCCGGGGAAGTAGGACGCAGGGTTCTGCGAAGCGGACCTGAACGGATGTGTTACCTTTGATCACCATGCTCAATCGCCTTGCCATTGCGCTGTTGCTGCTCACGGCCGGGGCTTCGGCTTTCGCCAGCGAACCGTGCAAGAACCAACCCTGCCCTGCGGATTCCGCTGCCGTGGTGGAGGCCATCCACACCATTGAACCCTGGATTGGCGAACAGATCAACGCCCTGCATGCGGCCATCAACCCCGCAGAGGTGCGCGGACTGGCCCACACGATCTCCCTGCGCACGGACAGCCTCGCCCGGCGCTTCCGGCAGGTCTTCCCGGAGGAAGATGACGGCTGGATCATGGCCTCCGCATACAATGGCCTCGCCACTGCACTCGATGCCACCAACCCTGGTGCGGGCACGCCTTACCGAGCCATCGCCACAGCCTTTCAATACAGCGACCCCGCCCCCTACCGCCCGGCCATGTACCAAGCACTGCGATCCATCTCCGACCGGGCGTGGTCGTTGGCACGGGCCAAGAACCCACAGCGCGCGGCACGGCTTTTGGAAAAGCTTGACGCGGACCGCGTGGATCTGGTGGTCGCCCTGTAGTTCCCTTTCTGACCATAGTCTTTCCTTGGGCCCAGTTGTTGCCTACCCATCCGCATTCTTCATTCCTATTCGCGCCATGCGTTCTGCCCTCTTTGCGCTCCTCTTCCTGCT
>JAFDZG010000042.1 GCA_018267065.1 Bacteroidota bacterium
ATGTCCAGCGCCCATTGCAGCACGTCCGGGTTGTTGCCGCCGCGGGCATTGCGCAATGTGGCGAGCTTATTGATGTTAACGCTGAGCTTGGTCATGTGTCCGGGCCGCATACCTTGGCCCCGCATTGGCACCGCAAAAGTACCCTTGGCCGGGCGCAACACGAACCCCATGCAAGCCTTTGAACTGCTTTCCAAGACCATCCAGCCGCTGGGCCCGAAGGACCCGGTGGCGCGTGCGTTGGACCTGATGGACGAGCTCCACGCGCCGATGCTGCCCGTGGTGGCCAAGGGCCGCTTGGTGGGCCTGATGAAGGAGGAAGCCGCGCTGAACAGCAACGACCCTTCGGCCACGGTGGAAAAATTGATGGACCAGGTGGAGATCCCCTACGTGCGCGACCGCCAGCACCTGTACGATGTGCTGAAGCTGATGGCCCGGCGCAACCTTTACTTGGTACCGGTGCTGGACATGAACGGGCGCTACTTGGGCACGGTGGGCGGGCAGGAATTGGTGCGCCACATGGCCGCCTTGGTGAATGCCGAGGAAGAGGGCAGCGTAGTGGTGCTGGACATGGCGCGCAACGATTATGCGCTCCAGCAGATCGCCCGGATCGTGGAGGACGAAGGTGCGCGGATCATGAGCCTGTACTGCTCCAACACGCCCGACAGCACGCGCATGGAAGTGACGCTGAAGATCAACCGGGAGGACATCAGCGCGATCCTGAAGGCGTTTGACCGGTTTGACTACACGGTGCGCACCACCTTCCAAGGCTCGCAGGTGGAGAGCGACCTGCGAGACCGGTATGAGGGGTTGATGCGGATGATGAGGATGTGAGGGTGTGAGAGTGAGAGGGTGAGAGGGTGAGAGGGTGAGAGGGTGAAAGGGTGAAAGGGTGAGAGGGTGAGAGGGTGAGAGGATGAAAGGGTGAAAGGGTGAGAGGGTGAAAGAGTGATAGAGGGAGAGAGGGAGAAAGTAAGATTGAAGATGTGATTAGTGAATGGTGATTAGTGAATGGTGCCCTTCGGCTTCGCTCAGGGGGTGAATGGTGCCACATGGCAAGCTCAGGGGTGAATGGATCGCGGACGAAAAAGATGAACACGACCTGGGCCACGGCATGAGCATCCTGCGGGCGGAGAGGGTTCGCGCGGTCCGCAGCTTTGGTGTGCTTTTGCTGTGCGCTTGTTTCCACGGCCTTGCATGGGCGCAGGTCCCCGCACAGGATTTCAGCGGCCCGTACGGCATTTCGGGCATCTTGATCGAGGGCAACAAGCACACCAAGGCCAAGATCATCCTGCGCGAACTCACCTTCGCCGAGGGTGATACCCTGGACGCCAAGGAGCTCTATGCACGCTTGGAGCGGAGCCGCCAGAACTTGTTGAACCTCGGGCTTTTCAATACGGTGGACCTCTTGCCCACCTTCCTCGGCCCGCACGAAGCGTTCATCATGCTCACCGTGAACGAACGCTGGTTCTGGTGGCCGCAACCTGTGATCCGTTTCGCCGACCCCAATTTCAACACGTGGTGGCTCACCAAGGACTTCCGGCGCATCAACTACGGCCTGGAACTGAACCGCTTCAACATGCGCGGCCGCAACGAAACGCTTTCGGGGCTGGCACAATTGGGCTATTCACGCCGTTTCGGCCTGCGCTACAAGGTGCCTGCCTTTGACCGCAGCCAACGCTGGGGCCTGCAACTGGAAGGTGCCTACGGCGAGCAGGACGAAGTGACCGCCGGCACATGGGGCAACAAACGCATCCTCCTGCGAACACCCGCACAGAACATCCTGCGCCAATGGAAGGCCGGCGCCATGTTCACCTTCCGGCCCGCGCATGACATGCGGCACAGCCTGGCACTGCGTTGGAGCGGGATCAACGTGGAGGACACCGTGCTGCTGCGCAATCCGGAGTACGTTTCCAAGGGCGTGCGGCATGCCAGCTTCCCCTCGCTGGGCTATTCCGTGGTGATGGACCGGCGCGACTCACGCGCATTCCCCCTGTCCGGTTACTTCGCAAAACTGGAGCTGGAGCAGAACGGGTTCACCGCAGACCAGCCCATGGTCACCAACTTGTCAGCAGCGGTGCAGCGCAGTTGGAAACACGGCCAGCGATGGAGCTTCGGTGCAAGCTTGGCCGCCAAGGCCTCCGCCGGCAGCGAAGACCACTACTTCTTGCAGGAAGGTTTGGGTTATGGCGATTACCTCCGGGGCTATGAGTACTACATCATCGATGGGCAGCACTGGTGCTTGGGCAAGGCCAACGTGCTCTTTGCCCTGCTGAAACCCCGCTCCTACCGCGTGGAAGCAATCCCGTTCGAGGCTTTCCGCACGCTGTACATCGCCATCTACCTCAATGCGTTCAGCGACCAGGGCTATGTGGTGGACAACCGGAACGGTGCCGCAAACCCGTTGGCCAACCACTGGCAGCAGGGATACGGCCTGGGCCTGGACCTAGTGACCAGCTACGACCAGGTGCTGCGGATGGAATACAGCATCAACGGCCTCGCCGAAACGGGATTCTACCTACATTTCACCCAACCCTTCTGAGCAACGCCATGCGCATCGGCACCCACGGACGCCTGTACCCGGCATCGGCAGCGGCCACCATCAACCGCATCGTGGGGCGCA
>JAFDZG010000043.1 GCA_018267065.1 Bacteroidota bacterium
CCGTTCCCCCGGAATTCCCCGAAAGGCATCCATTCCAGGCGGCCGGTGTAGCATGATCCGGGTGCTCCCCTTTGCCCGGAGCGCCCCTCTCCCTGGGAAGCCGCCAGATGTACATGAAGCGCCTGTTTGCCTGCCGGAAAGGCTTGCTCCAACTGGATCCCCCGGTCCCGTTCCGCGGTGAAGGCTCCGTTTGCCAAGGCACGCTCAGGCAATTCCATGGCACCGGAGCTGATCAAGGCGAGGCGGCCACCGGGCAATTTTCCCTGGCCGAATCCAAGCCGGGTGTTCTTTCCGGCTTGGTACAGCACCATGGCATCCATCAACACGCTTGTTGCCCCATCGCCGATGGACACATCGCGGTCGGAAAGGCCGAGCTGGACTTTGTATTGCAGCCGCGGTGTGATCGCATGGCCTTCCATCCTCAACCGGAAGCGGCGCACCTGGAAGTCTGCGGCATCGGCCTGCTGCCCTTCCCCTGCCGTGTGCAGGTAGGTGAAGCGGTTCTGCATGCGCATGCCAATGATGGCCTTGAGGCTGCTGTCGTTGTGAAGCACGATGGGAGGCACGCCTTGACCAGTAGCGGATTGGGCCATGGATCCCGTGCAGGCCGCCACACCGGCCACGACGGAACATAAGCGGGCAATGCGTGGTGCAGGAGCCATGGATCGGCCGCAAAGATGCGGCCAATAGCTGCACGCCAGCCTCCGCCGGCCGGAGGAGGGTCCTATAGTAGTCAGGCCACCAGCAGCGCGTGCTCCACCTTTTCCTTCAGCAGCGCGTGCTTCACCACGTCGATCATTTCAGTGACGTAGTGGAAGCGCATGCCCTTGAGGTAGCGCGCGTCGATGTCCTCGATGTCCTTGCGGTTGTCCTCGCTGATGATGATCTCCTTGATGCCCGCGCGCTTGGCCGCCAAGATCTTCTCCTTGATGCCGCCAACGGGCAGCACGCGGCCCCGCAGGGTGATCTCACCGGTCATGGCGATGAACTTGCGCACCTTTTGCTGCGTGAAGGCGCTGGCGATGCTGGTGAGCATGGCGATGCCTGCACTGGGGCCGTCCTTGGGCGTGGCGCCCTCGGGCACGTGGATGTGTACGTTCCAGCGCTTGAACACGTCCTGCTCCAGGCCGATGATCTCGCTGTGGGCCTTGAGGTATTCCAAGGCGATCATGGCGCTCTCCTTCATCACGTCGCCGAGGTTGCCGGTGAGAGTGAGCTTGCCATCGCCCTTGGTGATGCTGGTTTCCAGGAAGAGGATCTCGCCGCCAGTCGGGGTCCAAGCCAAGCCGGTGACCACCCCGGCCACGTCATTGCCCTGGTACTTGTCACGGGCGTGGCTGGGGCCGTAGATCTTGGCGAGGTCGGCCACGGTGATGGTAACGCTGTGCTTCTCCTTCAATGCGATCTGCTTGGCGCGGAACCGCACCAGTTTTGCGATGCGTTTTTCCAAGGTGCGCACGCCGCTTTCGTCCGTGTACTGTTCAATGATGGCCTCGATCAGGCCGTCCGCCAGCTTGAACTGCTTGGCCTTGATGCCGCTTTCCTTGAGCTGCTTGGGCAGCAGGTGGCGCTTGGCGATCTCCAGCTTTTCCTCCAGGGTGTAGCCGTTCACCTCAATGATCTCCATGCGGTCGCGCAGGGCGGGATGGATGGTGCTGAGGGAGTTGGCCGTGGCCACGAACATCACGCGGCTCAGGTCGTACTCCAGCTCCACGTAGTTGTCGTAGAAGGCGTGGTTCTGTTCGGGGTCCAGCACTTCCAGCAGGGCACTGGCGGGATCGCCTTGGTAGTCCTTGCCCACCTTGTCGATCTCGTCCAGCACAAAAAGCGGGTTGCTGGTGCCGGCCTTCTTCAGGCTTTGGATCACGCGGCCCGGCATGGCGCCGATGTAGGTTTTGCGGTGCCCGCGCACTTCGGCCTCGTCGTGCAGGCCGCCGAGGCTCATGCGCACGTACTTGCGGCCCAGTGCCTCGGCCATGCTCTTTCCCAAGCTGGTTTTGCCCACGCCCGGCGGGCCGTACAGGCACACGATGGGCGCCTTCATGTCGCCCTTGAGCTTCAGTACGGCCAAGTGTTCTATGATGCGCTCCTTCACTTTCTCCAGGCCGAAGTGGTCGCGGTCCAGGATTTTTTGCGCGTTGCGCAGGTCGAACTTGTCCGCGCTGTACTCGCCCCAGGGCAGTTCGAGCAACAGTTGCACGTAGTTGTATTGCACGCTGAACTCCGCGCCGGCCGGGTTCATCCGCTGCAGCTTGCCCAGTTCCTTCTCAAAGGATTCGCCCACCTTTTCGGTCCACTTCTTCTGCTTGGCGGCGATGCGCATCTCCTCGATCTCCTGCTCGATGGGGTTGCCGCCCAGTTCGTCCTGGATGGTCTTGATCTGCTGGTGCAGGAAGTATTCGCGCTGCTGCTTGTCCACCTCGGTGCGCACCTTGCTCTGGATCTCGTTCTTCATCTCCAGCATCTGCAGCTCCTTGGTGAGGTGCGCCAGCAACAGGCCCGCACGCTCGCGCAGGTCGGCCACTTCCAGCATGCGCTGCTTCTCGGCCACATCGGCGTTCATGTTGCTGCTGATGAAGTTCACTAAGAAGCTGGGGCTGTCGATGTTCTTGATGGCGAAGCTGGCTTCCGTGGGGATGTGCGGGCTGGCCTTGATGATGTTGATGGCCAGGTCCTTCAGCGAGCTCACCAGCGCATCGAAGGACTTGTCTCCTTTTTCGGGCCGTTGCTCGTTGAATTCCTTGACGCGTGCGGTGAAGTAGGGTTCACTCTTCACCATTTCGATCATCTCGAAGCGCTTCTTCCCCTGGATCACGGCCGTGGTGCTGCCGTCCGGCATGCGCAGCATGCGGATGATCGTGGCAATGGTGCCCACATTGTTCAGGTCTTCGGCGCGGGGTTCCTCAATGGCGGAGTCTTTCTGGCTCAGTACGCCCAAGGTGCGGTTGCCCCGGTACACGTCCTGGATCAGGCGGATGCTGCGGTCGCGGCCCACGGTGATGGGGATCACCACCCCGGGGAAGAGCACGGTGTTGCGCAGCGGCAGGATGGGCAGTTCCGCCGGAGTTTTCTCGGCGTTCATCAACTCCTCATCTTCCGCGGTGATCAAGGGGATCAGCTCGGTTTCATTGTCCAGTGCCTCCGAGGAGAACAGTGGACCGTCGTTCATCAGGATATCGCTCATTCGGCTTGGTGCCAATGTGTCGGTTTCAAATTTAAGCAGCACCCTTCAGGGCGAATTTCTGCTGGAAAGGCGCGTAGCGCAAGCATCATGCCGCGTGGCAGTGCCGGTGATCTTGTCAGTTGCGCTGGGCTGCCGTGGCACCCAGAACATGCAGCAGGATATCCTCGTCCAGCTTGGTGAACTGCACATGGCGCCGTTCCATCATGCGTTGGCAGGTGCTGAACACTTGCTCCACAACGGCGGTTTTGAAGCCTTCCGCACCGCCCCAGGCAAAGGAGGGTATGTGCTTGGGCGGGAAGCCGCTTCCGAAGATGTTGGCGCACACGCCTGCCACTGTTCCAGTGTTGAACATGGTGTTGATACCGCTCTTGGCATGGTCGCCCATCACCAAGCCCAGGAACTGCTGGCCCGTAGCTTCCAACGCTCCGGTGGCAAAGCTCCACGCCTTCACTTCGCCGTAGGTGTTCTTCAGATTGCTGGTGTTGGTGTCCGCGCCCAGGTTGCACCATTCGCCCAGCACACTGTTGCCCAGGAACCCATCGTGGCCCTTGTTGCTGTACCCGAGGATCACGCTGTTGTTCACTTCGCCCCCTACGCGGCATTCCGGCCCGAAGGAGCAAGCCCCATAGATTTTCGCGCCCATTTTCAATTGGGAATGGTCGCCCAAGGCAAAAGAGCCGCGGATCATGCAGCCTTCCATCACTTCGGCGTCCTTGCCGATCCAGATGGGGCCGTTGGTGGTGTTGAGGATGCTGGCTTCCACCTTGGCCCCGGGCTCCAAGAAGATCTTGGCCGGATCGCCGATCACGGTGTTCAGCGCGCTGATGGGCCCGCTGCGGCGGCCATCGGTGAGCATGGCAAAATCGTTGGCGATGGCGGCACCGCAGTGCTGGAACAGGTGCCAAGGCCTTTCCAGCAGTGTGATAGGTCCGCTGAACTCTTTTTGGGTGAAATAGGCCGGGGCCATGGTCCAATCCATTTCCGCAGCGTGTGCATTTCCTTCGGAACAGAACGCAAGCGGCCTTCCACCCTGCACCAGCGCTTCCCCCGGATCAAGGTCCAGCACGGCAGCCGCGATGGCAGCCGTTGGCAGCATGCCGCCATGCACTTCCCACAACCTGCCGCCGCCCACTTCGGGGAATTTGGCCTGCAGGTAGTCTTCCGTGCGGAAGCCCACGGGCATATCGGTGAGGTGTTGCCATGTTTCGGCAATGGTGAGGATGCCCGCACGCAACGCGCCCACGGGGCGTGTGTAGGTCAACGGCAGCAGATGGTGGTGCAGGCCGGCATCGGAAAGGAGGATGGACATGGCGCGAAGTTCGCCGATCTTGCCCGTGCATGAGCACGGGGGCGGCTTTTGTGCACCGCCCCCGTAGCATTCATTTCCGGCCGGCTACCCTACCACCAACATTGCGGCTTCTGGCGCGGCTTCGCGCACATAGGCGCAGGCGTTCATCACCTCCACCAGGCCGGTGGACACGTTGTACATGGCGCCGGCAAGCCCCACCTCCCCGCTTGCCAATCGTTCGCGTACGATGGGGCTTTGCTCCAGGATCGCATCAATGGATACGCAGACGTTCGCTGCGGCCACACGGTCCTTGAAACCGGCGGATGAGGTATCGCCGGACACGCGCCCGATGGCCGGAAGGATCCGCTCCAAGGTGCCGGTGAGGTTGCCCATGCGCACGTTGTCGCAAGCGCCGCCCACGGCGCCGCAAGCGGTATGGCCCAGTACCATCACCAGCTTCACCCCGGCCGCTGCCACGGCGTATTCAATGCTGCCGAGCACATCCGGTGTCACCACGTTGCCTGCTATGCGGATGCTGAAGATGTCGCCCAGGCCTTGGTCGAAGATCAGTTCCGCACTGGTGCGCGAATCCATGCAGCTGAGGATCACCGCTCCGGGGTATTGCCCTTGGGCCGTGGCCTGCACTTGCAGCTGCAGGTCGCGATTGGCTTTCAGGTTGTTCGCAAAACGGGCATTGCCCGCAAGGAGCACGCGCAGCATTTCGGCCGGGGTGAGCCCGGCACGGGATTCTTTGGTGAGCGTTCTCATGCTTGCGCGGTGGTTCGTCCGTTTGAGGAATAACGGAAGTATTCCCGGAGATGCTTCACGCTCATCCATGCCGCCGTGCGGTGCCTGCGGTGCTCCCGTTGCCCCACCACTTCCACGGTGGAGCCCTTCTCGGCGGCGCGCAGGCTGCCATCGGCGAGGATCTCATGGATGTCGGGGTCCAAGGCCACCGCGCGGCTCACATCGATGACGATCCTGGATCCGGGCGGCAGTTCATCCAGCGTGCGTTGGATGCTGGCCTTGTTCAGGAAGCTGGTCTCTTCCCCCAAGGCAATGCGCACCGGTGTGCCGGGCATCACGGAACGTTCCAGCAGGTGGAAGGGTACCTTGTAGTTGTTGCGCAAAATGATGAACAGGGCCACTGCCAGGCCCAGGCCCACGCCTTGAAGCAGGTCCAGGAAGACCACCCCCAGCACGGTGGCCAAGAAGGGTACGAAGCGCTGCCACCCACCAGCCCACATCTCCTTGAAGAGCATGGGCTTGGCCAACTTGTATCCCACCTGCAAGAGGATGGCGGCCAGAGCAGCCAAGGGGATCATCCCCAATAGGCCGGGAAAGAGCACTAACGCCAGCATGATCCACAAGCCATGGAGCATGGTGGAGAGCTTGGTCCTACCGCCGGACTGGATGTTGGTGGAGCTGCGCACGATCACTTGCGTTACGGGCAAAGCCCCCAACAGGCCGGCCACCATGTTGCCTACACCCTGGGCCATCAACTCACGGTTCTTGGGCGTAGTGCGGCGTTGGGGATCCAGTTTGTCAGCCGCTTCCACGGAAAGCAGCGTCTCCAAGCTGGCCACCACGGCCATGGTGAGGGCGGTGGTCCAAACTGCGGGATTGAACACGCCGGACCAATCCGGACCCGGAAACAGGTCAGCCCAAAGGGTGCCGGTGAGGTTGGGCAGTTGGACGAAATGCGCCGTGGACAGGGAGCCGCTCCATGCACCCATTGCCACCCCAAGTACCACGGCCACCAACGGGCCCGGTACCATGGCCAAGATGCGATTGCGCTTTATGATCGGTTGTTCCCACAGGACCAATACCGCCAGGCAGCACGCAGCAATGGCCAATACGCTGAGGTTGGGCGCAGCGAAAGCCATGGCCAGCTTGGTGAAGACCCCGCCCGCCAACTGTCCATCCACAATGAACCCAAGGGCGTTCGGCACCTGCGTAAGGGCGATGTAGATGCCGATACCGGCCAACATGCCCTTGATCACGGAAGACGGGAAGAAGTATGCGATGGCCCCGCCTTTGGCGATGCCCAGCAGAAACTGGAGCACACCAGACAGCAGCACGGCCATCAGGAACAGCGGGAACGAGCCCAATGCGGCCACGCTGGTTACAACAATGGCGGCAAGGCCGGCAGCAGGCCCGGAAACACCCAGTTGGGAGCCACTGAAGGCGCCAACGATCAGGCCGCCGATCATGCCTGCAAGCAGGCCGGCAAAGGGTGGCGCACCGGAGGCCAAGGCAATGCCGAGGCACAAGGGGATGGCCACCAGGGAAACAACCAAGGAAGAAGGGAGGTCGCGGTTCAGCGACCCGAAAAAGGATTTCATGTTCTAAATTTTGGACGGGACCCGCCATGGCCATGCCGATGCGCACCGGGTCCCGGTGGGTGCGCGTTTACAGGCTGGCTAAAAGGCGCCGCTAGGGCGCACGGCATCACGCTGTCCGGGGCGGCTGCAACAGCACTTCACCCACAGGGCCTGCCGGAACGGCTTCATCGCCGTGGCAGAAGAACGCCTTTACGCACTGGTCAAGATGCTGGGTGCTTCCCGCCCAGGAGCGGTGGTCGTGCAAGATCTGTTTCAGCACCTCACGGCCATGCTGCTGCTCCTCCTCCACAGGCGCTTGGGTGGCAATCACTTTGCCGGATGCAACGCCCAGCAGGGTGGGTATTGCCACCGTGGACAGGAGCAGACCCGCACACAAGGCGGCCAAGGCCACCAAGTAAAGTGAGGGTTTGCGCATTGGTCCGTGCATCCGTGCAAAGATACCGGTGACAGGGAACGGATGCTTTGGAAAAAATGTTGCACGGTCAAAGGCCGAACATCATGCAGCACCAATAGGCCAGGGCAGCCAGCGCCGCGCTTACCGGAATTGTTATGATCCACGCCCAAAGCAGGCGCACGGTAACGCCCCAGCGCACCGCACTGAGCCGTTTGATCGCCCCTACCCCGATGATGGAGCCGGTGATGGTGTGCGTGGTGCTCACCGGAATGCCCATTTGTTCGGTCAAGTACAGCGTCATGGCACCGCCGGTTTCGGCACAAACGCCTTCCAGCGCGGTTACCTTGGTGATGCGCGTGCCCATGGTCTTGATGATGCGCCAGCCGCCGCTCAAGGTGCCGAGGCCGATCATGGTGTAGCACGCCAGCGGCACCCAGTCGGGCATATCCTTGAAATCCTTGATGTCGCCATTGGCGATCAAGGCCGCCGCGATGATGCCCATCACTTTCTGCGCGTCGTTGCCGCCGTGGCCCAGGCTGAAGGCCGCAGAGCTGGCCAACTGCAAATGCTTGAACATGCGCGCCATGCTGAAGGCATTGGGCGTGCGGATCTTCTCCTCATAGATGTAGGTGCCGCAGAACAGCGCAAAGAGGAACATGATGCCATAGCGGATCATGCTGTTGTCCCCGTTGGCGATGGCCTTGGCCATTTTGGCTTGGTCCGCGTCCGGGGCCACCTCCTTTTTGATCATTGCCGCAACCCCCTTGGCGCCCTTGTGGTGGTACATGGCGAGATAGGGCACGGCCTCCTCGTATTTGAGCAGGGCAGCGTCATATTCGGCCTGGAACTCCGGGTGCAGCAGGGCCTTCTCCTCCAACGTGGTCACGCCCATGGCGGCTTCCAGGTTGCGCTCCATCTTCCCTTCCTGCAAGTGCACGAACAGCATCCAGGTGAAGATGCCGCTGAGCACGATGAGGCACACGCGGAACCAAGTGTTTTCCACCAAGGTGACCAAGGCGATCAGCATGCTCATGAACATGCCTACTACCGGGGCCAGGAAAATGAACGCGACGATCACCAGGATCTTGTTGCTCTCCACCACGTCCGCGATGGTAAGCCCGTTGAAGTGGGTGAAAGCGTGCGCCAGCGCCGCCCCCGCGAAGCCGCCGATCAGGGTGTGCGAGCTGCTGCTGGGGATGCCGTACCACCAGGTGAGCAGGTTCCAGATGATCGCGGCGATCAGGCCGCTGAGGATCACCGGAAGCGTGATGAACTCCTCATGCACCACTTTGCTGATCGTATTGGCCACCGCATGGTCGCGGAACACGAAGAAGGCCACGAAATTGAACGCGGCCGCCCAGAGCACGGCCTGCAGGGGCGACAGCACCTTGGTGCTCACCACCGTGGCGATGGCGTTGGCCGCATCATGGAAGCCGTTGATGTAGTCGAACACCAGGGCGAGGATGATGATCGTGACAAGCAGGCTCATGCTGGCCGGGATGCGCAATTGGAAAATGTGGTCACCGGTGCGCCGATGCTTGCGGCCCCAGAAACGTTGTTGGCCATGGGTCGCATCGTTGGCAGGGTGGTCACGGTGCGGCTTGCCATGCTTAGGCGTACTTGAGCATGATCGACTCGATCACGTTGGCCACATCCTCGCATTTGTCCGTGGCCATCTCCAGCATCATGTAGGTGTCGCGCATCTTGATCAGGTGGATGGCATCCTTTTCATGCAGGAAAAGCCTTTCAATGGCGGCATCGCATACTTCGTCCGCCTCATTTTCCATGCTGTTCACGTCGATCACGAACTGCTGGTGGGCGTTGGGCTTGTTGAGATCGCGCAGGTGGTGCACGGCCATTTGCACGATGCGCGCACCTTCATGCACCAGCCGGGCCAGCTCCTGGCAAGTCTCATCGGGCTTGTCGATGTGGAAGAGCTCCAAGTTCTTGGCACTGGCCAGGATGTAATCCGCCACATCGTCCAAGCTGCCCGCCAAGGCGTGAATGTCTTCCCGGTCTATCGGGGTGATGAAGTTGCGGGCAAGTTCCTGGAAGATGGTGTGGGTCAGGTCGTCGTTGGCCCGTTCCTGCAGTACCAGCCTTTCCATCATCGCGGTGCGCTGGGCACCCGGTTCGGAGGCCATGATCAGCATCAGGTCCTCGCTCATCTTCAGCACGTTGGCAGCCGAGGCCTCGAAGTGGTAGAAGAACACCCGGTCCTTGGGCTTGAACATCCGGAAGAAGGATCCTATGGGCATGGTAGGTTGCTTGTCGCGGCCAAATGTAGCGGGCATCGGCTTGCCGCACCTCCGGCAGTGGAAAGATCAACGCAATGGTAACATTGAAAGACTGCTTGGCGCTTCACCGCCAAGCCTTCACCAGCGCACCCAGATCAGGAGGAGGCTCCGCTGCATGTTCACGGCTTGCCTTCCTTCTCATCTTCCTCACTTTTTCTCTTCTTCACTTCTTCTCTTCTCTGCTTCTTCACTTCTTCTCCCTGAACACAGCCGAAGTACTCCTTCTTCACCTCTTCACCACTTCCCTCTTCCCTCTTTCACCCCGTTATCCCGTTTCTCCCCGCCTCAGTAGGTTCGCACCATGTTCTACGCCTTTAACGGATACAAGCCCGTGGTGCACCCATCCGCGTTTGTTCATCCCCAAGCGGTGGTAACCGGCAATGTGGTGATCGGCAAGGATGTGTACATCGGCCCCGGTGCGGCCTTGCGCGGCGACTGGGGCGCCATCCACATTGCGGACGGCTGCAACGTGCAGGAGCATTGCACCATCCACATGTTCCCCGGGGTTACCGTCCGGCTGGAACAGGATGCCCACATCGGCCACGGGGCCATCATCCATGGGGCACACGTGGGCCGCAATTGCTTGGTGGGCATGAACGCGGTGCTGATGGACCGCGTGGAACTGGGCGAGGGCTGCATTGTGGGTGCCTTGGCCTTTCTACCTGCGGATTCGGTGTGGGCGCCGCGCCAAGTGATCGTGGGCAACCCCGCCAGGGCAGTGAAAGCCGTGAGCGATGAAATGCTGGCCTGGAAATCGGAAGGCACCAAGCTCTACCAGTCCCTGCCGCAGGAACTGCGCGAAACATTGGAGGCGTGCGAGCCGCTGCGCGAGGTGCCGAAAGACCTGCCGCCCATCGCGGCGAAGTACCGCACTTGGAACGAGACCAGGGAGTGATCAGGCACGCTGTTCGGGCTGCTTCATTTCGGCGGCGCGCTTGGCGCGTTTTACCTGGTCCAGGTGCATGATGTGCAACAACCGGTGGATGGTGGGCGCCAGCATGGCCGCCACGATGGAGAGCAGCGCTATGCCGCAATAGATGGCATAGAAGGAAGCAAACCACTTGGACGCGGTGTTCGGCAACTGGTCCACCGGGCCCATGCCGCCCAGGATCATGCTGGCGTTCAGGAAGGCATCGGTGAAGGACAAGTGCGCAAGCCCCATGTAGCCCGCAACGCCGAGCAACAGGCTGAAGGCGATGAAGCCGGCGGCCCACAACATGAAGCGGAGCTGCCTGCGGATGTAAAACCGGCGGTGCGGCAAGGGGGTGTTGAACAGGGTGTCCATGCCGGAAAAGTAGGGATCAACACGGGGCCGTTCGCTGAAAAGCGCCAAAGTGCCTGCGCCAAGCAAATGGAGCATTGAAATTCGCGCCATGCGCGGACTATACAGCATCGGCTTGCTGGTGCTCAGCAATGCGTTCATGACCATGGCCTGGTACGGGCACCTGCGTTTCAAGGACAATCCCGTGCTGGCCAAATGGGGCTTGTTTGCCGTGGTCCTCTCCAGTTGGGGCATCGCCTTTTTCGAGTATTGCCTGCAGGTGCCGGCCAACCGCATCGGTTATGAAGGGTACGGCGGGCCGTTTTCCTTGGTGCAGCTAAAAGTGGTGCAGGAGGTGATCACGTTGGCGGTGTTCGTGCTGTTCAGCCTGCTGGTGTTCCGCAACGAGGTGTTCCGCTGGAACCATGCGCTGGCCGCCGTGCTGCTGGTGGCGGCCGTTTGGCTCGTTTTCAAGAAATAACATGGAGGACGGCCTGTACAAGGAATTGGTGGTGGTGCTTGCCCTGGCGGTGGGCATCATCCTGCTGTTCCGCAGGCTGAAGATGCCCGGCGTGCTGGGCTTCATCATTGCGGGCATGGTGGCCGGGCCGCACATGCTGGGCTGGGTGGACAAGGCCGAACGCGTGAATGAGTTGGCCGAGTTCGGCATGGTGTTCCTCCTCTTTGTGATCGGCATGGGCTTCAGCCTGAAGGAGCTTTCCACCATCGGCGTTACGGTGTTCATCGGTGGCTCGCTCCAGGCCCTGTTCACCATTGCGCTCACCACCGGTGTGTGTACGCTCTTCGGAATGCCCTTGCCTGCGGCGGTGTTCATGGGCTTTTTGGTCACGTTGAGCAGCACGGCCATCGTGCTGCGCGTGCTGCAGGAAAAGGGCAAGCTGGACGCACCGGTGGGCCGGGTTACCTCCGCCATCCTGATCTTCCAGGACATCCTGGTGGTGCCCATGATGCTGGTAATGCCCATGCTGGCCGGGCGAAGCGGCGACATTAAGGGCGACCTGCTGCTGCTGTTGGGCAAGGTGCTCCTGCTTATGACCGTGGTGTACGTGGGTGGGCGCTGGGCCGCTCCCCTGTTGCTGCGCACCGTTTCCAAGGGCCGCAACAAGGAACTGTTCATCATCACCGTGGTGCTCTTGTGCTTTGCCGCCGCGTGGGGCACCGCTGCATTGGGGCTTTCGCTGGCGCTGGGCGCGTTCTTCGCGGGCCTCATCATCAGCGGCACGGACCAGGTTCACCAGGCGTCCGGCATCGTGCAGCCGTTCCACCAGTTGTTCATGAGCTTCTTCTTCGTGAGCATCGGCATGCTGGTGGACCCCGCGTTGTTCACCTCCGCACCCTTCACCATCCTTGCCCTTGCGCTGTTGGTGATGGTCGGCAAAACCATCACGGGTTTTCTCTCCGTCTGGCTGCTGCGGCATCCGGTGCGCACCGCCCTGCAATGCGGCCTCTCCCTTCTTCAAGTGGGCGAATTTTCCTTCGTGCTGGCCATTTCCGGCCTCTCCTTTGGGCTCATCACACCGGAACACCACCAGCTCTTCCTGGCCGTCTCCATCATCACCATGGCTGCCACCCCCATGGTGATGGCGCGCCTGCAGCGCATTGCCGGCGGCACCTTCGATCACTTGCTGCCGCGCACCGGCGAGGCCTTGGACAGCCTGCTGAACGTGGGCACTGAGATGGAGCACGGTGAACACCAGCCCATGCGGGACCACATCGTGCTGGTGGGCTTTGGGCCGAACGGCCAGGATGCCGCGCTGGCCGCACAGAGCGTGAAGGTGCGCTGTGCCGTGGTGGAGGACGACCCCGAGCTGGCCGAACTGGCCGTAAAGCGCGGCATCCCCACGGTACAAGGCGATGCGGCCCAGGTTGCCGTGCTGGCCAAGGCGGATGTGGCCACTGCACGTGCCGTGGTGATCGTGCTGAACGACCTCCGCCAGGCCAAGCGCGTGGTGGCCAGTGTGCGCCAACAGACCAAGGCCCACATCATCGCCAGGGTTCATTTGGCAAAGGATGAAGCCGCGCTCCATGCCCTGGGCGCGGATGAAGTGGTGGCCGAGGACCTTGAAGCCGGCCTGCGCATAGCAGGGTGCGTGCTTCAGAAGTACCAGGCCACGGCGCGCGAGGCAAGCGAGATCGTTCTGCATTTGCGTTCGATAAGGCAGCCCGCCAAGGAAGCGGCCCCGGTGGCCTGATCCCGGCTGTTGCCTGCACCGGAACATTCCGC
This sequence comes from Bacteroidota bacterium, assembly GCA_018267065.1. Classification (GTDB taxonomy): domain Bacteria; phylum Bacteroidota; class Bacteroidia; order Flavobacteriales_F; family PHOS-HE28; genus PHOS-HE28. The sequence continues at coordinate 13,015 of JAFDZG010000043.1, forward strand.
GCCCCGGAACGTACAAGGCACACAATGGACCCCAGAACGGCATACCCCGGCCCCACCTCGGTCGTATCACACATCATGATCGTGGATGATGAGGATGACTACCACCTGATCACGCGCATGATGCTGAAAAAAGCCGGATTCCAAGGACGCCTCACCGCGTACCTGGATCCCGGAAAGGCCATGGAACACCTGCGCAACGGATCGGACCCCCCGGACCTTCTTTTTGTGGACATAAACATGCCCGCCACGGACGGCTTCGCCTTCCTGGAACAATGCCTGGACCGCACGTTGATCCAGCCCGGGCGCACCACCGTGGTGATGTGCTCCAGCAGCAACCGCCCCATCGACATGGAAAAAGCCCATGAGGTGGACTGCGTAAGCGAATACATTGAAAAACCCTTGACGACCGATCAATTCCTGCGCATCGCCGCAGAACACTCCAAACGTGCCCACACTCCGCCAAAAGCATGAAGAAGATCTTGATCATTGAGGACGAAGCCATCATCTCCTTCGGTTACCGTTTGCAACTGGAGCAGATGGGCTTCCGGGTCACCGGCAGCGCAGCCAGTTCCGCCGAAGCCGAGCAACTGATGAAGCAGGAACACCCGGACGCCATCATGATGGACGTGTACCTGAAGGGCAACAAAACCGGACTCGACCTTGCCCGCGAGATCCGCGCCACCGACCCCTTGCCCATTGTTTTCCTCACCGCCAGCAACAAGCCGGAAGTGGTGGACGGCATCAAGGCACTTGGCGGATGCGACTACTTACTGAAGCCGATCGACACGGACGGGCTGAACCAGGTGCTTCACCGCATCATGAAAGGCCATGCCGCCTGAAGCCATTCCGCCGTTCAATCCGCTGGACCTGGTGCAGCGCAATGAGCGCCTGCACCATTTTTCGCATGCATTGAAGAACCGCCTGGGCGGCCTGTGGCAGGCTGCGGCCATGCTTCACGACCTGCCCGAAGGCCCCGAACGCCGCCAGTTGCTGGAACTGGCGGAGCGGAACTTCTTCAACGGGGCCGCCGAGCTGGAGCAGTTGATGGACGATTTCGCGGTGCCCCGCGGCATCTCCAAGGTTCAATGCGCACCCGTGGACGTGGTCGGCCTCCTGCGTGAATGCATCAGCGACATCAATTACCGCCTGGAGCGCAAGCAGCAGCAAGTGATCCTTGAAGGACCGGCCACCGCAACGCTGGGCGGCGACCGCCAAGTGTTGCGCCAACTTTTTGAAGCTCTGCTTTCCAACGCCAGCAAATTTTCCCCCAAAGGCAGCCCTGTCCATGTGGCCCTCTCCGCAGATGAACATGCGGTATCAGTGGCTGTGACGGACCGTGGCGTGGGGCTTTCACCGGAAGACCTGGAAAAAGTATTCGTGCGTTATGCCATGCTGGGTTCGCACGCCACGGATGGCGAATCACAGGCGCGCAGCACCTTGGCGAGGGCCAAGCAATGGGCCGAGGCACACGGGGGATCGCTGCATGCAGCAAGCGCAGGGGGCGGAAAAGGCTCCACTTTCACCGTGCACTTGCCGGTTCGGCGGTAGCGCTCAGGCTTCCCGCTTTCCCCACGAGATGTGCTTGGCCACCCGTTGCCCGCGGTTGTTGAAGGCAACGTTGAACTCCAAATAGGAACCCACGGACAGCTCTGAGAATTCAATCCCCTCAAGGTCGTCGTGGAGGAAGAACACGTTGTTGTCCGGAAAGCGGATGAAGCCGTAGCCGTTGTGCAGGCTCATCACCTCACCGCTGTACCGTTCTTCATCCGTGTAATCGGACATGCTCACCTGCGGCCGGTCGGGGTCCAAGATGTCGCGCGGCACACTTTCCTTCTGCACGAACATGTCCTCCACCACCTCATTTCCGTCGCGCAGGCCCTCCTCCACCACATCGGCCATTTCCAGGGGATAGCTCACCGCATTCCACAGGTCCGTGCTGGTCTTGGTGGTCTGCAATTCCCCCGTGGTTTCGTCCGTGTACTCAAAATCCCAGCCCAGCAGCATGGTCTTGCAGCCCAGCCCGTGCAGTTTGCGCACCAAGGGTACATGGTCGCCGTCGCTGGCGATCAGCGCCACCACGTCATAGCGCTTGTGCATGCACAGCTCAAACGTTTCCAAGGCCATCAGCACGTCGATGCCCTTTTCGCGCTTGCGCCCCATCAGGTCCTTTACCGGCAGGTAGTGCGTTTGCACCCCGTTGTACATCAGCACATCGTCAAAAACCCGGTCGTAGTACAATTGGTTGGCTTTTTCATTGGCGTCCTTTGCGCTGAACCGGCCACGGAAAAAGTGTGCATCAATAATGTGGCACAAACTTGGCGGTGTGCCTTCCCGCTCGGAAACCATGTGCTTGATGAATTCATGCACACCGCCGATGTGCAGCCTGCGGCGGTGCGGATGAACGTAATTGTAGTAATTGCTGACGTGCGTGAAATAGCTACCGTCGTAAAAAACACCCACTTTGAGCGCGGGATTCCGGGGATGATCTGAATGCATAAGACATGTGTTTGAAGTGCGTGCAAAGTTATCGGACCGTTCGATCCACGCTCCGCCCGCTTGAGGATATTTTGCAAGTCCCGGAACCGCCGCACCCTAACTTTCCCCCATGCGGACCGCCTACCTGCTGACCCTGTTCCTGGCCGGCTTTGCCGCCTTTGCCCAGGAGCCGAGGCCTTTGGTGATCGCGGATGCCGTTGCGCTGCCCCTTTCGGGCGTGCAAGTTTTCCATGCCGCACTGAAAACTTGGCCCTATTCCTTCGGCCAGGAACCCGGCGCGCACATCCTGCTTGTGGATACCGCGGGCGGCAGCATCAAGGGCGTGGCGCGCTTCAATTTCCGAAGCTCCGCCTTGGGCAGCCGGGAGGCATCCATGGGCGTGGTGCGCTATGAAGTGACCATCCAGGCCGAGAATGGCCAGTGCCGCGTGCAGGTGGGGCACTTGGTGCATACCGGCAACCAATCGGCTCCTGGTGGTGGCGTGGACATTGGAATGATCTACGCGGCCCAACGGCCGCAAACGTCAATTCCGGGGATCAGCATGGGCACCGCCAACCGCCTGCATGACGACATCCGTGCCCAGGTGCAGGCACGGATGGATGCCGTGATGAAGAATTTTTTCTCGGCCATGCGCAGGGCTGCCAGCCAAGGGCAGTAACGGTTCCGGCCCTGGCCCCGTTCAAAGGGCCAAATTCCGTACCCGTGAAATCTTCCACTTGGCGTTTCCTGCCATTAGCGGCCGTAGTGCTTGCCGCCTCATTCATTGCTTGGGACATGGGCCTGATGGCCCGTGCCAATAGGCAGCAACACCGCGTGCACGGCTATCTGGGCCAGTTGGATGACCTTGGCCGGTTGAATTCCGCCTTGGACCAGTTGGCCTCCGTGCACCACCAGGACCTGAAGACCGGCACCCGGAATTGGGCCGGTGAACTGGCCTCCACGCGCCAATTGATGGAACGTACGCTGGCTGCTCCGGCCAATGGCCCTGTTCTGGGTGCCTTGCTGCCACAATTGGCAAAAGACCTGGCCGCGACTGATTCCCTCCACAGCGTGGTACGGGACAACTTGGGCAACCAGGAGCAGGCGGAAATGGCCAATGCCATTTTCAACCTGATGCTGCAGCGGGCCCGCGACCATGTGCAGGAAACGGTGCGTGCCGTGCGCAAGGATGGTTTGGTCCATGAAACATTGGCCATGAACGAACAATGGAACGAAGCCCAATGGCTACTGGGCTTGGCCAGCCTCTTCGCCCTGGTTTGCGCCGTGCTGGTGGGTTATGTGGCCCGCCTGCTCACACACAGCCATGAGCGCTCGGAACTGCTGGCCCGCACCGGGGAAGAACTGGAGCGCCGCAACAAGGAATTGCAGGAAACCATGCTCAGCAAGGAGGAAAAGGAAGTGATGCTCAAGGAGATCCACCACCGGGTAAAGAACAACCTGCAGATCGTGCGCAGCCTGATCCGCTTCCAGACCGACAAGGTGAACGACCCGCGCACCCTGGAGCTCTTCAACGAATGCGTGAACCGCGTGGGCGCCATGGCCCTGGTGCACGAGCAGACCTACATGAGCAAGGACCTGGCCAACATCAACGTGCGCAACTACCTCAACAGCCTGGTGCGCGACCTGGTGGCCGCCTACAACATCCGCTTGAAATTGAACATGGACGTGGACGTCCAAGTGGAAACCCTCGGCGTGGACACGCTTACCCCGCTTGGCCTGCTGATCAA
>JAFDZG010000044.1 GCA_018267065.1 Bacteroidota bacterium
GACCCCATCTATGCCACGGGCTACAGCGCGGTGGGCCGCCCCAAGCGCGTGGTGAAGAGCCTGCTCTCCACGGCGGTGGGCGTGGCCGTGGGGCTGGTGATGAACCGCTACGTGATCGATCCCGCGCAAAAACGTTGAACCATGGACGGCTCAGTGCGGAACCCGGTGCTGCGCTGGCTGATCTACGGGCACGTATTGGTGGCCCTGGCGGTGGGGGCGCAGTCCTGGTGGACCTCGCTGTTCCTGCATGAAGGCGCGCTGGCCCGACGCTATGCGGTGGCCGCCACGCTGGGCGGATTTGCCGCCTACGGAGTAACGCGGCTGGCCCGCATGGGCACCAAGGAAGCCCATGAGTATGCAAACCTGAAGTGGTACAAGGCAAACCAGCGGACCATGTATGTGCTGGTGGGCTTGGCCGGTGCTGCGGCCTTCCTGTTGATGTGGCCCCTTTGGCCCCGGATCTGGACGATCATGCTCCCCATGGCCGCGCTCACCTTCTTCTATGTGACGCCCTTTACGTTCAGGGGCCGCGGCATCGGCCTGCGGGAGGTGCCTTTCCTGAAGGCCTTGCTCATCGCGGTGGTGTGGTCCGTGGTGGCGGTGGCGGTGCCCATGCGCTTGGACCCGGTGGAACAGGCACCAATGGCCATCATCGGCTTCACGTGCATGCGCGTGCCGTTGATCCTGGCATTGGCCATCCTCTTCGACATCCGCGACCAGCCCACGGACGACCCGGCGCTGCGCACCGTTCCCCTGGTGTTCGGCGTAAGGGGTGCCAAGATCGCCGCCTTTGTGCTGCTGGCAATATCGGCGTTGTTCGAAGTGGTCTTTCTGCATGGCCTGGGCTACACCGCCGCCGCGCTGACCATCCTGGTGGGATACATCTTTGGATTTGTGCTCACCGCATTGGCCAAGCCCGTGCGCGACGCTGTTTTCTATGCCATCCTGGTGGACGGCGTGATGATCGCAGTGCCGCTCTGCGGCTGGGTGGGCGTAGTGTTGGGGTGATGCCCCCGGCAATGGTGAAAGCGGCAATACTATCGCCTCTTAATGCTGCGCCTGGCGGCGCTTATCCAATGCTTGCGCGAACCACGGATCCACACGCCCCGGCGTATGCCGGGGGGACACGGATCGCGAATGTCTCCAGGTATCGGACGCAAAGTCGTTGCCCACTTCCTTCATCGCGCATTGATCAGTGTTCATCCGTGTGCATCCGTGGTTGATATTTCAGGAAAGTCGCGACCGCAGGGCGCGCAAGAGACGAAGGCCCTGGTGAACGCGGCAATGCTTCGCGATGCCGCCTACCTTCGCCGCCCATCATGACCCTTCCCGAGAACACACTGGAATCCGCACGGCAGTGGGATGCAAAAGATCCATTGCACGCCTTCCGCGAACAGTTCCTGATCCCCAAGGTGAACCAGGAACCCATCATCTATTTCACCGGCAATTCCCTGGGCCTGCAACCGGCCGATGCGGGAAAAGCCATTGAGCGCGAATTGGAGGACTGGGCCCGCTTCGGCGTGGAAGGCCATTTCCATGCGCGCCATCCGTGGTACAGCTACCATGAACGGCTTGCCCCCGGTGCGGCCTCCCTGCTGGGCGCCCGCTTGGAGGAGGTGGTGCTCATGAACCAGCTCACCAGCAACTTGCATTTCCTGCTCGTCAGCTTTTACCGGCCCAAGGGAAAGCGCGTGAAGATCCTCACCGAGCACAGGCCCTTCCCCAGCGACAGCTACGCGCTGGCCTCACAGATCGCCTTTCATGGGTTGGACCCCAACGCATGTTTGGTGGAAATGCAGCCCCGCGAAGGCGAGCACACCCTGCGCACGGACGACATCCTTGCGAAGATCCAGGAACTGGGCGAAGAGCTGGCCCTGGTGCTTTTCGGCGGTGTGAACTTTTACACAGGGCAGGCTTTCGGGATGGAAGCCATCACGGCCAAGGCGCATGAGGCGGGTGCATTGGCCGGTTTTGACCTGGCCCATGCCGCAGGCAACATCCCCGTGCAATTGCACGATTGGAACGTGGACTTTGCCTGCTGGTGTACTTACAAATACCTCAACAGCGGCCCGGGCAGCGTGGGCGGCGCGTTTGTGCACGGGCGCCACCTGAAAGAGGACCTTCCGCGCCTCGCGGGTTGGTGGGGGCACGACAAGGCCACGCGCTTCAAGATGGACAAGGCGTTCAGCCCGATGCAAACCGCTGAAGGCTGGCAGGTGAGCAATGCACCCGTGCTGAACATGGTGGTGCACACCGTGGCCCTGGCCCAGTTCGTGCAGGCTGGCATGGAGCGCCTGCGGGCGAAAAGCCTGCAGCTTACCGCCTATGCCGAAGCGATCATTGGGGACATCAACAACAAACACCTGGCCGGTTTGCAGATCATCACCCCGCGTGATCCGGAACAGCGCGGCTGCCAACTCTCCATCGTGGCGCCCGCCAAGGGAAAAACCATCTACAACCGGCTTACGGAGCGGGCCGTTTCCGTGGATTGGCGCGAGCCGGAAGCCTCGGCCCCGCTTGGTGCCGGTGTGATCCGCATGGCCCCCGTGCCCATGTACAACAGTTTCGAGGACGTGTTCCGGTTTGGCGAGATACTGAAGGAGTGCTTGGGAGTGAAATAGCAATTCGCCAATTTGTCAATTCGCCAAATTGCCAAAGGGAAAGTCCATGCTTGCACGCTCGCACTTTTTCATCCTCGCACCCTTTCCCACATCAAAATGAAGAACATCACCATCGTAGGCGGCGGGCTGGTAGGCAGCCTGTTGGCCGTGCTTTTGGCCAAGCGGGGCCACAGAGTGGACGTGTATGAGCGCCGCGAAGACCCGCGCACCACCAAGGCGTGGGAAGGCCGTTCCATCAACTTAGTGGTGAGCCACCGCGGCTGGCAAGCCTTGCGCCTGGCGGGGCTGGAAGAGGAAGTACGCGGCATCACGGTTCCCGTGTATGCACGCATGACGCACGACCCTGAAGGCAAGACCGGCCGCCAGCCGTACAGCATTGACAACAAGGCCAACTGGTCTGTGAGCCGCGGCCGACTGAACAACCTGCTGCTCGATGAGGCCGAAAAGGTGCCCGGCGTCACCCTGCACTTCGGCTACCGCTGCGTGGACGTTGACCTGGACAAGGCCGCCGGCATCTTCATGCGAAAAGGGGAAGAAGCCAGGACCGTGCCCGCCGATGTGATCCTGGGCTGCGACGGCGCGTTCAGCGCGGTGCGGCTCAAGATGCAGTTCGGCCGCATGAACTACCAGCAGGAGTACTTGGAGCACGACTACAAGGAAATTGCCTTTCCCGCAGGCCCGGACGGCAGTTCGCTGATGGACCCGCAGTGCCTGCACATCTGGCCGCGCCGCTACTACATGCTCATGGGCTTGGCCAACGGCAACGGCAGCTTCACGGGCACACTCTTCATGCCCCACCGGGCCCTGCCCGAAGCCCCCGACGCAGGCTTCGACAAATTGCGCACCGAGGCCCAGGCCGATGCCTTCCTGAAGAAGCACTTCCCGGATGCCTACGCCATCATCCCGGACATGACGGCGCAGTACATGCGCAACCCCGAGGGAAGCCTGGTGATGGTGCGCTGCAGCCCGTGGGTCCACAAGGACAAGGCCGCCTTGTTGGGCGATGCCGCCCATGCCGTGGTGCCCTTCTATGGCGAAGGCATGAACGCGGGCTACGAGGACTGCCACGTGCTGTGCAAGATGCTCGATGCGCACGGCGACGACAATTGGGGCGCGGTGCTCCATGCCTACAACGGCCAGCGCGTGGCCAACGGCCATGCCATTGCCGACCTCAGCGTGCGCAACTACACGGAAATGCGCGACCTGGTGGCCGACCCCCGTTTCCTGCTGCGCAAGAAGATCGAAGGGCACCTGCAGGCCAAGCACCCCGACCAATGGATGCCGCTCTACAGCTTGGTGAAATTCTCCGACATCCCCTACGTGGAAGCCCTGCGCGAAGGCCAGCGGCACGACCGCGTGATGGAGCAAGTGCTGGCCATGCCCGGCATTGCGGAGAAGTGGGAAAGCGCCGAAGTGGAAAAGAAGGCATTGGAGCTGCTGAAGCAGGTTTGAGCCGTTCCAATCGATGTGAATGGACGTTGATGGACGCGGAACCCGCGTC
>JAFDZG010000045.1 GCA_018267065.1 Bacteroidota bacterium
CAGATCTCCGCCACCATGGCATCAGGCAGGATGCCTTTTTCGTCCATTTGCATCAGCACCTCCGTGCTCAGGTAGGGGCTTTTGGACAATAGCATGGCGCGCAGCTCCCAGGCTTCCTCGGGCCAGCTTTGCTGGATCTCCTGCACGGTCTGGTCCGTGCTGCCGCCGTCGATCAGCTGATCGTAGAGATAGCGTGTGTTGCCGTAAGCAAGTTTTTCATCATGCAAGACCGTGCCCAATTCAGCGAGGCCCACGGCATGGATGGGCGGCACACGGCGTATCAAGCGGCTTTGGCAGTTGTTGGAAATTCGGGTCACATATTCGGAGGTGTACGGGGTGATATAGGGTGCCCGTACATCAATGGGCTCAAACGAAGTTTCCGGGTCCTTGAAGATGTACGTGACCACGTTCAGCACCGAGTTGGTGTTGTAGTCGCTGAACTCCGGTAGATCCTCATTCCGGTCGAAGGTGTTGTCCGCAGGGCGGTCCATTTCACCTTGGATGGTCCGAATGGTTTGGTCGGCAGGGATGGTACCAAAGGGAATGGGCAATACCATCCGGTTCCAGAAGTCATATTCATTGTCCGAGTTCTCATTGCATTTGAAGGTGAGGCCCACGGCGGGCTTGTTGTTCACGTCCACGCAGATGCCTTCGCCCACATAAGCGTTGGTGAGGCCGGTGGCCTGGTTGAGGAACACCATTTCATTGTTGTCTCGGCTGTAGCCGATCACAATGCCTTCGGTCTCCGCCTGGTTTGCCCCGCCGGAGGCGGAAAGGTGGTTCTCATCCACGATGAGGTCGTAGCTCTCCGTGAGGAAGATGCCTCGGTGCCTGTCTTGAAATTTGATATCCTCGTTACCGGTCAACTCCACATTGCGGCCGCCGAGGGTGATGTTGCAATGGGTCACCTTGCAGCCTATTGCACCGTTGGCGTAGGCCGCACAGATGTTGTTGGTAAAATCGCAATGGTCCAGGGTAAAGGGGTGTATGCCGCCGCCGCCATTTCCCCTCCCGCAGGGTCTCCGCCCCGGGACCCTGCGGTCCTCCGTTGTGTACCTCATGCCCGTAACGCTATTTGATAATTCTCCAACGGTGCATTCGAGGCATCGCCCCGCTCGTAGAAGCCGGCGCTGGAATGGGGATAGTCCAGGTAGTTCTCCGCAAGCGTCCACTTTCCCTTCACCGGATTGGCGTGGATGTATTCCAACTTCTGCTGGATCATCGCTTCATCGAAGCACTCACGAACGTCCGATGAGGGCATGAACACCCGGTATGCTTGGCCTCGGGCGGCATCGCTCGGCCGGACTGCGGCTTTCAAAGAGGCAAGCAGCGCATGCTCTTCTTGAGCGATCAACCGGCTGCGGATCTCGTAAGCCATGAACCGCTTGGCGTTGGCCAGCAGCGTATTGATGGACAGGCCTTCCGGTGTGTGGATGAGCAAGTGGACATGGTTGGGCATGATCACATACCCGAAGATGCGGCTTCCCTTGGCTTTGGCGATGTGCATCCAGCGGTAAACATGGTCGTAGGCATCCGCCCGCTCAATGAGCGGCATCCAATTCCAGCACGTGAACGTGCAATAGAACGTGGCACCATCAATGCGTTGGAGGGTGCGGACCGACATGATTGGTGAAGGTAAGGAATCTTCAACATCATGCTATATGGTTACGCAGGGTCCCGAGGCGGAGACCCTGCGAGAGTGTGGGTGTAGGGGGACTCAGGACAGCACGGTTCCTCACACCACCTCGGCCACCACGAATGCGCTGCCGGTCACCAGCACAAGGTCTTCCGCTTGGGCGGCGTGTTGTGCGGCGGCCAAGGCTGCTTTGACGGAAGGGAAGGAAATGCCGTGCAAACCGTGTTCCGCGGCTTCAAGCTTCAGCGCGTCAGCATCCAACCCGCGCGGGATGTCCGCCTTGCAGAAATAGTACGCCGCTTCCCGGGGCAACAGGCCCAGCATGCGCGCAATGTCCTTATCGCCCACGGTGCCCAGCACGATGTGCAAGCGGTGGTGCGGCGTTTGTTCCAGCATGGTGCGCACCGTGCGGAGGCCGTCGGCGTTGTGGCCGATGTCCACGATGGTGCGCGGTTGTTGCGCAATGGTCTGCCATCGGCCCGCAAAGCCGGTGTTGGCGCATACGTGCGACAAGCCTGCCGCGATGTGTTCATCGGTGATCGTCCAGCCTTTTTCCCGCAGGATGTGCAGTGCGGCCAGCGCGGTGCGCGCATTGCGCTGCTGGTGCGGCCCCTGAAGGTCAAGCTGAAGGGGCATGGCCGCACCTTGGTCCACGAAATGAATGGGTGCGCCCACTTCCTCCGCCTTTCTGCGGAACACCTCCGCGATCGTTCCTTGCGCTTCGCCGATCACCACGGGGATTCCGGGCTTGATGATGCCCGCTTTTTCACCCGCGATCTTTTCCAGGGTGTCGCCCAGCAGGTCGGCATGGTCCCAGCCGATGTTGGTGATCACGCAAACTTCCGGCGTTACGACGTTGGTGCTGTCCAACCTGCCGCCCAAGCCGCATTCGATCACGGCGATTTCCGTGTGTTCCCTCCGGAACCATTCCAGCACCAAGGCCACGCCCCATTCAAAGAAGGAGGCGCCGATGGGCTCAAAGGCTTCGTGGTGCTGCTCCACGAAGTCCGTAATGGCTGCCTGCGGGATCATTTCGCCGTTGATGCGGAAGCGTTCGCGGAAGTCGCGCAGGTGCGGCGAAGTGTGCAGGCCGGTGTGGTAGCCCGTTTCCTGCAGCACGCTGGCGATCATGTTGGCCGTGCTGCCCTTGCCGTTGGTGCCCGCGATGTGGACGCATTTCAGGCCCTGCTCCGGATGGCCGAGCAGTTCCATCAACGCATGCGTGTTGCTGAGGTCCGCCTTGTACGCGGCCTTGCCGATGCGCGAGAACATGGGGAGCCGCGCGTTCAAATACGCCAGCGTTTCCGCGTAGTTCATGGCCGGGCCGACGGAAAGGAACCACGGATGGACACGGATAGACACGGATAATACGTAGCACTTCCGCGTGCTACCGTGCGCATCCAGGAATGATCGCCTATGTCCCGAAGCCAACGCCAGCCACGGCCGACCAGCCCCAGTGTCCGTGCCTGACAACTAACAACCAACAACCGGCAACCCTCAGGATGGCCACATCCGTGTCTGTCCGTGCCCATCCGTGGTTGGATACTACTGCAACACAAAGATGAAGGTCATGGTGCCGCGCTGGTCGTCGCGGGCCTTGGGATCGGGGTAGAAGCTGCTTTCCAGCGCGGCGCGCTTGGCCAGGCCCACCAGCGTTTGGTCCAGGGTGGTGCTCTTGTCGGTGTTCTGGCTTACGCGCTCCACTTTGCCGTCGGCGCTCACCCAGATGTCCAGCACCACTTTGCCGCCTACGTGGGGCTTGTCCTGGATGCTGGGCTTGCGCCGGATGGACCGGCCCGCCAGGTCGATGCTCCAGCCGTCGCCGCGGTAGCTGCCCGTGCCGTTGCCGATGCCGGTGCCGCCGGGCGTTCCGGTGGAGCCGCCAGCCACGCCGGGCACGTCCGATGCGCCTTTCCCACTGCTGCCGCTGCCGCCGGTGGTGTTCCACAGGTTGTTCAGTTTGTTCTTGAAGGCTTGTTCCTGTTCATCCTTGGTGGGCTTTTTGGGCTCCTTGTTCTTGGGCTTGTCCGTTGTTTTCGGCTTGGTGGGCGTTTTTTCAGCGATCACCGGCGCGGCTTCCTCGGCTTCGTTGGTGAGCACTTCCGGGTCGGGCTGCGTTTCCGGTTGCGCGGCAGGGGTGGAAGCGGCCGGTATGCTGGGCTCGGGGTTGGTGCTGTTGTCGCCCATGCCGAGCTCGGTGTAGCCCAGCGCCAGTTCAAGCCCGGCGCCGCCGCCCTCGCTTTGCGGGAAGGGCGGGATGGGCGTGATGATCTTGTAGAACAGCAGGAACAGCAGCAACAGCCCGTGCAGCACGATGGAAATCGTGAGCGCAAGGCCCTTCCTGCCTGCGGGATTTTCCTGCGCCACGGCTACCATGCTCAGGCGTTCTTTTGGGTGCCCAGCACCATTTTGATCTTCAGCTTGGCGCCGATCTGCATCACGTCCACCAGGTCCTGGATGCTCAGCTCGCGATCGAAGTTGAGCACCACCGTGGGCTCAGGCATGCCTGCGATGGCCTCTTGCAGCGCGGGCTCCAACTGGTCGAAGGGAACCGGCTTTTTGTTGATGGTGTACTGGTGGTCCTTGGTGACGGAGATGTTCACCGGCACCTTGATGGCCTGCTCGTTGTTGGCGCTCTTGGGCAGCATCAGCTTGATGACGTTGGGATTGGCCATGGTGCTGACGATGAGGAAGAACAGGAGCAGGAAGAACATGATGTCGTTGAGCGATTCGGTGCTCACTTCGGCATGTTCCCTTTTGGGGCGGCGCAATTGCATGGCAAGGTCCTATTTGGCCGGTTCGTGGATCACGTCCATGAATTCCATGGAGGTGGTTTCCATCCGGGCGATCACTTTGTCCATCAAGGTGTTCACGATGTGGTAGCCCACGAAGGCGATGATGCCCACGATGAGGCCGGCCGCGGAGGTGACCATCTTTTGGTAGAGGCCCTCGGAGATCACGGAGATGCTGATGTTGTCGGTGAGGGAGATGTCGTAGAAGATCTTGATCACGCCGATGATCGTTCCGATGAAGCCGAACATGGGCGCGAGCTTGGCGAAGAGGCTGAGCATGGTGATGCCGCGCTCCAGCCGCCCCGTTTCCACGCGGCCCACGGTTTCCATGGCCCCTTCAATTTCCCGCGCGGGCATGCCCATGCGCTGGATGCCCTTGGCCACCATGCGCGCGCCGGGGGAGGCGCTTTGGGCGCACAGGTTCTTGGCGCTGTCGATCTTGCCTTCGTGCATGTAGTCGCGCACCTTGGGCATGAAGTCTTTTTCCAGGCTCAGGGCCTTGCGCAGGATGATGGAGCGCTCGATCACCACGTACACGGTTATGATGCTCATCAGGGCCAGCGGCCCCATGATCCACCAGCCGCCGAAGCTGATGAGGTCCCACAGGCTGAGCTGGTCGGCAGGGGTGTTCACCACCACGGGTGCCGTGACCACTTGTTGCGCGGCCTCCACCACTTGGGCGGCGGATTGTTGCACTTGGGCTGAAAGGAGGAAGAACATGTGTGAGGTTCAGGTTGTGGTTGAACGGGAAACGGGTCCCCGAAATTTCATGGGTTCAATTTGGCCAGGGCGATCTCGAAGGCGGTGCGGCTAAGGTGTGTGCGGCCGCTGTTGCTTTTGCGCACCTTTTCCAGCGCGTTGCCGATGGTGGTGCTCACGTCGTGGAAGATGCCCTTGTCCGACAGGTCCGCGCCATACTGCATGCAGTAGGCGAACACGCGGGCCATGCCGCAGTTGGCGATGAAGTCGGGGATCACGGCCACCCTTCCATCGGCATGCTCGGCGATGGGGCCGTAGAAGATCTCCTTGTCGGCGAAGGGCACGTTGGCCCCGCAGGCAATGGTTTCCAGCCCGGCCGCGCACAGGCGGTCCACCTGTTCGCGCGTCACCAAGCGTGATGCGGCGCACGGCAGGAAGATTTCTGCCCCGCAGTCCCAGACCCGCTCATTCACCACGTCGAAGGCCAGGAAATCACTGGTGGCATGCAGGGTGTTGCCCTTCTTTTCCATGAACAACTTCTCCACGGCGGCAGTATCCAACCCCGTGGGCTTGATCAACCCGCCAAAGCGGTCGGTGATGCCGGTGATCAACGCGCCTTCCCGGCTCAAGTAGTACCCTGCGGCCGCGGCCACGTTGCCCCAGCCCTGCACGATCACGCGCTTGCCCTTTACGCTGCTTCCCTGAAGGTGGTAGTGGTGGCGCACGCTTTCGGCCACGCCCCAGCCCGTGATCAGGTCGGCCACGGCATAACGGCCCGCGACCGGCGTGAATTGCAGATCGTCCACGCGCTTGCTCACGCCCGTGCGCAACTGGCCGATGATGCGGGCCTTGCCGGCCTCATCCAGGCCGAAATGCCCGGTGACCACGCCCTCCTGCGGGTGCAGCAGGCCGTAGCGTTCCGTGATGGGGATCACTTCGTGCAGCTCGTCCACGTTCAGGTCGCCGCCGGTGCCGTAGTAATTCTTCAGCAGCGGCGTCACGGCCTTGTACCATCGGTCCAGCACTTCGGACTTGCGCGGGTCCTGCGGATCGAAGTCGATGCCGCTCTTGGCCCCGCCGATGTCCGGGCCGCTCACACTGAATTTTACTTCCATGGTCTTGGCCAAGCTGGTCACCTCGCGCTTGTCCAGGCCCTTGCGCATGCGCGTGCCGCCGCCCGCCGCGCCGCCGCGCAGGCTGTTGATCACCACCCAGCCCTTGGCTTCGGTGAGGCTGTCATGCCATTCAAATACGATCTCCGGCTCGCGCTCCTCGAACTGCTTCAATGCTTCCCTCATGCTGGTCCACGCCTTGGCGGGCAGCCAAAATTAGCCGCGTGGACATGGGCGCCCTGCGTAATTCCGGAGGGTTATCCCTTGCCCGCTGTTAATTGGGCAGGTAAATGGCCCCGCCAACACTGTCGCGCATAGCGCCCGTAACGCTGGCCAAGGTGTTCACTTGTCCCTGCCAGCGCATCAAGCCCAGCAAGGCGAAGATCAGCGCTTCCTTGTAGTTGATGATCTCCACAGCCGGAAGTATTGGCTTGCACGGACCCAGCGCGGCGATCCGTTCCACCAGCAGGCTGTTGTGCGCCCCGCCGCCGGTAACCAACGCGGTGGATGCGCCGCACCTGCCGAGCTCCCCGGCCACCAGCCCCGCAATGTGCTCCACTGCGGTGCGCAGGCGGCCGGCCAGCGGCAATGGACCGCCGATCAACGGCTTCAGCTGTTCCTCGAACCACTCGCGGCCCAACGAGCGGGGAGGGGCTTGGCGGTAAAATGAGAGGGAGTCGAGCTGTGCCAGCAGGGCCTCGTCCACTCTTCCGGACCGTGCCATGGCGCCATCGGCATCGTATGCTTTGCCGGATTCTTGGGCTAAAAAGTCCAGTGCTTGGTTGCACGGACACACATCGTAGCCGATCACCTGTTGCTCGGTGTGGAAGGCGATGTTCGCAATGCCGCCGAGGTTCACGAAAGCCTGGTGCTCGGGAAAGAGCAGGCGCTCGCCGAATGGCACCAGCGGCGCGCCCTGCCCGCCCAGTGCCACATCCTTGGTGCGGAAGTCGCACACCACGGGCAGCCCTGTGATCGCAGCGATCTGTGCACCGCAGCCCACCTGCACGGTAAGGCCCTCGCCCGGCTGGTGGAACACCGTGTGGCCATGGCTGGCGACCAAGGCGGCATCCGTGCCTTGCCTGAATTCCTTGCAAGCCTTGCCGATGGCGATGCCGATGTCGCGGTGCAGGCGCGCCAACTCCAGTGCATCGGCTTGCGTGGCATGGAGCAGCCTTTCCCGCAGGGCGCCGGGCAAGGGCTCGGTCACCGCTTTTTCAATGGCAAAGGTCCATCGGTCCCCGGTCTTTTCAAACCGGCATAGGGCCAGGTCGATCCCGTCCAAGGAGCTGCCGCTCATCACGCCGATGACACTTGGATGTTCCATGTTGCGGGGCGAAGGTATTTTCCGAAGGTGATGTGGAAATAGGGATTAGGGCAGAGGTCGTAGTTCGTAGGGCAAAGGGCGCGACCCCACACCCTATGCCCGACGAACTGCGCCCTACGAACTACACCCTACGAACCCGGCCCTGCTAACCACACCCCGCCTTCCCCTACATTTGCCGCACCTGCATTCATACCCCCGATCCATGTCTGAAACAGCCACCCTTGCCGGCATCAACTTCGAACTTTCCGAGGAACAAAAAGCCGTGCGCGACGCCGCCCGCGATTTCGCCCAGAACGTGCTGAAGCCCGGCGTGATCGAGCGCGACCGCGAACAGCGCTTCCCCAAGGACGAGATCAAGCAGCTCGGCGAGCTCGGCTTCTTAGGCATGATGGTGAGCCCCACCTACGGCGGCGGCGGCATGGACGCCGTGAGCTACGTGCTGGCCATGGAGGAGATCAGCAAGGTGGACGCCAGCTGCTCGGTGGTGATGAGCGTGAACAACAGCCTGGTGTGCTGGGGCCTGGAGGAATTCGGCAACGAGGAGCAAAAGCAGAAATACTTGGTGCCCTTGGCCAAGGGCGAAAAGATCGGCGCTTTCTGCCTCAGCGAGCCCGAGGCCGGCAGCGATGCCACCAGCCAGCGCACCACCGCCATCGACATGGGCGACCATTACCTGCTCAACGGCACCAAGAACTGGATCACCAACGGCGGTACCGCCAGCACCTACCTGGTGATGGCCCAGACCGACGCGGCCAAAGGGCACAAAGGCATCAACTGCCTGATCGTGGAGAAGGGCATGCCCGGCTTCACCGTGGGCGCCAAGGAGGACAAGCTCGGCATCCGCGGCAGCGATACACACACCCTGATGTTCCAGGACGTGAAGGTGCCCAAGGCCAACCGCATCGGCGAGGACGGCTTCGGCTTCAAGTTCGCCATGAAGACCCTGGCCGGTGGCCGCATCGGTATCGCTTCACAAGCCTTGGGCATCGCCAGCGGCGCCTTTGAGCTGGCCGTGGCCTACAGCAAGGAGCGCAAGGCCTTCGGCAAGCCCATCAGCGAGCACCAGGCCATCGCCTTCAAGCTGGCCGACATGGCCACCGAGATCGAGGCCGCCCGCCTGCTCTGCCTCAAGGCCGCTTGGCTCAAGGACCAGCACTTGGATTACGACCGCGCCAGCAGCATGGCCAAGCTCTTCGCCAGCGAGGTGGCCATGAAGACCACCGTGGAGGCGGTGCAGGTACACGGCGGCTACGGCTACGTGAAGGAATACCACGTGGAACGCCTGATGCGCGACGCCAAGATCACCCAGATCTACGAGGGCACCAGCGAGGTGCAGCGCATCGTGATCGGGCGGAGCGTGCTGAAGGAGGGCTAGGGGGGATAGTTCATAGGGCGTAGGGACCAGGGCGTAGGCGGCCCATGCACTACGAACTACGACCTACGAACTCTTCACACTGGAATTTCGCCCTCACGCAGGGTCTGCACCTAGCGACCCTGCGGCCTGAACATTGTCTGAGCATACACCTTTCAAAAACAGGCTTCGAATGACAGGAGCCCGCCACCCTTCGACCCTTCGGCAAGCTCAGGGCCTCAGGGTGAGGCGGATCAGGTTCCGGGCACTCGGGCCGCACAGGCCACCCACAGGCCGGACCCGAGTGCCGGGATGCCGTTATGGCTTCGCGCAGGCGCCCGAACGAGGGTTGGGGTAGAATACCCACCAGTCGCCCGGCCTGGGATTTCAGGAACTCACTTCATGGTTGGGCCGGAAGACTGGCGGGAGCGGGGGGCATGGCCTCCGAAGGCAGACCTGCTTGGCGGTCTGGAGACCTCCCTGCTGCCGCAAGTCTTCCCCGCCCACGTCGCGGTGAGTTCCTGCATGATCAGCGGGGGCGACTTGTGGCATCCCATCGTTCATCCTTGGTTGCTCTTGCGTGAAGCCTTCCGACTTCGCAACAATCCTTGAATCTTGCTCCAAGGTAGGACGAAATTGCACTTGTGGCGCATGGCCCTCCGAAGGCAGGCTCGGTGCCGCGAACGAGCTTTGCAAGAATACCCACCAGTCGCCTGCCTACCGGAAGGCAGGCCCGGACTGGGATTTCAGGAACTCACTTCATGGTTAGGCAGGAAGACTGGCGGAGGCGGGGGGCTTGGTTCATTCCACAGGGCACCGATCCGGCGATCCTACAAGGCGGCCACTATCGTCTCCAGCTTCACCCCGCGTGAGCCTTTCACCAGGATCAGATATCCCGTGGGGGACTCAGCTTGCAGGGCCTTCAACGCATCAGCGGCGCTGGCATGGCACCGCACACCGCTACTGGCTGAGGCTTGCACGAATTCATTTCCAATGAAAAGGGCTTCCAGCCCGAGCTGCTGCGTGAGCGCAATGATGCCTTCGTGTTCCGCGCGGCTCACTTCGCCCAGCTCCAGCATGTCGCCGAGAATGGCCAGTTTGGGGCGGTCGCTCTTCAGGTGCTCGAAGTTCGTGAGCGCCGCGGCCATGCTGGTGGGGTTGGCGTTGTAGGCGTCCAGCACCAATTGGTTCTTTCCCGTGTCCTTGAACTGGCTGCGGCTATTGGCGGGTTCGTAACTGCAGATGGCATCGGTGATCAGGTCGTCGCCGATGCCGAAGTGTTTGCCTACGGCCACTGCCGCCAGTGCGTTGGGCAGGTTGTAAGTGCCCACCAACTTGGTTTCGCAATGCCAGCCTTTGGGGAAGCCGGGTACCGTGGGCACGCCCGCCGGTGAGGGCACATTGAAATAGAAGTTCAGGTAGGGTGGAGGGCCATCGATGAAGTCGCCATGAAGCTTATTGGCTTCGCCGGTGCCGTAGGTGATCCGCTTCGTGATGCCTTCGCTCTTGGCCATCAGCAACGGATCATCGCCGTGGACGAAGGCGGTGCCGTCGTGCGTGCGCAACCATTCATACAGCTCGGTCTTGGTGGCGATCACGCCCTCCACGCTGCCGAAGCCTTCCAGGTGGGCCTTGCCGATGTTGGTGATCAGTCCGTGCGTGGGCTCGGCGATGGCGCACAGCTCGGCGATGTCACCACGCTTGCTGGCGCCCATCTCGATGATGGCGATGCGGTGCCCGGCCTTCAACTTGAGCAGTGTGAGGGGCACGCCGATGTGGTTGTTGAGGTTGCCTTCGGTGGCCAGGGTGGGGCGGTCGGCGGCCAGCACGGCATGCACCAGTTCCTTGGTGGTGGTTTTGCCGTTGGTGCCGGTGATGCCGATCACCGGGATGTCGAACGTGCGGCGGTGGTGGCGGGCGAGTTCCTGCAGGGCTTTCAGGGTGTCAGGAACCAGGAGGAACCGTTGATCAGTAACAACAGCGGGGTCATCCACCACGGCATGGCTGCAGCCGCCTTCCAAGGCTTGCACGGCGAAGGCATTGGCATTGAAGTTGGGTCCGCTGAGGGCGAAGAAGAGGCCACCGGGCAAGGGCTTGCGGGTATCGGTGGAGATGCCGGAGGATGCGAGAAAGAGCTGGTGGAGGCTTGAAGCGTTGGCCATGTGCACAAAGGAAAGGCCCCGGACGTTCGCACGTGCGGGGCCTCTTTGGGAATCAACTATGGATCACTTCTTCAGTTTCTTTCTGCGCTCACTGTCGCCCAATCCCACGGGGCTGCCCACACGGGTCATGGCGCAGCGGAAGCCGATGGCGGCGGTGCTTTGGCGTTCATCCAGGAAGCGGCGGGTGCCCGGGTTGGCCCAGTAGATGCGGTCCGCCCAGCTGGCGCCCTTGTACACGCGGGAATGGTCGTTGATGAGCGTGGTCTTTCCCCAGTCGTACATGGCATTTCCTTGGAAGTCGGGCTGCTCGTAGTAAATGCTGCTCTCCAGGTCGCCGTCCTCGTAGTTGATGTTGTCGCTTTGGCGGTAGTTGCGCCGGTCGATGTTTTCCTCCACGGTGACATTGCGCATTTTCACGTCACCCGGCTGTTCCTTCTGGTACTCGCTCAGTCCGGCGAGCAGTTTGGGGCAGATCTCCAGGTCTTGTGCCTTGATCATGTCCACCATGTCCTGCACGTTCTGGTTGGCGGGGTCGAACTTGCGTTGGTTGTTCAGGTCCACGGCCGCATCGATCTTGGTCATCAGGTCGTCGATCAGCTTGGCTTCCTCTTCGGAAGCGCGGCCTTGCATCTTGTTCTGGAACTCGGTGAGCCAGTATTTGATGCCGTCGATGTCGTAGATCACCTTGTCGTACTTGTCGGCGATGCCTCCGTCGCTGTTGAGCACCTTGGTCTTGAATACGTTTCCGCGGAAGGGCTGCAGGCCGTTCTCGTCCTCGAAGCTCAACGGGCGGTACACGTCCATGGTCCATTCGCTCACGTTGCCGGCCATGTTGTAAAGGCCGTAGTCGTTGGGCCAGTAGCTGAAGACCGGGGCGGTGATGTCGGCATTGTCGTTCAAGCTGCCGGCCACGCCCATGTAGTCGCCGCGCCCGCGCATGAAGTTGCCGCGGAAATCACCGAAGAAGGAACCACCCTTCTTGCGGCTGTCGTAGCGTACGAAGTGCCCGTTCCAGGGGTACACGCGGCGTTCCACGATGCGTTCGTCCACGGTGTTGCCCACCAGTCCGTATGCGGCGTATTCCCATTCAGCCTCGGTGGGGAGGCGGTAGCGGGGCAGCAGGATGCCGTCCTCCATGCGCACGTTGCGGGTGTCCTTGTTGGGGTTGAAGTCCTTGATGCCGTCCACTTTCTTGCCGCTCTCATATTGCCCGGCCAAGTAGCTGTCCGTGGTAAAGTGGTCTTCGTTGATCTGGTTGGGGTAGTGCTCAAAGAGCCCTTCGCGGATCAGGATGGCCTCGTTGACCCGGTCGCTGCGCCATGCGCAGTAGTCATTGGCTTGGAGCCAGTTGACGCCCACCACGGGGTAATCGCGGTATGCCGGATGGCGGAGATAGTATTCCACCTTGGGCTCCATGAAGGCGAGCTTGCTGCGCCACACCAAGGTGTCGGGCAGGGCCTTCTTGTAGATCTCCGGGTAGTCCGCACCGTATACGCGGTCCAGCCAGTAGAGGTATTCGCACCAATCCAAGTTGGTTACCTCCGTCTCATCCATATAGAATGTGGATACCGTAACGGTGCGGGGGATGTTGTTCCAATCGTGGGTGAGGTCGTCCACCACGCGGCCCATGGTGAACTGGCCGCCTTCCACGAGGATGAGGCCGGGGCCCGTTTCCTGCTCTTCAAAAGGGGCCTTTTCAAAGCCTCCGTTCCGTGAGTCGTTGTAGTTCCAACCCGTGGCGGTGCTCTGCTCAAATCGGCAGCTGCTGAACAGGAGGGCCGAACAGGCCAGCAGGCCCAGGTTCCTTGTCAGGTTGATGATGTTCATGGCTTGAGTGGCTGGTTCCTTGATCCTTGCTTAGAACGTGGGGCAGGGCACGGTGCGTACCCGGCGGCGTTTCTTCTTGCAGTCGAATTGCAGGGTGAGGCTTACTTCATGCGAGCCTGCGGTGGCGGTGGTGAGCTTGCTGGTGGTAACGTCGTAGCTGTAGCCGAACTTGAGGTGGTCGGTGTGGAAGCCGATGAGGGCGATGAATGCATCCTTGCTGCGGTACCACACCCCGGCCATGATGGGGCCGTGGTCCACGTACATGCCGATGTTCAATTGGCGGAACGCAGCCTGCTGCTGGTATAGTATGTTGGGCGAGAGCTTGGTTTTGGCCTGCCCGTATTTGCCGCGCATGCCCAACGGGATGGCGGCACCGGCATGTGCGGTGAGCTTCATGGGCATTTTGCTCGTTCCTACGATAAGCGATTCATTGGGTTCCGTGAGGTGGTGCGCGGCGAAGCCCACAAAGAAGATGTCGGTGTAGCCCAGGAAGCCGGCGGAGAAGTCCGCGTTGCCCACGCTGCCGCCGCGGGGCACGTCGTTGGTGGCATAGATAAAGCCCCTGCGGGGATCGATCATATCACCGAAAGTGAGCTTGTTCCAGTCCAGCGATTTTTGGAAGTAGGTGGCCTGGAAGCCGGCCTTGATGGAGAATTTGCGGCTTACGGCCTGCGTATAGGAATAGATGCCGCTGACGGTGGTGGTGTTCAGCGTGCCCTTGCCGGCCTGGTCGCTGGTGACCAAGAGGCCGAGGCCGCCCATGATGCCGCGCACGTCCTGGTCGTAACTGGCACTGGTGGTGACAAAGGTGCCCGTGAGCGCAGGCCACTGGTTGCGGTAATTGAGCACCGCACGGGGGCAACGCGCCGTGCCCGCGAAGGCGGGGTTGAGGTAGAGCGGATTGGCGTAAAACTGTGTGAACTGGGGGTCCTGCGCTAGCGCGGACAACGCCCCCACAAGGCTCAAGACCAGCCCCAGGGCGACACTTCTGCCGGACCAAATGCTCATGCTACGCGATCGTGCTTTGCTTTAAGAACCGCCAAGTATACGTATCGTACCGGAGTTCGTTGTTATTGTCCCCGCAATAAACTGAAAGGGAGGTCGTTCATCCGAGGCCCATCTGAGGGCGGGCCGAAGTTATACTTTCGCTTCAAACGGCAGAACCACCCCCCCTTTTCACACATGCGAGCCACCTCCGGCGCTATCCTTTTCCTGTTCACCACCAGCCTTGCCGCCCAAGTGCGGCCATCCGTTCAGCCCAAGCAGGGCCCCGCAAACCCCGCAGCCGGCCCGGTGCGGCAACCGGTGCAGCCGGCAGGTGCCGCTGCGGACACCTTGCCGGCATGGTGGGCCAAAGCGGTCTTTGACCGCGACCGGGGCAATTTGCCGCTGATCCATGAGGAGCAGACCTTGTCCATGGGTACCACGGGTTTCAGTGCCCATTTGACCGATGTCCGTTGGGAGGCCTTGAATGCCGGCCAACTGGCGGCGCTGCCCGGCCTGGGGCAGCCGGGCGCAGAACCGGTGGTACATACCAGCTTGGGCATCAGCCGCAAGCGGCCGGTGGCTATGGTGGACATTGAGCCCTACCGCCGCAACCCCGCCACCGGGCGGGTGGAACGCTTGGAGAGCTACCGGTTGGCCTTGGTGGAGGACCATGCGCCGCGCGGCAGTGCCCGTTCCGCCACCTATCCGGACCACTCCAAGCTGGCCAGCGGCGATTGGTACCGCTTTACCGTGGCCAAGGACGGGGTGTATGCGCTGAGCTATACATTCCTGCAGCAGTTGGGGGTGAACATGGCCGATCTGCACTCCGATGCCATCAATGTCTATGGCAACCATGCCGGCATGCTGCCCTTCACCAACAGTCCGTTCCTGCCCACGGACCTGCTGCTCAATGCGATAGCGGTGGAAGATGGCGGGGATGGGCTCTTCGGCCCCGGTGACCGCGTGCTTTTCTATGCCACGGGTGCACAGCGATGGGTGCTGAACCCCGACGGGAAGCGGTTTAACCATGTAAAGAATGCCTATTCCGATTCGGCGAGCTATTTCATCGGCATCGGCACGGATGCCCCCAAGCGCATTGCCGCTGCTTCGCTCAGCGCCGGCCCTGCCACGGACCAGATCACCGTGTTCAATGACCGCCAGACCATTGATATTGACGGGGTCAACCTGATCAAGTCCGGCCGGATCATGTTCAGCGATGTTTTTGACCAGGTAACCACCTACAACTACAACTTCAGCCTGCCCAACCTGCATGCGGCGGATACCGTGCTGCTCCAAGCGGACATGCTGGGGCGGTCCGTGAGCGGCAACAGTTCCTTTACCGTAACGGCCGCTGGGGTTGTGCAAAATGTAAACGTATTGCCGGTGGGTTCTGGCGAAACGGCGGACTATGGCAAGTATGTGAGCACGTTGATGAAAGTCCCGGCCTCCGGGAGCAACTTGCCCATTACGGTGACCTTTACAAAGAGCGATCCGGTGACCTCCATGGGCTACATGAATTTCCTGGAAGTGAACGCACGGAGGAACCTTGTGATGGCCGGGGACCAAATGGCCTTCCGGGACCTGGCCACGGTGGGGGCGGGGCGCGTTGGAAACTTCATCCTGGACCAGGCATCCGCGGTGCAGCACATCTGGGAGATCACCACCCCCACGGACGTGCGTGCGGTGCAAACCACCGACAACGGCAGCCAAAAGAGCTTCCTGGCGGCCACCGACAGCTTGCGGCAGTTCATCGCCTTCAAAGGCACCGGGCTCCTGCAGCCGGTGGCGGTGGGCCCGGTGCCCACGCAAGACCTGCATGCCACGCCACTGCCCACGGACCTGGTGATCATCAGCCCCCCGCAGTTCCTTGCGGATGCAAACCGCTTGGCGCAACGGCGCGGTGATGAAGGCCTCTCCGTGGTGGTGGTAACACCGCAACAAGTGTTCAATGAATTTTCCTCAGGCCAACGGGATGGCACGGCGATCAAACGGTACATGAAAATGCTGTACGACCGGGCCGGGAACGACAGCACCTTGCTGCCGCGCTACCTGCTGCTGTTCGGGGATGGTTCCTACAACAACGTCTCACTGGTTCCATCCAACCAGAACATGATCCCCACCTACGAGAGCTATAATTCCTGGTCCTATACATCGTCCTTTACCTCGGATGACTACTTCGTGATGTTGGACGACAGTGAAGGGGAGGCCAACAACGACCTGGTGGACATGGGAGTGGGGCGCCTGCCGGTGAGCAGTGCCGCACAGGCCACCGCAGCGGTGAACAAGCTGCTGAATTACGACAAACTGGCCCTGGCAGGCATAACATCCTCTTCCTGCACCAACGGGGGAAGCGATGGGGCCACGGATTGGCGGAACAGCACCTTGTTCGTTGCGGACGACCAGAACGGGGCCAATTTTGAAGGACCCGTCCACATGGACAACAGCGATAAGCTGGCGAAGCGGGTGGAGGCGGAATCGCCTTGCCTGAACATCAACAAGATCTACATGGACGCCTACGTGCAATACAGCACCCCCGGTGGCCAGCGCTATCCGGATGTGGAAAAGGAGCTGCGCGACCGCGTGCAGCGGGGCACCCTGCTGGTGAACTATGTGGGCCACGGCGGCGAGGTGGGCTGGGCCCATGAGCGCATCCTGGACAATGCCACCATATTGGGCTGGACCAACTTCGACCGGTTGCCGCTGTTCATGACCGCCACCTGCGAATTTTCCCGCTGGGACGACCCGGTGCGCACTTCGGCCGGCGAGAACGTGTTCCTGAACCCCAATGGCGGCGGGATCGGCCTGATGACCACCACGCGCATCGCCTTCGTAACCGAGAACCAAGCCCTGTCCAACGATTTCTACGACTTTGTCTTCAAGCCTACCGATGAGCAAGGGCGGGCACAGCGGCTTGGCGACATCTACCGGCGCACCAAGGTGGCAGCAACCCCGTCCGGCACCATCGGCACCAACCACCGGATCTTTGCGTTGCTGGGCGACCCCTCCATGCGCCTGGCAATGGCCCGGAACTCAGCGGCCATCACGGCGATCACGGATACCTTGGGCAATCCCGTGGACACCATCAAGGCGCTCTCCACCGTGCGCATCAGCGGCACGGTGAACGGCCCGGACGGGGCCGTGCTCACGGATTTTGACGGTACCGTGGTGCCCACCGTGTTTGATAAGAAGTCTGCCGTGGCCACCTTGGTGAACGACCCCGGGACCGGCGCCGTGCCGTTCCATTTCAACGTGCGCAAGAACATCATTTACCGCGGCCGTGCAACGGTTGCCGCCGGCCACTTCCAATTCACCTTCGTGGTGCCCAAGGACATCGACTACCGCGTGGATTCGGGGCGGGTTTCCGTGTATGCGGAAAGCTTGTCCACCAACGCCTGCGGCTACACGAACGATCCGCTGGTGGGCGGAACGGACAACACGGCCACCGCGGACGTGACCGGCCCGCAGATCCAACTGTACATGAACGATGACAGCTTTGTGCCGGGCGGGATGACCAACGAGTCGCCGATCCTGTTCGCCAAACTCTTCGACAACAGCGGGATCAACACCTTGGGCAACAGCATTGGCCATGACCTGGCAGCGGTGGTGGATGCCAACACGGAGAACGCCATCGTGCTGAACGACTGGTACCAGGCCGACAAGGACACCTACAAGAGCGGGCAGGTGCGCTACAAGCTCACCAGCCTCACCGAAGGCCGGCACACCTTGGACCTGAAGGCATGGGACGTGTACAACAACAGCAGCAGCCGGAGCACGGAATTCGTGGTGGCGCCCACGGCGGAACTGGCCTTGGACCACGTGCTCAACTATCCCAACCCCTTTACCACGCACACCGATTTCTACTTTGAGCACAACCGCCCCTGCACCACCCTGGATTGCCAAGTGCAGATCTTCACCGTGGGCGGGCGCTTGGTGAAGACGCTGAACCGGCGGTTGGAATGCGACGGGTTCCGGTCGGAGCCCATGCCGTGGAACGGCTTGGACGACCAAGGTGACAAGATCGGCCGCGGCGTATACGTGTACCGCCTGAGCATCACCACGCCCACGGGGGAGAAGGCGGATAAATTCGAGAAGCTTGTCATCCTGCGATGACGGGCAATAACCCCCCCACCTGCCGCGTATATTTGCCGCCCTTTCAGCAGAACGTCCCCTCATGAGCCTTGTTTCCCGCTTTACCGCCACCATCGGTGCGGCCACCTTCTTTGCCAGCCTCCATGCGCAGGTGAACACCGGTTGCATCAGCGAGATCAGCGGCCAGGAGTGCGGCCCCCGCCTCAACACCATCACCACGGCGGTGCCCTTCCTGATGATCGGCCCGGATTCCCGCTCCGGCGGCATGGGTGATGCCGGCGTGGCGCTTCCGCCCGATGCCAACGCCCTGCACTGGAACCCCAGCAAGCTCGCCTTCGCGGAAAACCAAGGTGAGTTCCGCATTTCCGTAAGCCCTTGGCTGCGCAACCTGGTGCCGGACATGAGCCTGGCCTACCTGGCCGGATACAAGAAGCTCAACAAACGCAGCGCCTTGGGCGGTTCCCTGCGCTACTTCAACTTGGGCAGCATCACCTTCACCGACGCGAACGGCGGGGTGATCCGCGACTTCAAACCGGCCGAGTTCGC
Source organism: Bacteroidota bacterium (assembly GCA_018267065.1). GTDB lineage: Bacteria > Bacteroidota > Bacteroidia > Flavobacteriales_F > PHOS-HE28 > PHOS-HE28. The sequence goes on from JAFDZG010000045.1 coordinate 18,529, forward strand.
CGTGGACGTCTCCTTCGCGCAACAGTTCAGCGACCGGTTTTCGGGGGGCATCTCCCTGCGTTACATCAACAGCAACCTTACCGGCGGCCTCAACGTGAGCGGTGCCAACACCAAAGCAGGTCAGGCCGTTGCGGCGGACGTATCCTTCTTCTACCAGAACAAGGACATGACCATCGCAGACAGGAAAGCCACCCTGGCTTTCGGCCTTGACGTGTCCAACATCGGCAACCGCATGTCATACAGCGAAACATCGCGCGTGGACTACCTGCCCATCAACCTGCGCCTGGGGCCTGCGCTAACCCTGGACATCGACCAGTACAACTCCATCACCTTCAACGCGGACGTGAACAAGCTGCTGGTGCCCACGCCGCCGGTGTACAAAACCGAGCCCGATCCCAACACCGGCGCCCCCGTGAACGTAATTGACGCGGACGGCAATTATGTGGTGTTCAGCGGCAAGGACCCGAACCGCGGCGTAGCCTCGGGCATTTTCGGGTCCTTCAGCGATGCGCCGGGCGATGTGTACACGGATGCCCAAGGCGTGCAGCACGTGGAGCCGGGCAGCAGGTTGAAGGAGGAGTTGCGTGAGATCTATTACGGCGGCGGGCTGGAATACTGGTACGCCAAGCAGTTTGCCTTCCGCACGGGCTACTTCTGGGAGGCGGCCACCAAGGGCAACCGCAAGTATTTCACCATGGGCTTGGGCGTGAAATACAGCATTTTCTCGTTGGACTTCAGCTACCTGATAGCCAACACGCAGCGCAGCCCCTTGGCGAACACACTGCGGTTCACGCTCGGTTTCAACTTCGACGGCAAGGCGAAGAAGAAGGCCGACACTGCGGAATGAGCATGCGCATCGGCTTTGGCTATGACTCCCACCGCTTGGTGGAAGGCAGGCCCTTCATGCTCGGCGGAATGCTGATCCCGCACCACAAGGGCGGCTTGGGCCACAGCGATGCCGATGCACTGCTCCACGCCATCACCGATGCCATTCTTGGCGCGGCTGCCTTGGGCGACATCGGCACCCATTTCCCGGACACGGACCCCGTGTGGAAGGATGCGGACAGCAAGCTGCTGCTGAAGCACGTGGTGGGCCTGGTGCGGCAAAAGGGCTGGACCGTGGGCAACGTGGATTGCACCGCGGTGCTGGAACAGCCCAAGCTGCGGCCGCATGTGGACGCCATGCGCACCACCATTGCAGCCTTGCTCGGAACGGGCGTGGAGGCGGTATCGGTGAAGGCGAAGACCAACGAGAAGATGGGCTTCACCGGCAGGGAAGAAGGCGTCTGCGCCTATGCGGCCGTGCTGTTGGAGCGTGCATAGCGCTGCCGCCGCCCGGCATCAATCGTCCCCGTCGTCGCGGGGCACTTGCTGAAAGCTGCGGAAATCCTGTTCGTCCTCAAAGTAGAACACGCGCAGCTCAGCCGTGTCGCGCAGCAGGTCAATGCGGCCGATCTCCACGCGGCTTACCTGGATGCCCAAGCGTTCCCGCAGGTCGGCAAAGAGTGCTTCGCGGTTGGATGGCTTGATCAGGTCGATGCGTTCATAGGTGAGTTGCCGCATTGCTTCATGCCGCGTGAGCCACACCTGTTCCAGCACGTACACCAGGGCCAGGATCATGGCATTGGTGAACACCAGCTCGGACAGGCTGATCTTCTTTCCGGCCAGCGCATTGATCACGGCGATGCAGATCACCGAGAAGAGGTAGGTCATGTCCTTTACCTCCAACTGCTCGGTGCGGTACCGGATGATGCTGAACACCGCGAAGAGCCCAAAGCCGAAGCCCATGCTCAGCTTCACGTTGTTCATCAGGATGCAGAGGAAGAAGATCAGGAAATTGAACACGAAGTAGGTGAAGAGGTTCTCCTTCTTGCGGTGCACCGGGTAGTAGATCAAGCGGACCAGGATGAACACCACAAGGGCGTCCAGCCCGAACTTGAACACCAGTTCCCACAGGTCCTCGTGGAAGAGGTTCATGCCGAATAACTTCATGCGCGGAGGAGGTTGGCGGCCCGTTCAGCCTGCAGGAGAACGGGTTTGAAAGCGTTGTGCTTCAACGTGGGATCGGTGAGCGCGGTTCCAATGCAGTACTTGCTGAAGGAAGTGGGCGGAACCGCCCAGCGGCGCATGGCCGTTGCAAAAGGTGATCCATGCCCGGTGCGGGCCTCCTTCAGCTCGGCCACCACCAGCCCGCTCAGGGCCACTTGGTGCTTGCCGCGGGTAAAGGTGATCCCGGTATCGATGGTGAGCCGTTCCCTGCGCTCGCGGTGCACCAGCGTATAGCGGTGGAAGCGGTTGTCCAATACGGCGGACAGCGGTTCGGTGCAGCCGGATTGCGCAGCGGCAAAAGCTTGTTGCGCGGCGTCCAATTCCACCGGCAGGGAGGCCAACGGCGTGCGGCGCTTGTCCGTGCCGCCGCGGCCGGTGCGGCGCTTCACCTCCAGCACGCATTGGCCACTGCCGCCGTAGCGCCGTGCGCGCACTTTGCTGCGGAAGGTGCGCCCGTTATGGTGGTCGAAGTAGTGCTTCAGCCCCGCGGTGTCAAAGTACCTGGTCTCATAATCCACGCCGCGCTCGCCCCCCACCTCCAGCAGGCGGTAACCGGCGATGAGCAGGGTGAACAGTTCATCCAAACGGCCTGCGTTGAACATGAACTTGGTGTCCATGCGGAACTGGAGCGCCACATCGTCCATCTCCCTGAGCGTGATGGGCGCAAAATCCCGGACGGAAGGCGGTGCTGGCATGGTGAAAAACGGGGGCAATCTAACGCCTCGGCGGGTGATCGCCGTGCAACGCTGGCCCGGTGCACGTACCTTCGGCCACCTTCCATCATGGCCAACACACGCAAGATCGCATTGCACTACCTGCAGCATGCCTCCTGGGCTGCGCTGCCGGCGGAGGACAAGGAACTGTTGGAGCTTGCGGCCAAGGCCGCCCGCAATGCATATGCCCCCTATTCCAAGTTCAAGGTGGGTGCGGCGGTGCGCATGGAAAGCGGGGAGATCATCCCGGGGAGCAACCAGGAGAACGCCAGCTTTCCGGCTGGCACCTGCGCGGAACGGACTGCCTTGCACGCCGCCATGGCCGTGCTGCCAAAGGGCGTTGTGGAAAGCATTGCCGTAGTGGTGCCCCAAGTGCGTGGAAGCCGCCCGGTAACGCCCTGCGGCATTTGCAGGCAGGCCTTGGTGGAGCAGGAACGCCGGCAGGGCGGCCCCATGCGCCTGTTGTTGGGCGTGGTGCGCGGCCCGGTGATCGAGACCTTCAGTGCCGAGACGTTGTTGCCGCTCTCCTTTGACAGCAGCCAGTTGGGAAAGAGAAAGCCCCGTTGATCCGGGCTATCTTTGCGCGATATTTATCGCAGCATGGACAAGACCGCAACAAGCAGTGCCCCCAAGGCCCGCAAGGGGGAGCAAGCCGGGGTGCCTGCCTTCGGCAAGGACACTTATCTCCGCTGGTACAAGGAAATGCTGCTGATGCGGCGTTTTGAGGAAAAGACCGGCCAGTTATACACCCAGCAGAAATTCGGCGGCTTCTGCCACTTGTACATCGGCCAGGAAGCCGTACTGGCGGGCCTTTCCACCGCCATGAAGCAGGGCGACCGCATCATCACCGCCTACCGTGACCATGCCCATCCGCTGATGCTGGGAACACCGGCCAGGGAGGTAATGGCCGAGCTGTATGGCCGCACCACCGGCAGCAGCAAGGGCAAGGGAGGCAGCATGCACTTCTTCGACAAGGAGCGCAACCTCTTCGGCGGCCATGGCATCGTGGGCGCCCAGATAGCCATCGGCGCGGGCATCGCCTTTGCGGACAAATACCGGGGCGGCGACCAAGTGACCTTTTGCTTCATGGGCGACGGCGCGGCCCGCCAAGGGATCCTGCACGAGACCTTCAACATGGCCATGAACTGGAAGCTGCCCGTGGTGTTCGTGATCGAGAACAACGACTACGCCATGGGCACCAGCGTGGAGCGCACCAGCAACGTGCACGAGATGTACAAGCTGGGCCTGGGCTACGCCATGCCCGGTGCACCCGTGAACGGCATGCGCTGCGAAGACGTGCACGAGGCCTTCTCCGATGCTGCGGCACATGTCCGCTCCGGAGAGGGCCCGTTCCTGCTGGAGGTGAAAACATACCGTTACCGCGGGCACAGCATGAGCGACCCCGCGAAGTACCGCACCAAGGAGGAAGTGGAGGAGTACAAGCGCCGCGATCCACTGGAAGATGTGCGCGGAAAGCTGATCGGGAACAAGTGGGCCACGGAGGCGGAGCTGGAGAAGATGGACGCGGCCGTGAAGCAGGAAGTGGAAGAGGCCGTGGTGTTCGCCGAGCAAAGCCCGCATCCCGCGCCGGAAGAATTGTACAAGGACGTGTACACCCAACAAGACTATCCATTCATCAAGGACTGAAATGGCGGAGATCATCAACATGCCGCACCTGAGCGACACCATGACCGAGGGCGTGGTGTCCACGTGGCACAAGAAGGTAGGCGATACGGTGAAGAGCGGCGAGATCCTGGCGGACATCGAGACCGACAAGGCCACGATGGAGTTTGAGAGCTTCTATGACGGCGTGCTGCTGCACATTGCCGTACCCCAAGGCAAGGCCGCACCCGTGGATGCATTGCTGGCCATCATTGGCAAGAAGGGAGAAGACATCAGCGGGATCTTGAAGCAGGCCGGAACGGCGAAGCCTGCGGAGAAAACCCCGGAAGTTGCGGCACCCGCGCCGGCAGCCCCCAAGCCGGAGCCGGTGGCAACACAGCCCGCACCGCCGGTTGTTGCCGCAACAAGCGCACCGAAGGCGGCAGCCCCTTTCGCAATGATGCGCAGTACCGATGCCGTGGTGGCCGCCGGTACGAACGGCCGCGTAAAGGCCAGCCCGCTGGCGCGCCGCATGGCCGATGAACGCGGCATTGACATTGCCCGGGTGCGTGGCACCGGTGACGACGGGCGCGTGGTGAAGCACGACATTGAGAACTACCGTGGTGGCGGCCTGGCCCCTGCCGCCGCGCAGGTGGAGGGCTTTAGCGAGGTGGCGGTGAGCCAAATGCGCAAGACCATTGCGCGCCGCCTGGCGGAAAGCAAGTTCAGCGCCCCGCATTTCTACCTCACCATTGCAGTGGACATGACCGCCGCCATGGGCGTCCGCGAAGCCATCAACAAGGCGGTGGCACCGGACAAGATCAGCTTCAACGACCTGGTGATCAAGGCGGCGTCCATGGCCTTGAAGCAGCACCCCAAGGTGAACAGCAGCTGGCTGGGCGACAGGATCCGCTACAATGAACACGTCCACATCGGCGTGGCCGTGGCGGTGGAAGAAGGCCTGTTGGTGCCGGTGGTGCGCTTTGCGGACACCAAGCCGCTGCGGGGCATTGGCGCCGAGGTGCGCGAGTTTGCCAAGCGGGCCAAGGAGAAAAAGCTTCAGCCGCAGGATTGGGAAGGAAACACCTTCACCATATCCAATCTCGGCATGTTCGGCATCGACGAGTTCACCGCCATCATCAATCCGCCGGACGCGTGCATCCTTGCGGTGGGAGCCATTGCCGATGTGCCCGTGGTGAAGAACGGCGCCGTGGTGCCGGGGCATGTGATGAAGCTGACCCTGAGCTGCGACCACCGCGTGGTGGACGGAGCCACCGGTGCGGCCTTCCTGCAAACGGTGAAAGCCATGCTGGAGGAGCCTGTGCTGATGCTGGGCGCCGCATCCATCTGAGCCATGCTCGACAGCAGGGACAACCGGGGCGTTCTGTTGGTCCTGGGGCAGTTTCTGTGCATAGCGGCGTTGGCCCTTGGCGGAAGCTGGGTGCTTCCATGGTGGGCTTGGGCCTTGTTCGCGGCGGGCTTCCTGCTGGTGTCCTGGGCGGCGGTTTCCCTGGGCATTGGCAATTTATCGGTGATGCCGGCGCCGCGCGGGGGCAACACGCTTTCCAAGCGCGGCATTTACGCGCGGGTGCGCCACCCCATGTACCTCGGCGTGCTGCTCTGCGGGGCGGCGTTGGCCGCGGGTGCGCCCACGGTGTTACGTTGGGCGGCCATTTCCGTGCTCATCGCGGTACTGGTAATGAAGATCCGCCATGAGGAAGGCCGGTTGACCAGGTTGCATCCCGAGTACCCCGAAGTGATGAAAGGCGTGGCCCGGCTGCTGCCCGGAGTGTGGTAACGGCCGGTTGCCGGATTGAAAGTCTGACGGGGCTATTTTCGGGCCATGCCGCACGTGCTGGAAACGCCGATCGAATACCTGAAGGGCGTGGGTCCGCAGCGGGGTGAACTGTTGCGCAAGGAGCTGGGCATCGCAACCTTCGGCGACCTGCTGCTTCATTTCCCCTTCCGCCATGTGGACCGCACGCAGTTCAACACTGTGGCAGAGGCGGTGGACGAAAGCATGCCGGTGCAACTGCGCGGCACGCTGAAGCAAGTGCGCATGGTGGGCGAAAAGCAGGCCAGGCGCCTCACCGCCAAACTGGTGGACGCCACCGGAAGCATCGAGCTGGTCTGGTTCCGGGGCCTGCGCTGGCTGCAACCGATCTTAAAGGAAGGCGGCGAGTACATCGTGTACGGCAAGCCCACGCTGTTCCGCGATCATTTCAACTTGGCGCACCCGGAAATTGAACCGGCCGCCACTTGGGATGAAGGTGCGGCCATGCCATTGCAACCGGTGTACAGCACCACCGAAAAAGCCGCCGCGCGCGGGCTGAACAGCCGGGGCATCGGGAAATTGGTGCAAGCCTTGCTGCCGCAGGTAAGGCAGGCCATTCCTGAAACATTGGGCAGCGAATTGATCGGCCTGCTTGGCGGCATGGGCCGCGGGGAAGCCGTGGTGGAACTGCATTTCCCCCGTGATGCGAAGCACTTGGAAACCGCCACCCGCCGCTTGAAGTTCGAGGAACTCTTTTTCATCCAATTACGGCTGCTCAAGCAGAAGCAACTGATGCAGGAGCAGGTGCAGGGCAATGTGTTCGGCCACGTGGGCATGCATTTCAATGCCTTTTACAACGAGCATCTGCCCTTTGAGCTTACCAATGCACAGAAGCGCGTGGTGAAGGAGATCCGCAAGGATATGGGCAGCGGCCACCAGATGAACCGCCTGTTGCAAGGTGACGTGGGCAGCGGGAAGACCTTGGTGGCCTTGCTGTGCATGCTCATTGCACTGGACAATGGCTTCCAATCCGCCATGCTGGCACCTACGGAGGTGCTGGCACAGCAGCATTACAGGAGCTTGTCCCGCTTTCTGGAGGGCTTGCCCGTGGTGGTGCGCCTGCTCACCGGTGCCACCCGGGCCGCGGAACGCAGAAGTTTGCTGAAAGCGTTGCACGCGGGCGAAGTGCACATCCTGGTGGGCACGCATGCCCTGCTGGAAGACCGCGTGGTGTTCCAGCGGCTTGGCCTGGTGGTCATTGATGAACAGCACCGTTTCGGGGTGGCCCAGCGCGCCAAGATGCAGGCGAAGGCCGCAGTGCCCCCGCATGTGCTGGTAATGACGGCCACGCCCATCCCGCGCACCTTGGCGATGACGCTTTACGGCGACCTGGACGTGAGCGTGATCGATGAGCTGCCGCCGGGGCGCAAGCCCATCCGCACCGTGCACCGCTACGACAGTTCGCGCATTGCCGTGCTGGATTTCCTGGGCTCGGAGATCAACAAGGGCAGGCAGGTGTACGTGGTGTACCCGTTGATCGAGGAAAGTGACGCGTCGACAGGCCCAGCGCGCGACCTGAAGGACGTGATGGACGGTTTCGAAGCGTTGTCGCGCCGGTTTCCGCTGCCGAAATACGCGGTGGGCATCGTGCACGGCAGGATGACGCCTGAACAAAAGGAGTTTGAAATGGCACGCTTCAAGAAGGGGGAAACAGACGTGCTGGTGGCCACCACCGTGATCGAAGTGGGCGTGGACGTGCCCAATGCCAGCGTGATGGTGGTGGAGAATGCCGAGCGCTTCGGGCTTTCGCAGTTGCACCAGTTGCGCGGGCGCGTTGGCCGCGGTGCGGAGCACAGCTATTGCATCCTGATGACCGGCGACAAGCTGGGCAATGACAGCCGCACGCGGATCAACACCATGGTGCGCACGCAGGACGGCTTTGAGATCAGCGAGGTGGACCTGCGGCTGCGCGGTCCCGGCGACCTGATGGGCACGCAGCAGAGCGGCATTCCGCAACTGCACCTGGCGGACCTGGTGCAGGATGCCACCTTGCTGCAGGAGGCGCGTGCGGTGGCCCAGCGCCTGCTTACGGCAGACCCGGAATTGGCACAGCCGCAACATGCACCCATCGCCGCGGCCTTGCGCGAGCAAATGGAGGGAGGCACCGTGTGGGGGCGGATCGGTTGAAACAGCGCACCGGTCAGGTGGTCATGGCTTCGCGCCTGCGCAAGTTGTCAGGGTCCAGCACGTGGGCCAAGCCGCCGGCCGCGATCATGAATTGACCGATCGCATACGGCACCATGATCCAGATGGGGGACCAGCGCAACGGGAACCGGAACCGGTCCCAAGCCAGTGCACTGTCGGAGAGAATGATCAGCAACGCCCCGATGAGCACCAGCCAGAAACTGCGCGGGTAAGTGCGGCGGAAGCGGAAGGCCGAGAGCATCCCCATCAGCGTGAGGGCGATCACATAGGCCACCACCGGTATGCCCAGGTCTTCCTCCAAATGGGGCATCAAGTCCCAGGTGAAGAAGAATGCATACGTGCCAATGCCGAACGCGATCACCAACGGAACCAAGATCCCGTCCATGCCGCCGCCCACGTCGGCGATGTTCTGCGCGAAGGCAAAGGCATAGCAAAGTTGGGCCAGGAAGAAAGAGCCCAGGCCCACCAGGAAGTTGAAGTCGTCCACATAGGTGAACATCAGGGCCACGTCGCCGATCAGGCTGAAGAACAGGCCGGCCTGCACCAATAGCGTGAACCGGTCGCCCACGCGGCGGCTGTTGAAGAAGAACCAGGAGGAGAGAATGAGCATCAGCAACGGCTTGCACACAAACTCCAGCACGTGCAATCCCTTGAGCTGCGCCAGGCAGGTGCCCACCAGCGCCAGCAGGTACAGAGTCCCGTTCAACAGGGTGTTCTTGCGCAGGTCCATTGAAGGCGGAAAGGTAAGGCAGGCCGTTGTGGGCATCACGGACGCCAACGGCATGGCTATTTTCGCAGCCCTGTTCAAAAGGCCCACCAACAAGCACCATGCGCATTTCGTGGAACTGGCTCCGCAGCCTGATCGAAGCTGATCTCCTTTCGCCCGCCGGGGCAGCCACCATCCTTACCAGCACGGGCCTGGAGGTGGAAAGCGTGGAGGCCATGGAACCCATCCCCGGCATGCTGGCCGGGGTGGTGGTGGGGGAAGTGCTAACCTGCGTGAAACACCCGGATGCGGACCGCCTGCACGTGTGTTCCGTGAACGTTGGTGGGGAGGCTCCATCACAGATCGTGTGCGGGGCGCCCAATGTGGCCGCAGGCCAGAAGGTACTGGTGGCCACGGCAGGCACCACGCTGCACCCGCATGCAGGTGAAGCGTTAACCATCAAGAAGGCCAAGATCCGCGGTATTGAAAGCAATGGCATGATCTGTGCTGCCGATGAACTCGGCCTGGGGAATGACCACGCGGGCATCATGGTACTGGATGCTTCCTCCGTACCGGGCACGCCCGCTGCTGAACAGCTGAACTTGAAGGCCGATCATGTGCTGGAGATCGGCCTCACGCCCAACCGCTCCGATGCCCTGGGGCACTGGGGTGTGGCCCGTGACCTGGTTGCCGCGTTGACGCACCGCACAGGGGCCAAGGCCCGGGTGCTGCTTCCTTCCGTGGATGCGTTCAAGCAGGATGACGAGGCGGTAGCCATTTCGGTGGAAGTGCAGGATACTGCGGCCGCACCGCGCTATGCCGGGCTCACGCTCACCGGGCTCACGGTGGGGCCGTCGCCCGCTTGGTTGCAGGACCGCTTGAAAAGCATTGGCCTCAAGCCGATCAACAATGTGGTGGACGTTACCAATTTCGTGCAGCATGAACTGGGCCAACCGCTCCACGCCTTCGATGCAGACCGGCTCAAGGGCGGGCGGATCGTGGTGCGCAAAGCGGCTCCCGGCGAACACCTCACCACGCTGGACGACAAGGACCGCACCCTGCACCCGGATGACCTGGTGATCGCCGATGCCGAACATGCCGCATGCATCGCAGGCGTGTTTGGCGGGGCGCACAGCGGCGTTTCAAATGGCACCTCGTCCATCTTTTTGGAAAGCGCATGCTTCGATCCGGTTACCATCCGCCGCACGGCGCGCAGGCACGGCTTGAACACCGATGCTTCGTTCCGCTTTGAGCGCGGCGTGGACCCGGAGATCACGGTGTACGCGCTGAAGCGGGCGGCACTGTTGCTGAAGGAAGTGGCCGGTGCGCGCATCAGCTCCGCCATCACGGACATTGCGCAGCCATGGCCATGGGTGGAAGTGGAACTGCGCTTTGCCAAGGTAAACGGGCTTTGCGGCATGGCCATCGCAACTGATGCGGTGGTGCGGATCCTTGAAATGCTGGATTGCCGCATCGTTGAACGGGGCATGGACGGCGTGCGCGTGGCAGTGCCGCCATACCGCGTGGACGTACTGCGCGAGGCGGACCTGGTGGAGGAAGTGCTCCGCATCCACGGCCTTGACCAAGTGCCCATTCCTGAACGGTTGATGGTGCCGCCCGTGGTGCGTGCCTCCACCGTCGCCGAGGACGTGCACCGGAACATCACCGGGCACTTGTCCGCACGCGGGTTCCGTGAAGTGATGACACCTTCATTGGTGAACGGCGCACGCACCTTGAAGTTGGGTGCTGCAAAAGAGGAGGCGCTGGTGCGGTTGAAAAATCCGCTCAGTGCCGAGCTGGACGTGCTGCGCCCCACCATGCTCTTCGGGCTGCTGCAAAGTGCCGCCCACAATTTGGCACGGCAACAGGATGATCTGCGCCTGTTTGAACAAGGCCGGATCTATGCCGCGGGAAAGAACGGACTGGCGGAAGAAACAGGCCGGATGGCCTTGCTCATCACGGGAAATGCCGCCGCGGCCAGTTGGCGCGGGCCGGCGCGCAAGGCGGAGCTTGCCGATGCAAAGGCCGAAGTGGAGCTGCTGATGGAACGCATTGGCCTCGCCAAGAGCACCACTTTTGCATCTTCGGAGCATCCGTTGCTGTCGGCAACCGTGGAAGCAAGGAATGGCAAGCAAGTTGTGGCGTTGATGGGTGAAGTTAAGCCGGAAGTACTGAAGGCATTTGAAGTGGCCCAGCCTGCCTGGTATGCCGAATTGATTGACGTGGAGCTGATCAAATTGATGGGCCGGGGCAAAACCACCTACGGCGAAGTGGCCAAGTTTCCCGCCGTGCGCAGGGACCTCAGCTTGTTGCTGAACAGCGGCGTGGAGTACGCCGCGCTGGAACGGGCCGCCTTCCAAGCCGAACGCAAGTTGCTCCGCGCGGTGGGCCTCTTCGACGTGTACGAGGGCGACAAGCTGCCTGCGGGCAAGAAGAGCTATGCGCTCAGCTTTGTGCTGCAGGACACTGAAAAGACACTCACGGACGAGCAGGTGGAGAAGGCCATGGGCCGCATCCGCCAAGCGCTGGAAAAGGAGGTGGGGGCGGAACTGAGGGGATGAGCGTACGTGGCGTTGGCGCCCGTCGTTGCCACCGCGCCAACTTCTTGAAATGTTCAGGACCACTGCGCGTGACCGGGGTCTGGAATGCTGGCCGGGATTACCGTCTTGGAGCCCCAACGGCACGAAGATGTGTTTTGTAGTCGCGGACCACACTGTGCATCACATAGACGCACGCAAGGAGAGTGATCGCAATGCCCAGCTGATTGTGGTATGCGGGCTTTCCCGGCTTTACCTTGGAGAGGAAGGTCTCCATGATGAAGTAGCTGATGTTGAGCAGATGAAAGATGATAAGAAGGTAGAGCGCTGGACCGAACTCGTGGGACATCCACAGAACCACCGGGACGATCACGATCAACAAGAATGTGAGGAAGCCATGTAGATTCTCCGCAATGGAAAGATCCATCCCATGATGGGCGAAATTCTGAATGACAAAGAACAGATGGACCAAATGGTTGATGGAGAACAGCGTTATGAGGACCAACAGCTCGTTTCTTGAGCTGCCGTTCCGAAAGATCGCGGACAAGCCCTTGTGACCGACCAACAAGAGGATCAATAGATTGATGGCTGAAGACACACGGCCTGAGTTGCGGGCACATTTGTCAAAAATGAACTCCGGGGTTATCGCGAAGAAATTCCCGCTGTCCAGCGTTGACGTCCATACGGCCCAGAGGTAGATTGCGACTTCCAAGCAGAGCACGGCCACGATTAAGTGCGGTAGCCGGCATTTCTGCAACATGATGGTTGGCATTGACGCACAATACCAACGAAACGGGCTGCCGTGTACTGCCCCCTAACGCGTCCTGCTGGATCCGAGCCCTGCCACCCTTATACCACCCATTTCCTGATTGCCTCCATGGCCTCGGCCTTGCCCTTCACGCCCACCAGCTTTGCGCCGTCCTCGGGGTCGTAGTTCAGCAGCCACGCCACGAGAATCTCCCGCGCGGCCTGTGGCAGTTCCGTGATGTCGTCCGCTTCCACCGTGCGCAATGCCGGGTCCACCGGAAGGGCGATCACTTTGTCGTCGCGCTCACCGGCGTCCAGCAGCTCAATGATGCCGATGGGCTCCACCTCCAGCACCGTGCCGCTGGCCACGCCAGCGCAAAGCACGAAGATGTCCAATGCATCTCCGTCGCCGCCCCGGGACTTGTCCATTTTAGTGCCGGGGATGAAGCCGTAGTTCGCCGGGTAGGGCAGGAACTTGATGCGGCGCGGCACGCCATTGCGCAAGTCCACCGGAAAGGTGTTGTTCCCGGGGTCGTATTGCCTTTTGTCGCTGGTACCGGCGGGGATCTCGATCACGGCATGTGCATTGCCGTTGGGCAGCAGCGCGGGGAGGTGTTCCAGGTTCGTCATCGGTCAGGTTGCAGGTTGGCGCGTTTTTCCTCCGCAAAGCAAACACCGAACGTTCGTGTACGTTCGTGCAGTTTGCCATAAAATCGGTCAACGGTGGGTGATCACCAGCAAGCAAGGCACTGCGCCTTCAATCATCACCATGTAGCTGCCTTGGGAAAGAGCGGAAACATCCATCACAGGCCCCAGCGGAAGCTGTAGCGCTTGCCTTCCGTCCATGGAAAGGAACCGCACCGGCGTTCCCGATCGGGTACCTGTTGCGCTGATGCTGATCTGGTCTTGCGCGGGGTTTGGGGAGATGCACACCTGTTCCTTCACAGGTTCATTGACGCCTTCCGTGCAGGTGGTGGTGCAGAAACTGCGCTGTTGCAGTTCGCAGAGCAGCGTTCCGAAAGCGGGTTTGTCGGTGCCGCTGCCCGGCCAGGTGCGCAGGCCCAAGGTGCGCAAGTACTCCAGGAATACCGGCGCGGAGAGGCCATAGTAGATGCCGAGTGCGACCACCGTGGCGCTGTCCAGGTCGGTAAGTGCGAACCAGCCCATGTACTCGATCCGGTCTTCGTGCTGGTCCCATGCCGTGAAGGCGGCGTCAACGAATTGGCTCTGCAGCTGGTCGCTGCTGCTGCACACCGCGCTGGTGGGGTAGCCGATTTCCGCCAAACGAATGGGTTGCGCACCTGGGTGCATGGCGGCCAACAGGTCGAGGTCTTGAATCACCTCCATGGGCTGCTTCACGGTGAAATCATTCTGTATGCCGTAGTATGTGGCGGAGATGTGGTCGGCTACCGCGTTGGTGAGCTGGCACAGCGGTGCGATCACCGGGTTGGTCAATCCACCCCAGGTGAACGTGGTGCCCACGCTGAGCGTGTCGCCACCGTGGCTTGCTGAATAGAGCGCTTTGGCATGGGGTTTTACAGCTGCGAGCAGGCCAGCAAACTGTGCATAGCGCGATGTATCCGCGCCCCAGAGAGCGTCGCTCTCGTTGCTGATGTTGAGCGCCGCAAGTTCCACGGAGGGCAGGTGCGCGAAGACCGTGTCCATGGTTTCTTGCATGGCCTGCACCACTAGCGCGTCATTGTAGGGCAACGCGCTGATGTCATCCGGCACCTCGCTCACCACGGTGTTGACCACTTGCACCTGCAGTTCCACCTGCACCCCAAGGGCGGCGAAGTAGGTGTTGATCAAATCGAGCTCGTTCAGCACCGAAGCACTCCATTGGCCGCCGGAAGGGCGCAGGTCTTTCCATGAAACGGAAATATGGACCACGGACATGCAGGCGGCCTGCGCCTTGGCCACGGCGGCCGCGATGTTGCCATCTTGCGCGGTGGATACGGCGAAGCCCATTTTTCGGCTTCCTGCCGGTGGTTGGCAAAGGGCGGGGATGGCCCACCCAAGGAAGAGGCACCACGCGGGAAGGTGCATCCATGGGTTAAGGGGATGGGGCTGTTTCATTCTTGCTTCCATCTGCACGTCAAGTGTTGGGGCCGCTGGCCTGTTCCAAGCGTGCGAGCCTTTCCGTATGCCGCAATACCAACCACAGCGGAATGGCCCCGATCACACCAAAGGCTGCATCGATGCAGCGCCAGAAGAAAGGGATGCCCCGCACGGGCGCCCATTGGAAGGCAAGGAGGATCACACCGAAGCAGCTCCACAGGCCCCATTCCACCACCCACCGGTTGCGCACCGGGTCGCGGTAGGGCCCTATGAACGCCAAGGCGATCACAAGGTGCGCGAAGGCCAACCAATCCGTTCCGTAGAAGATCATGGGATAGTGTTCGCCGATCGCGGCAATGGCCGCAGCCACGGTGCTGGTCCAGGCGGCCCAGGGAGCGCCCCAGGATGCGGTGATGTTCGCCATCACGCGGCTGCCCCATTCCAACGGCACCGCCGTGATGCCGCTGAAGACCATCGCGGCCATGAAGAAGGCAAGCCAGCGGCGGATAAAGCGGAGGTGCCGGGCCTTGGTAGTGGCGGGGTCATACATGCCGTGAAGGTAGTGCCGGGGCTTGCAGATGATTCGGATGATGAGCTGGTGAAAGCCCCGCGCCGTACACGCCAAGCCCGGTGAATGATCCATCCATTAGCGTAATTCGCCCCCTCATCCGTTCCTGCTATAGTGGGGACGGAGCAGATGGATACGGCCATGACCCGGAAACAGGGAGGCATTGCCCAAGTGGTGGCCCAATTCGGCCGCGCGCTCTTCGGCTTCATCCGTGCCCGCGTGCCCACCGATGCCGATGCGGAAGACCTGCTGCAGGACGTGTGGGCGCAGCTGAGCATGCAGCCTGAAGTGGAGGCAATCGAGCAGATGAGCGGCTGGCTGTACCGCGTGGCACGGAACAAGATCATCGACCGCTACCGCAAAGGCAGCACCGAGGCGCTGGACGACATGGTGCTGGAGGACGAGGAGGGGGAGTTCAGCTTCGGCCAACTGCTGCTGGCGGTGGAGGATGACCCGGACCTGCGCATGCTCCGCGACCTTTTCTGGCAGGAGTTGGAAGCCGCATTGGCCGAGCTGCCGGAGAACCAACGCCTCGTTTTCGTGCAAAATGAGCTGGAGGACAAAACCCTGCGTGAGATCGCCGAAGAGCAGGGCGAGAACATCAAGACCATCATTTCCCGCAAGCGCTACGCGGTGCAACACCTGCGCGAGCGCCTGGAAACCACCTACCATGAACTGACCCGGCCCTGAGCCGGCAAAACGCCATGAACATGAACCGCTATCGCCGCTTTCGCTGGCTCTTTCCGCTGGTCCCCATCACCGCCATCGCACTCATCAGCCTCGTGGTGATGCTGCTCTGGAATGCCGTGGTCCCCGGCCTCACGGGCTGGGCCGCCCTCACCTACTGGAAAGCCATGGGCTTGCTGGTGCTCTGCAAGATCCTCTTCAGCGGCTTCCCTTGCCGGCGCGGAGGGCACGGAGGGCCGCCGTGGGCGCAGGGCCGCCATGCCGGCATGCGCATGGCCTGGTGGAGGAGCCTTTCCGAGGAGGAGCGCGAGAAATGGAAGGAGCGCCGACGTGATTGGCGCGACGCCTGGCAGCACATGGGCCCGGAGCAGCGGGCCAAGTACAAGGAAGCATGGAAGGCGCGCTGTGCGGGTTGGCGCGGCAAGAATTACCCGGAGTGATCAAAGTATTTCAAGCGCCCGTTCGTTTACCCCGGTGAAGAACACGTGATCCGCCATGCACATTGAACACTATGCGCCCCAGGCGTTGAACGCGGTGCCCGCAGAGGACATCCTTGTTTTCAAAACTTCCGTGAACAGCACTGCCCAAGTGAACGTGCTACGCCCCATGCTGGACCTGGTGCTTGCCGGCACGGGCGAGTGGAATTTCGACCTGGAGGATTGCGACCACATCCTGCGCGTGGAAGCGGAAGCACAGGTGCGGGAGCGCGTCATGGCGCTCCTCACCGGCATGGGGCACTGGTGCGAAGAATTGGCATAGTGCCTACCGCAGCCGGTACGTAAGGCTGAGCATCACTCCCTGTGCCGCACTTCGCCGTTGCAGCTGCCCATCGTTCAAGCTGTTCAGCAATTGCCCGCGCAGGGCCGGCTCCACGCCTACGGACCAAGCAGCATTGAAGCGATAGCGCACGTAAGCACGTGCCGTGTAGCCGAACACCACTTCGCGGAAAGGCACATCATTGAAGCCCACATAGCCATCCCCGGCTTCGTTTGGCAGGCTTCCCCTGCGGCCCGTAAGCAAGCCCAGCGTGGGGCCGCCGCGCAGCCCGAAGCTCCAGCGCCCTTGCACCGCGTGCGCATCAATAAGCAAAGGCACCTCCAGGTAGCTCACGCGGTTCAATTCATTGCGCGCATCACGCATGTGCTGGCGGGTTACGGAGGTATCCGTGCCCTGGGCCAGCAGATAAACGGTAGTGTCCACCGGATTGCCGGTGTAGCCGGGGGGAGTTCCGGGCAATGTGTCTGTGATCACCAGTAGCGTAGTATCCACAGCCGCCAAGTACCAGTAATGGCTCAAACTGGTGATATTGCGGTCAATGGCCTCCGCGCGGGTTTGTTCTGCGTAGTTGCCGTAGTGCAGCCCGAACCCCAAACCGATGTGGCGGCCAAGGTGCATCAACTCAACGCCGAAGCCTGCGCTGTTGGCGCTGCCTACGCCATTGGCCCATTCGGCGCTGTTGCCACCGGTGTATCTGCTTGCCGTGGTGAACATGCCGCCCAGTACGCTGATCTCCCACGGCGCACGTTCCGGCACGATCGGTGGGGCCGCATGTGCTGGGGCCGCAGATGTGGTTGAATCACCCGGAACGTGCGGGTCCTGTATCGCCTTGCTGCTGTCCGTAGCTGCCGGAGCGGGGTCCTCCGCTACTGGTTCGTTCGGTTTTCCGGGCTCAGGCTTGTTCGGCACAGGGGCAGCAGGTGGTTTTACCGAATGCACTTCGGCGGTTGCAGCGGCTCCGAGTGTGGGAATTGTCGGAGAGCCGAGATCCTCCTGATGAAGCGGCCTTTCTTGGTCGTCTTTCGCTGTTCCGGATCGTCCATCACTTGGGCGCACTGAGTTCACTGGATCATTTGGTTCCTTGGGTACGGCAATGGATGATGATCTGGTGGGCATGTCCGGGCGGTGCCGTTCGGTTGCCTCTTTCGTTGCCTCATGCACCGCTGCCTCCAACGGTTTCACGGACTGATGATCCGGTTGACCAGCGGAGATCTTGCTTTTGGTCCCGGCGCCTTGTTGCCCCAGGATTTCCACGCTTGCCTTTTTGAGGTGCTTCGGTGATGGGGACGCCTTCATTTGTTTTCCATTGCCGGATGGTGATTCCTTGACCGATCCCGGGAGAGCAGGCTGGGCTTCGGTTGTTTCGGCTTTCAGCGACGCGGGTTCCACCACGGCTGTGGTGTGCTGGTCGGGTTCCAAGGGTGCATAGGCCTGCGGGGCGGAAGGTTCATGTGCCCCGGTTGGAGCCGCATGGTGCCCCATGGCGAACCAGAGCGCCGTGCCCAGCAGGCACAGGGCGCCCGTGATCCAGATCGCAGCGCGCCCACGCCCGGTGCGCTGCGCATCGATCCTCCGCCGTGCATTCTGCCAATCATTTTCCTGGAACGGAAAATCCCGCTCCCCCAGCTTGCGCCGGGCCAGCTCGTCAAATTCTTCATTGATGCTCATGGCAGTACGGTCTTTGCGGCCGCCGGGTGCGCGGCCAATTGGGAGATGGCTTGCTGCAGCAGTTGCCGGGCATGCGATACGTGCCATTTGGAGGTGCCTGCACTGATGCCGAGCAGATCGGCGATCTCCGCGTGGCTGTATCCATCCACGGCGAAGAGGTTGAACACCTTGCGCGACATTTCGGGCACCTGCCGCAGCAGGTCCGCGAAGGCTTCTGCTTCCATGTGGCGCAGGTAGTCATTCACCTCGGAGCCTGTCGGTGCATCCATCGGCATGTCCATCCGTTCCTGTGTTTTTCGTTCGCGTTCCTTCCTGTAGGCATCGATCACGGTATTGATGATGATACGGCGCATCCAAGCTTCGAAGGGCACATCCGGCCGGCGTTTTCCCAAGTTCAGCAGCACCTTCAGAAAGCCTTCGTTCATGCGGGCCGCCGCATCCTGCCTGTTGCGCTCGTAGCGTGAGCAGATCCCCATCATCACCGGGTGGAGCACCCTGTACAGTTCCTGTTCCGCCCGCGGGTCTTTGCGGATGCAGTCGGCTATCAGGCGTTCCGGGACCATGTGGCGATGTGCGGAAGGGTGCCCGCGTTGCAGCGGGCACCCTTCCAAAGCTATCGTATTGTGCTACCGGACCTTCAGGAAACGCTGGGCCACGCTGCTTGATCCGTTGCCAATGCGCACCATGTACAGGCCTGCCCCCAGTTTGTCCATGGGCAGGTGGATCGTGTTCTGACCTGCAGCCACACGGACATTCCCGCCCAGCAATACCCGGCCCGAGGGATCCATCACCTCCATGGGAGCGGTGCCCGATGCGGCGGTTGTGAAGGTGATGTTCAGCACCTCTTCCACCGGGTTCGGCCATAGCTGGAGGCCTTGGTAACCGGCATTTTCGGCGATGCCGGAAGGAATGCCCTGGATCACGTTCAAAGTGAAGCCCCCGTCACGGCTGTAGTCCGCGCCAACGTGGCCGCCGGTGATCATGCCGTTGAGGATGCCGTTCGCGTCCACGCTGAGGCTGTCGCAATAGGTGTCCGTGCATTGGCCCGTGGCCGGGTCGCCGGAGGTCATGGTGAGGCAGAGCAACCAAGGACCTGGGCCGCTGTAAGTGTGCGTGGGGAAAGCATCGGTGGAGGTGGTGCCGTCGCCGAAGTCCCAGAAGAACTGGTAGGTGCCGTTGCCGCCGCTGCTCAGGTTCCATACCCACACTTCATTGGGGATGGGCTGGATGCCGCCTGAAGTGCTGTCGTAGGCTTGGATGGCCCAGAAGCCGGCTTCGCAATTCAGCGCATTGGAATCCGGTACGCACACGCAGGAGGTGCTCCACGTGCCCGCGATCATGGTGCCAGGCACTGTACACGCTGTGCCGGGCAGGGCATTGCCGTTCAGCACACCGAGGCAGTCCGTGGTTCCGCTTCCTTGTCCTTCACAGTTGCAACCCACCGTCCACGTATCGCCCGTAGTGGTGCTGTCCCCGTCATTGCAAGGAGCACCCGGTATGTTCGGCCCCCACAAGACGCCTTCACAATCGTACCAAGCAGGTGCGTTGGAAATGAAGCCCATGCTGTCCACGATCAACGTGTCGCACTGTGTGGATGTACAGCCGGCCGTTGCGATCGTGAGGCAGATCCCGTATACGCCTGGTGCATTGAAGATATAGGTGGGTGCAGCGTCCGTGCTGGAGCTTCCGTCCGGTAGCCCCCACGTGTAGCTGATGGGCGCAGGACCGGATGAGCAGTTGAACGTGCTGATGCTCCATGGCGTACCCCCTGTGCCGTCGGGGTTGGCACCGGTTTGTGCCACGGTGAAACAGGCATCACACTGGGCGGTATTGGCAATGCAGGCACAGTCCACGCTCCATGTGCCGGGTTGGCCCAGGAAGGTGGTGCATGGCGTGCCCGGTAACGCCGTGCCTCCCGGAACACCAAGGCAATCCGTCGGTCCGCCACCGCATTGCAAGTTTAGTTGAATGAGACCCGGTTGTGGCGGTGTAAGGCTGTAAAAGCCTGAATCCGATGTCATCATTCCATTGCCACAGCGGCCTGTGATCGCGAAACCTCCGGTCAAGCTGGTCACCACGGCATCCACTCCGAAGTAACAACTGTCCGTAACATACGCAACCAGTGTTTGCTGAGGTTCCGTGCCGGGCAATGATTGAACGAGGACCGTGTCCCCGATCATGGCCGGATTGCAGGGTGTGACGGAACCATATATGGTGACTATGTAGCCCTGGGCCATGGCTGCAACCCCGAGGGATGCCGCACAGGCCAATGTGATCGTTCGTAGGAGGTTGCGCATGGTCTTTGGGTTGTTCTTTGCCTCCATACACGCAGATGGAATGCTTCCGGTTGGGTGGCCTTGAAAATTTCTTTCCCGAATGACGCCGATCGGGGCATTACGGGTGTTTGCACCCGCATGGCTGTGCCAGGGCAGCGGTCAGCGGAGCTTCATGAAGCGCATAACGCCCATTGCCGCGCCGGAACCAATGCGCACCATGTACAAGCCGGGAGCGAGCGTTGAGGTGTTCAGGTCCAAGGTGTTGTTGCCTTGGTGCAGTGTGCGCGTATCCCCGGTCAACACACGGCCCGTGAGGTCTATCACGGAGATGGGGGTACTGCCAGCAAAAACGCTGCCCAGGCTGATGTGCAGTTCATCCTGCACCGGGTTGGGCCACAGTTTCAAGTTGGTGAAGGCAGCACTTTCATGGATGCCTACCGGCAGCGTTGGCACCACGTTCAGGGTGAAACCGCCAGAGCGGCCATCGGGTGAACTTTCAAGATGTGCACCATGCCCGTCCAAGGCCAGCCCGTTCAAGTAGCCGTCTTCATCCACGCTTACGCTGTCGCAGAAGCTGCTGGTGCAGTTGCCGTTGGCCAAGGTGAGGCAGAGCTGCCAGGGGCCGGGCCCGTTGTACAGGTGGGTGGGGTAGTTCTCCGCGGAGGTGGTGCCATCGCCGAAGTCCCATGCGTATTGGCTGCCGCCGGCACTGCCGATGCTCAGGTCCACCACCCATACTTCATTGGGCACCGGCGATACCAGGCCGCCGCCAGCGCTGTCGGTATAGGCTTGCAGCACCCAGAAGCCGGCTTGGCAGTCCGGCGTGGCGGCAGTGTTGTTGATGCTGCCGTCTTCGGCCACATAAACCGTGTCGCACGCCACGCTGCTGCTCCCGGTTGCATCGTTCGTTTGCATGCATACGCCGTAGATGCCCGGCTGGCTGAAGGTGTAGCCGGTATTGTTGCCGATGCTCACGGAGCCGTCAGGCAACAGCCATACGCAGGTGTAAGGCGCAACGCCGCCGCTGCTGCAACTGGAAAACAGCGCCGTGAAAGGCCCGGTTTGCGCCGTGCTGATGCAGGATTGGCAAGCATCGGTCGCACCACAGCCCATGTTCAGGGAAACCATCGCCGTGTCAGAAGCCGGGCCGCTGAATGAATAGGCCGTGGAATCGCCCGTGGAGGTGCCGTTGCTGCAAGTGGCGTAAGCAAATACGCCGCCATTGGCGGTGGTAAGTCCCAGCACTGCGTGGAAGTTGCATTCCACGTCCACCGGCACCACCAGGGATTGCGCGGGCAGCGTGCCCGGGATCGTTTGCACCACCACCATGGTGCTTTCCGTGCAACCGGCCATGTTGCCATTTACGACCAAGGTGTACGGGGCTTGGCAGATGCTGGTGGCGGTGATCAATGAAAAGGCGCTGAACAGAACGGGGTGTAATCGTGATGCCATGGGGTGTTGGATCAAGGTGCCGGAAGGAATGAACGACAAACGAATGTAAGCAAGTTGGGGAGCGATGTGGTAAAGCACCTGCCAGATATGGAGGATGATATACAAGTCCACAAGGGCAATGCGATGAACCGGGCCGACATGAAAATGATCCGTTCATTCCATTTTCAACACCCAGGTCGGCGCGCCG
>JAFDZG010000046.1 GCA_018267065.1 Bacteroidota bacterium
ACGGAGTCGCTTGCCTCCACCCCGCACAGGTCGGTGACGGTGGCCACGTAATACACCGGCGCCGTGGGCGCCGGCACGTTCAACACGCTGTCCGTGCCCTGCACCTGCCCGTTCAGGGTCCATTCATAGCTGTACCCGCCCGAGCCGTACTGCGCGCTCACCGCGAGGTCCGCGTTGCCCAAGCACGGGATCGCTGTGTCCGGCGTCAAGGCCAGTTCCATGGGCTGGTAGTCCGGCAGGAACACCCAGGCACTGTCCGTCACCGGCATTGTCCAGCAGTCCTTCACCTGCACCCAGAACTGCGTGGTCTCATCCACGAAGTGCGTGATGCTCGGCGTGGTCTCCCCGGTGTTCCACAGGTAAGTGTACTCCGCCGGGTCGTTGCCGCCGCCCGTCACCGTGGGGGTCAAGGTCACCTCCGCAGGGCAGGTGAGCGTGGTGTCTTCCAGGGTCACTGCAAGCGGCGGGCGCTGGTCGATGGGGAACTCGTAGGTCTGCACGTGGGTGCCGTTGCATGTGATGATGTTCACGATCAAATTCTCCAGGCCGTCCGCATCCACGGGCACCTTGATCGGTACGATCGCGAAGGAATCCAACTGGTTGAAATGCACGCTGTCGATCAGCGCAGGCTGCACGTCCACCCCGTTGGTGGCGGTGCCCCCGGTGCTGATCTGCAACCACTCGTCCAAGTAGAAACCGCCCAAGCGGTGGAAGCGCAGGTACACGCTGTCGCAGTCGTTCTCGATGAACGTGGTGTCCGTGGCGTTGTACTCCACGTTGGGGCCTGCGTCAACAGTCAGCTTGAAACGGTTGCTGCTGGTGAAGCTGCCTTGTTCCAGCCAAACTGCGGAGGGATAGGCGGCGTCGTTGACATTGCCCACGCCCAGCTTGACGTGGTACATCTGGCCGCACTCCACCGCCGCACTGGCGGTGAGCACCACAGTCATGCCATTGTGTTGGATGTAATACGGGTCCGAATTGTACGGGGCTTCCAACTGGGCTCCTGCCTGGCCGCCTTGTCCCCCATTGTAACGGTAGTATTGGGCATTGGCCTGCCAGTTGGGGTCTGCTGCGAAGCAGGGTGCAAATGGATCAGTCCATGGTCCATTTGCATTGCTGGCGTTCATCAGACCGCTGTTCACCGAGTTGATCGACACCCGCGAAAGCGAACCGGGGATGAAGGCGAGGTTCATCGCGTTGTTGGTGAAGGGTCCGTTGATGTTAGTAGGGATGCCCGGGCCGCTGATGAAGAAGCCGAACACGTCGTTGTATTGGCTGCATGCCCATGTCTCATACTCCTCCGAGCTGAAGACATAGCGGAAACTGATCATATCCTGGGTCGGTACGAAGTCAAACTCCAGCAACGCCTTGGAATGGATGTTGCCGCCCCCGCTCACCTGCCAGTTGGGCCACCCCGTCAAATGACTCAGGTCGATATCCGGGGTCGGGAATGACGGCACACCTCCGCCGAAGACGACACCTCCGCCCGGTGCATCAAGCTGGTCATTAGGGCCAGGAAGGTGGGAACTGGCTACACCCGTACACAGGAATATCCCGCTATTGAGCCCCAGACAGGTGTTCGAGCCATTGAACCGGCCGATTTCCGACGGCCCTACACCCGTGGGGACCACGACGTTGCCCGGACTACCGTTAAACGTGACGTTTGTGGCGAAGACGCCCGGGCCCATCAAGACGTTCTGCACCAGCGTGGTGGGCGCTTGGGATTGGTTGATGATCAGTTGAGCGTGCAACGGCACCAAGGCGCAAAGTGCCGTTGCCAGCACTGCCGCGCGCAGGGTGATATGCTGCCCCGTTGTGCTCATCGTACCAAGGTTACGTGCCCCGTGGATTTGGCTGCAGCTGGGTCGTCGGGCGTTACTGTGTAAAAGTACGTGCCGTCCGGCGCATCCCGGCCGCCCCAGCCCGCAGCGATGGCCCGCGTGGTGAAGATCAACTGCCCCCACCGGTTGTAGATGTCCAGTTGCCCCGGCGCGCCCTTGTAATCCATCGGCACGAAATGGTCGTTCAGCCCGTCCTGGTTCGGGCTGAACACATTCGGCATTTCGATCACGCCGGGGTTGATCACCGTCACTACCGAGCGCACCGTGTCCACGCATCCGTTCGCGGAGGTTACCACCAGCATCACCGGATAATCCCCGGGTTCATCAGGGAAAGTGGCGTTGAGTGTTTGGTTGACCGACGAAGCCGGATCGGCAACACCGAGGTCCCACCACCAGGAAAGGATGTTGCCGGTAGCCGATCCGTTCAATTGCACCACCGGGTCTTCCGCATCCACCGGGTTCGGTGTGGCGGTAATCCCGCCGTTTACCCCCGGAAATACGGTGATGGCGTTGGCAAGTACGGTATCCCCCATGCAGCCGGCGTCATTCTGCACGGTAAGGCTTACATCATAGCTGCCAGGCGTTGAATAGGTGTGGGCAAAGCTGCTGTCAGCGCTGGTGGTGCCATCGCCCAAGGTCCATTGCACCGTGTGCGTGCCCAGCCCCGTGGTATCGGCAAACAGCACGGTGAGCGGTGAGCATCCCGAAAGGGGGGACAGTGCCGGGTACGGCGTGGGGCTAACCGCAGGTGGCACATAAGTGCTCCCCATCAGGCATTGCCCGTTCACTTGGCTGGCCATGGTGTAATTGCCGCCGCCAAGGCTCAGTCCGGAGATGTCCAAGGTTTGGCCGGTTTGGCCTGGAATGGCAACTCCATTGGCATACCACTGGAAATTTGTGGCACCGGCGGGCGGCGTGGAAACCGCTTGGGCATCCGACCCACAAATGGTTCCCGATGCGCCCACGGGCTGCAGGGATTGGTCACCGGCAATGGTGAGCATCAGGTCGTCCACGACAAAATAGGGCATGGCGCTGTACGTCTCGCCGGTGGAGGGATCGGTAAGCGTGGTGCCCGAAAGCGATGCAGGCGTATCGCACGCCCCGCCGATCATGATGGAATGAATGTCCTGGCTCGGCGTGAAGGTGATGGACACCCGGGTCCACTCCCACGCCGGTTGCACGTTCAC
>JAFDZG010000047.1 GCA_018267065.1 Bacteroidota bacterium
CCCCGGTAGCCCAGCCAGGTGCGTTTGCCCTTGAGCACCATGAACAGGTTCTTTAAGAAGCCGGCCTTGGACCGGACAAACCAGATACCGGCCGGAAGCGTGCCAAGCAGAACGAAAGCGAGCAGCAGGTCCAGGATGCGCCGCCTGCGGCGCGCACTTGAACTGTTCACGGCATGGTCGCGCAGCACCAGCAGGTCCTGCAAGCTTTCCGTGGAACTTGGCCCTATGATGAACACGGAAGACGGTTGGGCGATCTTGAACGTGGCACCGGCCGAACCCAGTTGTTCCATCAACAGGATGATGCGCTGCATGGAGAGGTCCTTGGCACAAAACACCACTTCATCCACGCGATCGCGCCTTACCATGTTACGCAGGGTATCGGCCCCATCAGGGGCATTCACCTGTTCCATGCCCACTACCATCCCCTTGGCCAAGCCAAAATGGGTTTGCCATAACAAGGCCAAGGCATGCTCGGCTTCAATCCGTGAACCAGCCGCCAAGATCCTTGCCCGGTGCATGGCCATGGGGCCTTGCCGGCCCATTCTTGCCAACGGCAACAACAGCCGCACCCCGGCGAACACGCCTGCCACCACCATGAACTTCAATATGAAAGGCAATGGGAAGGCATGCTGCCATTCAGCCATTGCGCCCCCCACCAGGATCAAGGCCACAAGTCCTTTGCCGATGCTGCCCCAGCGCATGGGCCTGTCGTACGCCCCGAAGAAGGCCATGATGCAAGCTGAGCCAATTGCGAAGGCAGCAATCTCGCCCATGTCCCCGGGAGCCGCGCTATCGTGTTCTTTCAATTGGAGCAGCCCGATGAACATCAAAGCCAGGTCGGTCATGGGCAAGATCGCCCCACGCAGGAACCGGGCCACCAATGCAGCCGCCGCACTTAGGTAGATGGCTCCCCTGATCACCAGGGAAAACAGTTGCGGCCCCCGGCGGGCAAAGTGTTTCCGGGCGAAAATGGCCATCGCGTTGTAGAACACGAACACATAGTTCACGCTGCTCTTCTTGGTGCTCTCGCCCTTGTAGTGGATGATCCCCGCTTCCGGTAAGTACCAGTTCTCGTAGCCGCCAAGGGTAATGCGGTAGCTCAGGTCGATGTCCTCGCCGTACATGAAGAAGCTCTCATCCAGCAACCCTACTTGGTCCAGGGTTTCCTTGCGGAGGAACATGCAGGCACCCGAGAGTATCTCGATCGGTGCCCGTTGATCTTCGGGCAGATGGCCCAAATGGTACCTGCCGAAGAGCCTGCTCTTGGGGAAGATGCGCGATAGGCCGATGATCTTGAAGAATGCCACCGTTGGGGTGGGCAGCCCCCGCTTGCTCTCGGGGAGGAACTTGCCGCGTCCGTCGATCATTTTCACGCCAAGCCCGCCTGCCTTCGGGTGCGCGTCCATGAAGGCCACCACGGTCTTGAACACCTCCTCGCCCACCACGGTGTCCGGGTTCAGCAACAGCACGTACTTCGCATTGCTGGCCTTGATGGCCTGGTTGTTGGCGCGGCTGAAACCAACGTTCTCCTTGTTCGCGATCAACTTCACCCGTGGGAATTTCTCACGGACCATCTCCACCGACCCGTCGGTGCTCAAGTTGTCCACCACGAACACGTCGCCGTCCACGCCTTTCAGCGCCTCATAAACCGAACGCAGGCACTGCTCCAGGTAGGCCTTCACATTGTAGTTTACGATGACGACGCTGAGCTGCATGGCTGTCCGGAAAGGGCACGGGTGCTTGGTGGGGCTCCTTCAGGTGCGGGTGTTGGGCCCGTATGGCTTCCGGTCGGTGATGCTGCGGCCCAGTGTTACTTCATCCACTTGGTCCAGGTCGCCGCCGATGCTGATGCCGCGGGCGATCATGCTCACTGCAATGCCGGCTTCCTGCAGCTTGCGGCTCAGGAAGAAGCTCGTGGTATCGCCTTCGAGGGTGGCGCCCAATGCCAGCACCACTTCGCGGATGCCTCCCTTCGCGGTGCGCATGAACAGTTCCGCCACGTGCAGGTCATCGGGCCCCACGCCGTCCATGGGGCTGATCACGCCGCCCAGCACATGGTACAGACCCTTGAACTGATGGGTGTTTTCTATGGCGATCACATCGCGGATGTCCTCCACGATGCAGATCATGGAGGCATCACGGTTGGGGTCTGAACAGATGTCGCACACCGGCCTGTCGCTGATGTTGCAACATTGCGTGCAATACTGCACCTGTTCACGCATGTTGCGCACGGCCTCGCTGAACCGCGCCACTTCATGCACGTCGCGCCGCAGCAAGTCCAGCGCCAGCCGCATGGCTGTGCGGCGCCCAATGCCGGGCAAGGAGGCCAACTGGTCCACGGCCTGGTCCAACAATGCTGAGCTGAGGGCCATGGGGGCAAAGATGCGAAGACAGCGCTTGCGGGGATGCGATCTGCTGAAGGATGCCCGCGGCAGCGTGCTCCTGGGGCGCCGCTCAAAGGTCCACCTTCAAGCCGTCGTAGGCCAAGGCTACGTTCGCGGGCAGGTGCACGGATGCATGAGTTCCCATCAAATGGCTGATGTGGGTAAGGTATGCGCGCTCCGGGGCCAGTTCCCCGATCAACGCCAACGCTTCCTCCAAGTTGAAATGGGAAATGTGCTCCTTCCTCCGCAGCGCGTTTACCACAAGCACCCGGCTGCCCAACATTTTCTGCTTTTCCGAAGCCGCAATGGTTTTGGCATCCGTCAGGTAGGTAAGGCCGCCGATTCGGAACCCAAGCACGGGCATGTGCAGGTGCATCACTTCCACCGGCCGCACTTCCACATCCGCGATCATGAATGGGCTATCTCCCACCGGGTGCATGCTGAACCGGGGCACACCGGGATAGCGGGAGGTTTTGAAGGCATAGGAGTAGACGCGTTTTACCGCTTCCAGGGTGGCCCGGTTGGCATAGATGGGAATGTCTCGCGGGGGCTCGTGCACAAAGCTGAACGCACGGGTGTCGTCCAGGCCCGCAATGTGGTCCATGTGCTCATGGGTAAGCAGCACTGCGTCCAGGTCGGAAATGCCTTCGCGCAGCATTTGCTGCCGCAGATCAGGCCCGGCATCGATGAGCAACCTTGTTCCGTTCACCTCCACCAGCACGGAAGTCCGTGTGCGCTTATCGCGCGGATCGTTGCTCCGGCAAACGGCACAGGTGCAGGCGATCACGGGAACGCCTTGGCTGGTACCGGTACCGAGGAATGTTAGCTGCACGGCACAATTGATGTTCGGCGAAAGTAATGGGCCATGCCGGTTGCCGGTTGGCATTCACCGGGCCGGCCCTTCCCAAGGCCTCATTGGCCAGCCATGGTGCCTTTGCCTTTCCCTTCCCGGATCTTGATGCGCACTCCTTTGGACTGCAACCTGTCCAGGCCTGCAGCGGCCAAAGCATGGTTGGGGTCCAGGGTCAAGGCCATTTCATAGTTCGCTGCGGCACTGTCAAGCTGTGCGGTGCGCTCCATGGCCAAGCCCCGGTTGTACCACGCGTTGGTGTATGAGGGTGCCAGGGAGATGGCTTTGCTGAAATCCTTTTTGGATCCTTCCGCGTCATGAAAATGTTCCATGCGGATGAAGCCGGTGTTGTACCAGGCCAGTGCGTTGTTGCTGTCCAGCTTCATGATCTGCCGGTAGCAATCAAGTGCCGCGCTGTCCTTTCCGTTTTCCTGCAGGAACATGCCCTTGTTGTACCAAGCCTCCACGCTCTTAGGCTTTAGGTTGATCGCCGTTGAATAGTACTGCTCGGCCAAGGGATCGTGCCGGGCAGCACTGATCTTGCCGAGCATGATGTACGCCGGATAGTCCTGGGTGTTTTGTTCAACCGCCGTCCTGAAACTGCTCAACGCCAATGCCGTATCCCCCGTTTCCATGTAGATCCACCCTTTGAGGAAATAACCATGGGCAGCATGTTCATCCTTTCGCAATGCATCATTCACCAGGTCCATGCTCTTGGCATAGTTGCGAAGCACCAATTGGATCTCGGCCAGCTTCAGGATCGCTGAGGTGTTGGAGGGATCCAACCGGGATGCCGCTTCAAACTGGCCCTTGGCATTTCCAACCTTGACCATTCGGTAATACAGATCGCCCAAGCGCAACCGGAGGTTCACATTGGTGCTGTCCAGTTTCACGGCCCGTTCCATGTCGCGCAAGGCCGGCTTCAAGCTGTCCACCGTGAGGTAGACCTGCGCACGGTCGTCGTACAGCGCAGCCCTGTTCGGATTGCGGACGATCCGTGCATTCACGGAGTCCAATGCTGCTTGAAAGAGGTCCTTGGGAAGGACCGGGCTGTTTCCGGGGCCATTTGCAGGTCCGCCACAGGCCATGGCAACCAAGATGGCGCACAAGCCAAAGAGCAACTTACTGGTCTTCATCAACGGTATGCCCACGGAAGGATTTTGCCCACCCCCGGAACATCTTGGCTTAATGTCCGAAGGCGGGCAAAAGTAACCCGGCCCCTCATCCGTGGCGCCACGGAAAGCGAGGGGCGTGCGCAGTGGATCAGGCAACGGCAACGGCCGGCGTGTTCTCCATGGCTGTTTTGATCCGTGCCTCCAGCTCGGTGCACAGTTCCGAATTGTCCTCCAGCAACTGGCGCACGCCATCGCGGCCTTGGCCCAGCTTGGTGTCCTCATAGGAGAACCAGCTGCCGCTCTTCTTGATGATGCCAAGCTCCACGCCCATGTCGATGATCTCGCCCGTTTTGCTGATGCCCTTGCCGTACATGATGTCGAACTCCGCCTTGCGGAACGGGGGGGCCACCTTGTTCTTCACCACCTTTACCTTGGTGCGGTTGCCCAGCACGCTCTCCCCCTCCTTGATCTGATTGGAACGGCGGATGTCCAACCGGATGGACGCGTAGAACTTTAAGGCATTGCCGCCGGTGGTTGTTTCGGGGTTGCCGAACATCACCCCGATCTTCTCGCGGAGCTGGTTGATGAAGATGCAGCAGCAGCCCGTTTTACTGATGGTGGAAGTGAGCTTGCGCAAGGCCTTGCTCATCAGGCGTGCCTGCATGCCCACTGCACTATCGCCCATTTCCCCTTCGATCTCGGCACGCGGGGTAAGTGCCGCCACGCTGTCCACCACCAGAATGTCAATGGCACCGGAACGGATCAGGTTGTCCGCTATCTCCAGCGCCTGCTCCCCGTTGTCAGGCTGGCTGATCAACAGGTTCTCCGTGTCCACGCCCAGGCTTTCGGCATAAAAACGATCGAACGCATGCTCCGCATCGATGATGGCCGCAATGCCGCCGTTGCGCTGGCATTCCGCGATGGCATGGATCGCCAAGGTGGTTTTACCGCTGCTTTCCGGGCCGAAGATCTCCACGATCCGGCCTTTGGGATAGCCGCCTACGCCCAAGGCCAGGTCCAACCCGATGGAGCCCGATGGGATCACTTCCACCTTTTCGATGGCATCATCGCCCATGCGCATGATGGCGCCCTTGCCGAAGGACTTCTCCATCTTGTCCATCGTTAGCTGCAGCGCCTTCAGCTTGTCTTTGTTGATCTCCGTTGCCATGCTTTCTGTTTTTATGTGGTTGCGTGTTTTCAATGGCCGCCGTGTATCCGGTTTTCAAGGACCTGGGCGGCATGGTCCTTGGTGCGCACATCACGGATAATGTCCGTAATGACACCCTTTTCGTCGATCAGGAACGTGGTGCGAAGGATGCCATCATACGTCCGCCCCATGAATTTCTTGCGGCCCCATACGCCATAAGCCTTGGCGGCTTCCTTTTCGGGATCGGCGAGCAGACGGAACGGCAAGGCATACTTGGCAGCGAACTTGCTGTGCTTGGACGACTTGTCGGGACTGACTCCAAGTACTTCATAGCCCGCCTTGCGCAAGGCCGCATGGCCATCCCGCAGGCTGCAAGCTTCCGCCGTGCATCCGGGCGTATCATCCTTGGGATAGAAATACAGCACCAGTTTCCGGCCTTTAAAATCAGCCAGCCTGATGGGGCTGCCATCCTGGTCCACACCTTGAAAGTCCGGCGCGTCTTGGCCGATCTTCAATTGATCCATCGGTTCTTCTTCAGCTTGACGGGTTTTCCGTCTACTTACTGACGCACAATTAACCACACCGGCAAGAAACCGCCAAATTTCATCGATAAAAGTTTTGAACAACGCGCCCATCCCACTCACGGCAACCGAACCCAGCTATAAGACCAATGCCACGTATCGCCATACGAATTGCCTTTTTCCATAGACGAACACTTGACAATGGAATCCAATCTCCGGAATATTTGGCAAACCGGATCATGGATCCAACTGCCTAAAACAAATTCATTCCACACCCTAAGCAATGATGAAGGCATACCTCTACCCGTTGATCAAACTTGCCATGGTGCTGTGCATGGCAGGTGCCCTGTCCACCTCAGGATGGGCCCAGGCTGCGGCACTTCCAGCCCGCATTACAAAAGATGCCGGGCACAACCACGACGACCTTTCCGGCCTGCTCAATGAGCACGACCGCGAGATCCATTTCGTGGAGAACAAGGGCCAATTCTCCGCCCCGGTGCTTTACCGTGCCGACCTGCCCATGGGCCAAGCCGTTGCCACGGCATCGGGCATGGTGGTAACCGCCTTTGACCCCGCCACGCTCCAACAGTTCCAACAAGCCGGAGTGGCCTATGAAAAGGCCATCCAAGACGGCATGCGGGCCACTGTGCCGGTTTGGCACAAGCGTGGCCATAGCTGGAAACTGAATTTCAACGGCACCTTGGCAGACATGCGGGTGGAGGCCCGTGCAAGCCATGAAGGCATGGCCAACTACTTCCAAGGCAGTATCGCCGCAATGGATGTGCGCAGCTTCCAGGAAGTATGGTACAAGAACACCTACCGGAACATCGACGTGCGCTACTACCCTGCCGAGGACGGCTCCTTGGAGTATGATGTGATCTGCAAGCCAGGAAGCGATCCGAACCAGATCGCCATCACTTTCGACGGGATTGACCACATGGAGGTGAACAACCGGGGTGAACTCGTGCTTACCACCAGTTTGGGCAACATTGTTTACCCGGCACCGGTGGTGTACCAGCGCGGACAAGGAAAGGAACGCAGCGTGGAGGCTGCCTATGTGGTGGAAGGCAAGAACACCCTCCGTTTCCGTTTAGGCCAATATGACAAGGGCGAAACGTTGGTGATCGACCCCATAGCACTGCGCTGGGCCACTTGGATGACCACGGCTTCCAACTCGGACAACCACGGCCACTGCATTTGGGTTGACCCCAACGATGGCGCCATCTATGTGGTTTCCCGCGTGAGCGGCGGCACCGACCAGATCACGCCCGGCGCTTTCGACACCAGCACCAACGGAGCCTACGACATGGTGGTGGGCAAGTACTTGGAGCCGGCCACCATCGGGGGCAGCGGCACCCGTGTGTGGCAAACCTACATCGGTGGCAACAACACGGAGAACCCGTACGCCATGGAACAGGGCCCCGATGGCAACTTGTACATCACCGGCTACACCTTCAGCACCGATTTCCCCCTGCTCGGCGGCAGCGCCTTCTCCGGCAGCAGCGTGGACCAGCGGGCGCAGAGCAACGAGAACGTATATGTGCTGAAGATCAATACGGCGGGCAACTCGATCAAATCTGCCGTGATCGGAGGCGGCGGCACGGACTATGCCTTCGACCTGCGCATCGCGCCCAACGGCGATGTGATCATGGGCGGCTACACCACCAGCACCAACTTGGCCACCACCAACTCCGGCAGCGGCGCCGTGAACAGCAACAGCGGCGGCGACGATGTGCTGTTGTTCCGCATCAACCAGGACTTGAGCGCCGTGCAATGGATGAAGAACTACGGAGGCTCCGGCGATGACCTTGCACAGATCATGCTCTACGACACAGCTTCCGGCGACATCTTCATCGGCGGGCGCACCAAAAGCTCAAACTTCCCCACCCTCAGCCCGCGGCAATCCACCCGCGGCGGCACAGAGGATGGTTTCCTCCAACGGGTAACCGGCAGTGGCACCACCACTTGGTCCTCCTACTTCCAATCCGCCAGCAACAAGTCCACGGCCATCCTGTGCATGTCCATGGCCACCAGCGGCAGCGAGATCTATTTCGGCGGAACCACCTCCGGCCTTGCCAGCAGCAACATTTCAGCCAGCGGCGTCTACGACAACAGCTACAACGGAGGCACCAACGACCTCTTCGTGGCGCGGATGAGCACGAGCCAGAGCTTCTCGGGCAGCACCTATGTCGGAGGCTCCGCCAACGAAGTGAACATGATGGGCCTGAACACGGACCAGAACAACGACGTGTACGTGTTCGCCTATACCAACAGCACCAACTTCCCGGTGAGCGCTGCGCCGAACACACCCTTGCAAGCCACCAATATGGGCCAGAACGACAAGGTGTTCCTCAAGCTGGGTGCAGACCTCTCCTCGCTCATCTTCAGCACATACTACGGCGGCAGCAACGATGATTACGACCCTGTTGGCGAGCGCGGCATCAAGTTCAGCAATTGCCGCATCTACACCATCGTCACCTCTCTTTCCAACAACATTCCATTGACCCAAGGCGCTCTTAACACCACCAAAAACAGCAGCCAGTACGAACCTGGCGTGGTGGTGTGGGCCAACCCGCCGGACCTGCTGGGAAACACGATCAGTGGCAACCAAAGTGTATGCGCCGGAAGCGTTCCCGGGGACATCACCGGCAGCTTGCCTGCCTATGCACTGCCCACCATTGTGCGAAACAACGTGGCATCCACGCCTCCTTCCCCCGGTTCGGCCACC
This sequence comes from Bacteroidota bacterium, assembly GCA_018267065.1. GTDB lineage: Bacteria > Bacteroidota > Bacteroidia > Flavobacteriales_F > PHOS-HE28 > PHOS-HE28. Next base: position 8,746 of record JAFDZG010000047.1, read on the forward strand.
ACCTTCCAATGGCAGATCAGCACGGACAGCACCAACTGGGTGGACATTGCCGGGGCAACGGGCCAGAATTTGCCGGGATCCCTGATCGGGGCGGTGACGGAGAAAACTTTCATCCGCCGCATCATCGGCGGTGATGCCTGCATCTTGGCAGGTGCCGCAGACCAAGTGGTGACCGTGAAGCTCATTGAAGCCAACGGCACAGTGACCCATGTATCCTGCAACGGGGCAAACGACGGCTCCATCACTGCCGCCTCCACGGGCGTGGCACCGTTCACCTATTCATGGAGCAATGGCGGGTCGGGGGCAACCATCAGCAACCTCGCCGCTGGAAACTATACCGTGCAGGTCACGGACAACAATGGATGCCAAACTTCGCACACCTTCACCGTGACCCAACCGGCGGTCCTTGCGGGATCGATCAATGCCACAAATGCAACCTGCAGCAACAATGATGGCGCCGCAACGGCAAACGTGTCTGGCGGTACAACGGCCTACACCTATTTGTGGAGCACGGGCAACACCGGAGCTTCCATAAACGGGTTGGCGCCCGGCAACTATTCCGTGGACGTCACGGACGCACACGGCTGCACGCTTCATTTGTCCACTTCCATCGGCACCAATGGAACGCCTGGTGCAAATGCCGGGGCGGACCAGGTGATCACTTGCGCCACCAATGGGCAAGTTACCCTGAACGGATCATCGTCTACCGGAGGTGTGACTTTCACATGGACCGCCTCCAACGGTGGAAATATCCAAAGCGGGGCCAACACGGCAACGCCCGTTGTGAACGCCGCAGGGACGTACACACTGGTGGTTACCAACCCTCAAACGGGCTGCACCAGCAGTGATGTGGCCGTGGTTACCATGAACATGGCATCGCCAAACGCCAGTGCAGCTGCCGGTGATGTATTGACGTGTTCCCTGACCTCGGTGACACTCAATGGCGGCAGCACAACCACTGGCACTGCTTTCAGCTGGAGCGGCCCAGGTGGATTCACCAGCGCGCTGGAAGACCCCTCCGTCTCAAGCCCGGGAACGTACACACTGACCGTCACCGACACCATCAACGGCTGCACCAGCCAAGCCATCGCCCAAGTGACACAGGATACCAGCGTTCCGGATGCGGGCGCCCAGGGCGGAACCCTCACCTGCGCCAACACCACCGTCACCCTGAACGGCAGCGGCGTGGGCAGCTTCTCCTGGACCGGGCCCGGCGGCTTCACTTCCACGGAGGAAGACCCGACAGTGAGCGTGCCCGGCACGTACACCCTGACCGTCACCGGCAGCAACGGTTGCAGTGCCACGGCCACCGCCATGGTTGACCAGGACATCACCGCTCCCGGCGCACAGGCCGCTGGCGGCTTGATCACCTGCAACAACCAGTGCGTTACCCTGCAAGGCACGGGCAACGGCTCCTACAGCTGGAGCGGCCCCGGCGGCTTTACCAGCACCGACCAGAACCCGCAAGCCTGCACCGCCGGCACCTACACCCTCACCGTGACGGGCACGAACGGCTGCACCAGCACCACCACTGCGGAGGTGACCTTGGACAACAGCGTGCCCGATGCGGGCGCCCAGGGCGGAACCCTCACCTGCACCAACACCACCGTCACCCTGAACGGCAGCGGCGTGGGCAGCTTCTCCTGGAGCGGGCCCGGCGGGTTCACCTCCACGGAGGAAGACCCCGTAGTAAGCGTACCGGGCACGTACACCCTTACCGTCACCGGCAGCAACGGGTGCAGTGCCACGGCCACCGCCATGGTTGACCAGGACATCACCGCGCCCGGCGCACAGGCCGCTGGCGGCGTGATCACCTGCAACAACCAGTGCGTGACGCTGCAAGGCACGGGCAACGGAACCTACAGCTGGAGCGGCCCCGGCGGCTTTACCAGCACCGACCAGAACCCGCAAGCCTGCACCGCCGGCACCTACACCCTCACCGTGACGGGCACGAACGG